>DATAXU010000028.1:0-5709 GCA_036272955.1 Verrucomicrobiia bacterium
CATCAAATACTGCAACATCAATTTCCAGCCCGCCAACGGCAGCGGAATCGCGGCCGTGGCCGGCAGCCTGGGCGGCACGCGCGTCGCGCAAGTGGCGGGTGGAAACCTGGTGTTCTCGGACGTCGGCGCCAGCATCGTAGGGCTTTACGCCTGCCCCGGTCTGCCCAACAATACCACCGCCTCATCGTCGATTATTGCCGAACCCGGCAAGCCGCTCGACTTCGCCTTCAGCCCCGACCTGAACACCGTCTATATCTCCGACAATGGCATTTACGGCGGTGTGAATGTCGAAGCAGGCGGCCTCCAACGCTGGGACGCCAGCGGCATCGGCACCGACGGATTCCCCGGTTACAGCTACAGCTACACGCTGCAAATGGGGACCAGTTCAAGCTTCGGCGGCCGCGCCGTAACGGTAGATTTCAGCGCCGCGACCCGTTGGGGCACAGGCGTCCGCGGTGCGAATATATATGTGACAACAGCGGAAACTTCCGGCAACCGCCTCCTGCGGATTGTCGATACCGGCCCCGCCTCGCCCTCCACCACCCTCGTCCATGCCCCGACCAATGAGATGCTCTCCGGCGTCCGTTTCGGCCCCGTCTTTGTCGCGCCCAGTTTTTCCATCCAACCCCAATCGCAAACAGCCCTGTTCGGTTCCTCGGTGACCTTCTCCGCCTTCGCCGCCGGCACCGGCCCGCTGACGTATCAATGGTATTTCAAATCCAACGGCGTCGGGGCCTTCACCGCGATTGCCGGCGCGACAAACGATACCTACGAAATCAACGAAGCCGAAACCAACAACCTCGGCGACTACTATGCCATTGTAACCGATCCGGTCTCCGCAAGCGCCCAAAGCCAGACGGTGTCATTCAGCCTGCCGGCCACATCAGGCGTGTCGCTGGCAGTCAATACGTTGTCGCCCGGTCCCGCCATCCCACGGGATTTTCTGGGCTTGAGCTTCGAGGAAGCCAACCTCCGCTCCAACGGCGTGGGCGTGGTTGGCTATATGTTTGACTCGTCGGACACGGAATTGGTCACGCTTTTCACCAATCTCGGCATCAAAAACCTCCGCATCGGCGGCACTTCGGTTGACACCAACAACGAAGTCATTCCCGTGTACATTCCCACCAACCAGGACGTTGACGCGCTATTTCGATTCGCCCCTGCGGCAGGCGTGGAGGTAAGCCTTTCGTTCCGTTTGGAAAACGGCAATTCACAACTCGACGCCGCGCTCGCCGCCTACACCTGGTCCAACTACAACCAGTATTTGACCTGTTTCGAAATCGGCAACGAGCCGGACGACTACGGCAACGCCGATCCGCAAATCACCGGTTTTTCATCCTACCTCGCCAAATGGACCTCCTTTGAGCAAGCGATTCTCAATGCCGCGCCCAGCGCGAAATTCGCCGGCCCGGACTCCGCCGGCACCGCCTATGCCGGCGAGTTTGCCAACGCGGAAACTGGTTCCACCAACATCACGACGATCTTTTCCCATTTTTATGCGGGCGGCAATTCGTCCAGCCTGACCCCCGCGCAAATCATCGCTGGAATGCTTTCGGCGAGTTGGGACACCAGCACCTATCCGTCGCACCTCAACAACACCGAAGCCATCGCCAACGCCGACGGCTTTCCCTTCCGCTCAACAGAATTCAACAGCTACGTCGCGGACTATCCCGGACTCCCCGGCGGCAACAACGTCTTCGCCTCCGCCCTTTACGCCTGCGACGCCGCGCATTGGTGGGCGGCGAATAAATGCAACGGCGTCAATTTCCACACCTTCCTTGGAAAATACAACGCGACCATTTACTACGACATCAACGGGAACTACCAAATCTTTCCAATCGGTTATGGCATCAAGGCCTTCGATCTGGGCAGCCACGGCGCAATCATCCCCGTAACGATGACCAACACCAACAGCCTCAACGTCACCGCCTACGGCGTCGGCTCCAGCAACGACCTCTTCGTCACCATTGTCAACAAGGAATACGGCGCCAACCCCAACAACGCCGCCGTCACCATCATCCCGCAGGGCATATCCGTCGGCAGCGTCCGGGCGATGTTCCTCGACGCCACCAACGGCGTTGCCGCAACAAACGGCGTGACCCTCGGCGGCGCCTTCATCACGAACAACGCCGCCTTCGCTGGCCAATGGACGCCACTCGGCAACCTCACCAACGGTCAATGCCTCATCACCGTGCCAATCTCCTCCGCCGCGATTGTGGAAATCCAACCGCCGCCATCAGTGTCAATCACACTGCAAACCCTGCCCGCCGGCCAGTTCCAACTCAATTGGAACACCGGCGCCCTCCAATCCGCCCCAACCCCCGCCGGCCCCTACACCGACCTTCCAGGCGCCGCCTCCTCGTGGCTCATCACCCCCACCAACCGTCAACAATACTATCGCGTCAGGGCAGGCTATTAGATTAGCCGCAAACTTCCGCGTAGGCATCATGTGCGGCCCGGAAAAAAAGCCGCGGAATTCGGCTAAGACTTCAGACACCATGTTTTACAGGCTTCACGCCCCAAAGGCCGAAAGCCAATTACCTTGCGCGCGTTGTGCGCATCGCTTAATTTATTTCGTCACTTCAGGAGTGTGTGATTAATAACAAAATCTATTTCGCGTCGATTTTTGAATCCAATAATGATGGAGCGAATGGAAAGAAAAGTTGCGTTGGCGGAGCTTAAGAGACTGGCTTCTGGGGCCGGCGTTCGGGCTTGCCTGGAGTTTTTAAACGGCCTGACTTCCCATCGCTTCACCGCCCTTTACCGCTTTGACGAAACCAGGTTAAAAAATCTTTTCTTTTTCGATCGTCAGCATCCTGACGAGGTGTCATCGCCAGAGGTTCCTGTTCTTTCGAGCTATTGCGTTTTTGTGCGCGACTCCGGCAAAATGTTTTCAGTAAAGGATTCTCAACAGGACGAACGGACTCTCGGACATCCAAAGCGGCTGGAAATCCGGGCTTATATTGGCGTCCCCCTATTGGACGTGGACGGAAAAATGTTCGGCACAATCTGCCATTTCGACGTTGATCCTCGTCCAATCAATCCCGAGGACATTGACCTCATGGAGCGGTTGGCCGATGTGATACATCCACAAGTCGAAAAACTTGGAAAGTAATTGACTCCGGCAATCCGACCCGCCTTATCTCAACCATCCAATCTTTATCTCCTTCTCCACCTCTTTAAACTCTGGGTCACCAGTTACAAGTTCAGCGTTTTTCAATTTTGCCAAAGCGGCGGCAAAACAGTCCGCATAAGACATTTTCCGAGTGGCTTTATAAATGGCGGCTTGTCGCGTCAGGTTCAAATCCTCACCCAAACCCACAATCTCAATCGGCAACGCCGCAGCGGCGGCGCAGCGGCGGTGTCACGTCTTAACATTTAACTATTCAATCACTTTTGTACAGCTTTTGCCGGAGGCCACGCGCGTTTAGTAGTGGCCTATCGACATCATCACGGCTATACAATGAGAAACGTCCGCGCACGCACAACCACATGAAAACCGCCCGAATGAAATCACATTTCGCAATCGCCCTCGCCGCCGCCTGCTACGTCTTCCACGCCGCGGCCGATCCCGTCGATGACTTGGTGCGCGACCAGATGAATCGCCATCCCATTCCCGGCCTTGCGCTGGAAATTATCCAAAATGGCAAGCCCACAAAAACCGCCGCCTACGGCCTCGCCAACCTCGAATGGCGCACCCCCGCGACGCCTCAAACCGTCTTCGAGATCGGCTCGATGACCAAACAATTCACCGCCGCCGGAATCCTCCTGCTGGCCCAGGACGGCAAATTATCCGTCGATGACAAAATCTCGCGCTACCTCAAAGACATCCCCGAAACGTGGCGCGACATCACCATCCGCCACCTGTTGACCCATACATCCGGCCTCAAAAACTACACCGTCCTGAACGGATTCGAACTCACCCGTCACCTCACCCAGGCCCAATTCATCCGCAAACTCGGCGCAGAACCGCTCAACTTCGCCCCCGGCGACTCATGGTCCTACTGCAACAGCGGTTTCAATCTCCTCGGCTTCATCATCGAAAACGTCAGCGGCCAGGACTACTGGCAATTCATGCGCCAGCGCATATTCGACCCCCTCCAAATGTCCAGCACCACCAACCGCGACCCCCGCGGCATAATCCCCTTCCGCGCCAGCGGCTACGAAACCGATTCCGCCGGCCACTACATCAACCGCGACTACGACCTCACCGATATTTTCTCCGCCGGCGCCATTGTTTCAACCGTCGAAGACCTCGCCAAATGGAACGCCTCCCTCGACGCCAAAACACTATTGACAGCCGCCAGCGAACAAGCGATGTGGACCCCCGTCCACCTCAACAACGGCACAGTCCATCAATACGGATTCGGCTGGTTTTTAGATCCGTTGAAAGGAAGGCCAAATATTGGCCACAGCGGATCGACCTCGGGATTCTCCGCCAGCCTTCAACGTTTCCCCGCAGACGGCCTAACCATCATCGTCCTAACCAACTCCAACGAGGAAGGCGTGGCAACGAAAGTAGCCAAATCCCTCGCCCTTCTCTTTCTGAAATAAAAAAAGATCGCCGAAAATGTACTTCACCCCTCTTCGTGATCTTCGAGTTCTTCGTGGTAAAAGAGATTGCCGAACAGGGCTTTACTTCACCCCCGCCACCCGATACCCCTCCTGCTCCAGAATCTCCCGGATTTTCCCCGCATGATTCCCCTGGATTTCGATCATCCGTTCCCGCGTAGTCCCGCCGCACCCGCAGACCTTCTTTAATTTGCGTCCCAGATCCTCGATCGACTGCGTGCTGATAAACGAGGCAAAATCGTGAATCACGATCACCGTCTTCCCCCCGCGATGCGCCGTCTCCCGTCGCAGCACCACCCGCCCCAGAGAGCGGGTCCGTCGGGTGGGGGTGGCAATGGGAGCGACAGATTCCCCCAGCGGCAGATTATCGATCTGCAAATCCGCAAAAGGATTATTCAACTCCGCATCCGATTCAATTTTCTCTTTCCGTGCCATCAACGATTGATACGAGAGCCTATCATTCAATCCGTGACGATGCAATTGGGAAGGAAATGATTGCTCGGCAGATTTTTGCGAGCTTTCTCCCTCTCAGCGACCAATTCGAAACCAATTGTCCAGACACTGTCTGGACTTTCTGGCCTGGAGATTGTCCAAACACTGTTTGGACTTTTTCGCGATAGGCCAAGCTCGCTTTTACGCCGAATTCAGGGATACCCTTGCAACTGGAATGTCACACCAGCCGGACAATATTTTTGCCGGGACACAAGTCGTGTCGCTGGTCGAAGTCCGCGGGACAAGCAATTCCCTTGTTCATCCACGCGGCGCCGTGGGTGTCGTCACACGCACGCCGGCCAGCGTTGAGGAAACGCGGTTTCTGGTTCGCTTTCCCGACGGTTTCGAAGCATCCCTTGCCCGCGATCAATTTGATGTCCTGAAGCATTTCAAAGACCGGTTGCCAGAAAACGGCGCGTCACCGGGCTTCGACCTGGAACAATTCATCATCTACCGTTGCGTCGTCGGTTCGCGTGCCTATGGCCTGGACAGCGACGAATCCGACACAGACCGGCGCGGCATCTATCTTGCCCCCGCCGAAATGCAATGGTCCCTCTATGGCGCTCCGGAGCAGTTCGAAGACAACGCGACGCAAAGCTGCTTTTGGGAATTGCAGAAATTCCTCACGATGGCGCTCAAAGCAAA
>DATAXU010000029.1:0-10692 GCA_036272955.1 Verrucomicrobiia bacterium
ACGCTGAAAACCGCATTCGCACCCACAAAGGCGTTTTGGGCGGCAGGCTGCCCCGTGATTTGCACGATGGGAGAATTGATATTAACGCGGAAAACGACGCCGTTGCTGCTCGCGCCGCCATTTTGGGTCGTACCATACAAATTGCCGTCCAATCCCTGCACCAGCCTCGACTTCGGGTTGGCCCCGTTGAAGCCATCAAACGTCACAAGCGTGACGAGCGCCCCGCCCGGCGTCCACCTAAACACGGTCCCCGCGTTGTAAGGGCCGCCATCGAGGGTGGTGCCGTAATAATTCCCGTCGCTCGCTTGCAGCAAATCGGCTGAAGGGTGCCCGCCGTCATTCCCTCCCGTAAACGAGTTACTCGTCTGCACGATATCCGATTGCGACATCGCGAAAATCGTGCCGTGGCCGAACGTCCCTCCGTCAAAGGTCGTCCCATAAAAATCGCCTTCCGGCGACTGCGCCAGGCCCGCGGCGGGAAGGAATCCGCCGTTCGTATATGAAAAGGAAAACAATGTGTTCAACGTCCCATCGGTGGCGATATTGAAAATGATGCCACCGCCGTTGGTTCCCCCGTCAAACGTGGTACCGTATAACGTGCCGTCCATCCCCTCCAGCAGCGTATTCGGATTTACCCCGTTGTCGTAATCGAACGAGACCACCTGCGTTAACGCCCCTGCGGGCGTCAAACGGAAAACTTCGCCGTGTTCGTCGGCTCCGCCGCCGGAAGTCGTTCCGTAGAAATCTCCATCCGTGTCCAGGATCATCGGTTCCTGCGGAAAAGCGCCGTCGCCTCCGTCGAACATATACACCGTCGTCAGCCCGCCGTTGGTGGTTATTTCGAAAATGGTCCCCCAGCCATGCGCGCCACCGTCTGTTGTCGTCCCGTACAAGGCGCCGTTAGTTCCCTGCACCAACCCAGCCTGCGGAGAAAAGCCGCTGCCGCCGGATTGGCCAAATTGGTGCATCGTCGCCACGATGCCCGCCGGAGTCATTTGAAAGACCGTGCCCGAGGAATCGATCCCGCCATTTTCGGCCGTCCCGTAAAAGTTTCCATCGCTTGCCTGCATCAATCCGTTCGGGTTGGCCCCGTCGCCGCCCCCCGTGAATGAGTAAAGATCGGTAATCGTCACTCCTGCACCCGTCACGGAAGTCACCGTCAACACCGCACCGTCGCTGGTAGCAAAGTTCAGCGCGTTGCTCACGATCACCGAATACGTTCCCGCAAATGCCGATGAAACATTGCTGATGGTCAATGTCGCCGTGCCCGATCCGGAGATATCGCCGCCGTCAGATAAATTGGTCGAGTCCTCCTGCCATTGATAGGACAACGGCGCATTTCCCACCGGCATCACCGTGAAAATCACCGTTTCCCCCGGCAGCGCTGTTTGGCTGAGAGGCGGGCCGACGATGGCCGGCACAGATGAGGTGACGATAACGTTCAGATTCAACTGCCTGCTTTGGCCGACTCCATCGTTCAAATTGGTGAACCAGATCGTCGCCGTATAATTTCCGGGAGGCAGATTGCTGGCGAGGGAGTTCAAGCTCAAATTCACAATCGCAGCCGGCCCGTTCGAAATCCCCGTGCCCGAATCCGGAACGATATCGAGCCACGGGGCGGTGCTTGCGGCCGTCCAATTGAAAGAAGCCAAGCCAATGTTTGTCAAAAGCATGCTTTGCGACGTCGGATCAAACCGCCCTCCCCCCGGGCCGCTCGACATCAGGTTCGTGGCCGGGAAAATCTGGAGCGCGTCCGGCGGAGAGACCAGCGCGTTGATCAAATTACTTCCCGTCGGCGAACCCCACCCGGTGCAAAGATCATAGCCCGGCACCGCGAAAAACTGGGTTGGGCTTGTGCTGTTGGTGTTGTTGCCAGCAATGATGTCATGATAGGAGGATGTAAAACTCGCGCTGCGCCCAATGGCATAGAGAAGTGGATTGATGAAACCAATCGGTCGCTTGCCTTCTGCCGCGGCCTGTTGATTGGCCAGCGCCGCAAAGCCCGCCCATAGCGGCGTCGCCGCGCTCGTGCCTCCAATGCTCCCCTGCATGCCGCCAAATGCCACCAGCCAAATCGCGGAATCCGCCATCGCGGCAACGTCAGGAATATTACGGAACGCCGTCGATCCCCCGTTTGCCGCCGTGCTCAATCCTTGTTGCCACGGCGGAAGCGGAAAAGTGATGCTGCTCCCGCCTCCGCTGCCGGACCAAGTCGTCTCGCCAAGCCACGGTCCTCCAAACCCGCTCGTCGTCAGCGATGTCCCGCCGACCACCGTGATATTCGGATCATCCGAGGGCGGGGAAACTTCCCCGGTGTATGCTCCGTCGTCACCGGAAGCCTGAAACATCGTCTGCCCTTGCGCCGCAAATTGTTCGTAAATCTGCTCCCGGTTGGTGTCCAGCGCAGGACTAAAATTTCCCCAGGAACAACTAAGCTGGCGCGCCAGATCATCCGTGGCCATCCGGTTCAACACATCGTTCGGAGTTGTGCCCTCATAGACGAGCACCTGCGACACCCCCGGAGCCATGCAAATCGCCATATCGATGTCCAACGTCACTTCGGTTTGTGATCCACCGGCGCGCCCGTTGAAATCATCCACCAAAACATTAGTCAGCGGCACCGCCGGCAGACCGGACATGATTTCGTACTCCCCAACATCAGACGCATTGTAGCCGTCCAACTCAAAAAGCCCGATCGATTGCCCCGCTCCTGTGAGCGCGACTCCCGGCGCGTACGCGGCGCGGAAATCGTAACCGATGAAATTCCCGAAAGGCCCGGAACCGGACGCGTAAGCAACGGCGTTCGTCGTGTCAAAAGCCGTCGTGAGATTCATCGGCCGAGGCAGAACAAAATTATCCAGTCCATGCACGCTCAGGATCGGCACCGCCAGATCCATGGACGGATCGGCGTCAGCGGCGTAAAACGTCCGCGCTTCGGTGGGATGCTTATAGACCTCCATCCGCACGTGAAAAGTCGTCTCGATGTCCGCGGCCGAACCATCAACATCGAGCAAAGTCCGATTGTCATGGGCGCCAATAATCCGCAGGCCGTGCGACGTCGCGAATTGCGCAACATCCCGATAGTCCTGTTCGCTCGGCGAAAATCGATCCGCAAACTGTTGAGACGTCAAGTATTTGTGATAATTGGGACTGGCCGGATCATAGAGATCGCGCAACAAAACAGTGAGCGCGGCATGATTGCGCAAAGGAAGTCCCAGTACCAGGTTCAGATGATTCGAAGCGGCGTAACGGGCTAGCGGCTTTAGTTTATCGACGGCCGACGGACGTTCGCCGCGAATCGTCTGCAAGGCTTGCGTGGTCCCGGCCACCGACAAAACCACACAGGCAATAAGGACCGGAATAAACCTTGGCTGCTCAAATCTCACGCGGTGAGCTATTATGACACTCAGTGAACCCCCGGTCAATTACCCAATGTCACTTGCCCTTTTTCAGCGCCGCCTTGGTTTTTTCGTGCAGCTCTTCCAATTGCGGTTTCAGTTCGTCCTTCTCGGTGCGCGACATCCTGTCAATGAACAGAATGCCATTCAGATGATCCATCTCGTGCTGAATGGCCCGGGCGAGCAGGCCGCCGCAGCGGAATTCAATCGTCTCGCCTTTGGCGTTCGTGGCGCGAATGTCGGCTTTTCCGGGCCGTTTAATTTCACCGTAAATCTCGGGAAAACTCAGGCATCCTTCCGATCCGACTTCGAGATCCCCAACCGGCTTGACCTCCGGATTGATCAGCGCCAGCGGCATGAACGCGGCCACGTCCGCGGGCTTGCCGTCAAGCTCCAGCGTGGAGGGGCGGTCGGTCGCGCCCCGCACGTCGATCACCGTCAATTGCAACGCGCGCCCGATTTGCTGCGCGGCAAGTCCGACTCCTTTGGCCGCGTACATCGTTTCGAACATGTCGTCGATCAACTTCTTGAGTTCCGGCGTGATCGATCCGATTCGCTCCCCCTTTTTCCGCAGGACAGGATGTCCGTATTGAACAACTTCCAGGATCATGTTTTGGCCGGCTCCACCATCATCGCGGCGATCTGCGCAATCGAGGGACTTTGCGCGCTGCGAACGTAGTAGCCGCTCGTGGTCACCCCGGTGAGCACGCTCATCTTGTTGTCCAACCCCAGCAGCCTGCCCAGGCAAAAGCCGGAGTTGAAGTGATCGCCGGCGCCGGTAGTGATCAGCGGCTTCCCGGTGAACGGTCCTTCGACGATGTCCACCTTGTTGTTGCTTACCGCCAGCGCGTAAGAAACAGGATGAACCACCAGCGTGCCGGACTTGAGCCGCGAGGCAATCTGCAGGCTGAAATCGCCCAGCGCCTCCGGTGTCGGACCAGGAGGACGAAGGCCCAAAACTTCGCCGACTTCGTGCGCTTCCTTTTCGTTGAGGCCGAGGATCACGTTGAAGTATTGCTCGAACCTCCCAATCAATTCCAATGCCCGCAAAATATCTTCGCGCGTCCGTTTCTCCGGGTCCGCCAGATCGAAAAAGAGGGTGCGGCGGGGACAGTTCATGCTGGGACAAATCTCCGCAAGGATCGATTCCCAAACGTCGCTCATGTAAGGCAGCATCGTCCAATTGACAAATCCCACAAGGTCCGCCGAGGCGAATTTGGCGGCGAAGAGATCGCGGCCCATGCGCTTTTGGATGTTCTCCCATGTGACGTGCTTGAGCGAGGTGTGCTTTCCAATCATCACTTTGCCGTCCTCAAATTCCAGCGCGTCGGTCGTGCCGGGATCGGCAATGCTGTGGACTTCGGCGCGCTTGGCGAAATCCGCAAAGACAGGATGCAAATTCGGATAACCAAGATTGCCCAGATAGGTCACCTTCAACCCGAAGCTCGCAAGCGCGTTGGCCATGATGGGACCATTGCCGCCCAGTTTGGTGATCTGATTGACCAACTCGACGTTCGTGCTTTTGCCGGCGGCGGCCCCCAGGCGTTCCGACAATTTAAGAATCGTCGGCAGCCGCTGATAGACCTCCGCGTTTTCGCGCTTGTCCACCACATGCAGGATTTCATCGACAAAACCATCCAGGCCGACGAAGGCGCTCGTTTGAGCGGCTTTCCCGGCCCTGGCCAACAGCATTTGCGCGCACTGCGCGCGGAGTTCGAGTGTGTTCATTATCTTTTTTCTGAATCGCCGCCCAGGGCAATCATCATTCCATGTCAATTCCTGCCACCTTTAAAATTCGTTCCAAATCCTCATCGTTGAAAAATTTGATTTCAATCGCCCCCTTGCCCTCGCGGTAATGAAGAAGAACTTTGGTTCCAAAGCGCTCCTGCATTTTGTTTTGCATCGACGCGACGTGAGTGTCCTGCGTTGAAAACCCCGGTCTGCGCGGCGCCCCTCCTTTTTCCGCACCGTGATTTTGGAGGGACGCGACCAGCTCCTCCGTCTGCCTGACGTTGAGCGATTTTTTGAGAATCCGGTCCGCCGCAATTTTCTGATCCTGAGGCGCCGACAATCCCAAAACAACTTTCGCATGACCGACCGAGAGCCGCCCGTGACGAACGTAATCCTGCAACTCCGGCGCCAGCTTCAAAAGCCGGAGGGCATTGGCCACGACCGCGCGACTTTTGCCGACCTTGGTCGCCGCCTGCTCCTGAGTTAATTGGAATTGCCCGATCAATTGCTCATATCCCTGCGCCTCCTCGATGGCGTTTAAATTCTCGCGCTGCAGATTTTCGATGAGGGCCAGCTCCAGCACCGCGCGATCATCCGCCTCGCGCACAATGATGGGAACCTCCGGCAGCCCGGCCATTCGGGCCGCCCGCCACCGCCGTTCGCCCGCGATCAATTCAAAAGCGTCGCCGCGCTGGCGAACGATCAACGGCTGGACGATCCCCTGCTCCTTGATCGAGTCCGACAATTCCTGGAGCGATTCCTGAGAGAAATCTTTACGCGGCTGAAACGGGCAAGGGCGAACACTCGCAACCGGCACGCGGCGGACATGTTCGCGCACATCAGCGGCGACGGGCGCGTTAGCCGGCAATCCGGACTTGGCCGCCGGAGCCGACGCATCCGCCCCACCGAGCAACGCGCCCAACCCACGTCCTAAAACTGGTTTAGCCATCCGCAAACGCTAAGCGCAAAAGGCATCGGGTAAAAGCCAAAATAATTCCCATCGATTGGATTTTTAAGTGAAAAATACGCAAAAAATCGTCCAAAGATACAACGGTACGTTTTTTGTTCCGCAGCCCAATATGCTCAAATACCGTCCATAGACCAAAATTCGGCGAATGGGCGAAGCGACTCGCAACCCTCCCGGGTTTCGGCCCTGCCACTTCCCACATTTTGACCCACTTGCGCCAGCTTGCGACAAACCGTGACAATCCCCAATGTTTACAAGGGTTTTGATCACTTCCGGCCCGACGCTTGTAGTGACAGCCACTGACACGTTTTGACCGCCCGCGACTAATTTTTGTGATGCTTGCTCCGTGAACACCGGAAGCGCGTGAATTGCCGATCACGTGCCAAGAAGATTTTTGTCGGTGTAAGTTTTATCCGTCAATCGGCGGTCACTTCGTTTTCGATCAAGCCGGAATCACTGGCCACTTGAACTTGACTCCAAATTGGATCGGTTGGAGTTTGGCAACGGGAAGGCCGACCCAGCGACTAAAAATGAGGAGTGACGTTATGAATGAAGAAATTAAATCGGAGATAATCGTAGAGCTGCGCAAAAGCAGAAACGTAATAACATGCATCTTTGTCCTGATAGCAGCTTGGTTGGCCTATAATATCATTGAAAACTGGCGGGGCGTGGAGCAATGCGGAAACTGCTGGTACGACGTTAGGACGGAACTGGACCGGCAACAATTTCCAAAAGCTCTAACTGCAGCGAAGGCTCTGGTTGCAGCCCAACCGGATTACGATTACGGACGCACGGAACTCGGCTTTATCTATTTGGCGATGGACGATCTTACAAATGCGGAGGCCCAATATACGAAAGCCTACGAGTTGTTTCCAAGCAAGGAGCACAAGGAATACTTGGAGGCAGTTCAGACTCGAATCGCAACCGGAGGGAAAGTCATGGCGAAGTGAAAGTTTTGGCCCAGCAGTAGAAGCAAGGTCGCGCTCGCCTCGTAGCGCGGAATTTTGGTGGAATTTCGGTGTCAACTTCATACATTCAACATTTGGCCGATTTTGTCCAAACGGGCGGCGCAGTCTTTTAAACGCTTTGCTTCATCAGAGTTTTTCTCGATGAGGCGTGACCAGATTCACCGCCGCTTCACTCTTCATTCCCGCTCGCTGTGCCAGTTTGCGCAAGGTCAGGCGTCCGCGGCTTCTCGCCAGAAACAATGCCAAATCCCGTCCCGTGTCCCGGTGCCTGTCGCAAAACTTCGCCCATCGCTCCCCGCACGTCTCTTCCACCGCTTCCACCGTCTGTTCCCAACTCGGCCGCCACACCCGACTCCGCGCTACTCCTGGTTCACCGCCTTTGGCGCCACCGGCTCCTTGCAGGCTCACCCAAAATTTCTGGCTCCCCAGCACCAGCCCTTCCTTGAGATTCTCCCACGGGCTTTTCTCCAGCCCCTGTCGCACCGCCTCCTCAACGTATTGGCGATATCGGCGCCGCGCTTCCTTACGCGAGGCTTTGCCCATTGCCAGCACCTCACTCCGTCAACCAAGCCGGGGGCTTTAATGTGCCAATGTAGCCCCGATATGAACTCCAGCGATAGGACCGCAGCTTCTCCATGCGTTGCTCCACTTCCTCGCGCAATGGCTTTTCTCCAATCCCCAACCGGTCCGCCCGACGCTGGTCTTTATCCAATCCCAGCCGGCCTGTGCGCACCGGATTGAGATGAATGTAACGCGTCAATTCCCACGCCCATCCTTCCGGCTCAACGGCAACGGATTTGAAGCGCCCCTGGAACAAACGGCCCACACGTTCATGCCGGCGATTGAACCAGGCGGCGTAACTCACATTGAGCCACTGCAACGCCTCGCTCAAGTTGGCCTCCCGCAATTCAATCAACAGGTGATAGTGATTGTCCATCAGCACATAGGCGTGAATGGCAATATTGAACTGCGGGGCCATATTGCCAACGTTCTCGCACCAATGCGCCCTGTCCCGATCGTCTCGGAAGATCGCTTTTTGCTCGTTGCCGCGGGTGGTGATGTGATACCAGCCGCCCACCCGTTCAGAACGCAAGGGCCTTGCTATGGTTGAAAACCTGGTTGAAATACCCTCAATCCATCAACCCAAATGTTGAATGTAGATTCTGCTGAAAAACTCATTTGCTGTCAAGAATAGCCACCACCAAAAAGGGTTCACCCTTGGCGAAAAAGCCGCGTATAGCCCGTTCTGGACGTTTCTAGGTTTGACACCTTTTGGACAACGTGATGCCTCGTTTTCGAAAATGGGGGGTTTTTCAGCAGAATCGAATGTATGAAGTTGACCCCAAAGATCGTTTTTGTCATAGCGCTACATGCGTCCGGCTTTTCGCACTGCGCTTTTTGTTCTTCTCATATTATTTTTCCGTCAGAATCAGACGGCTTTAAAATTTGAACGTAAGCATTAAGTTTTTCCCAAAGCTCCCTTGTCATGTCTTCCGGGGTTTCCAAACGGATGCGCTCCCCACTTTTGTGGCGAAATGCCCAAACGGTTTGGCCGGGACCCGAACGCTCAGGTGCCTCCGAAGTCGCGGCACCCGCATCTACTTTTATCTTTGGCACATCGCCGGGATGTTCGCGGGCAGTTTCCGCAGGTGAAAAATTATGCATATTAGCACCATACCGCAGAATCCCTTCCGCATCTATAATTCCTATTGATTGTGCCCCTCGGACAAACATTGAAGCTAGTCGATCTTTCCAGCTCGTTGGGACTTTTGCTTCTTGATGTAAAACATTGCCCAACATCTCGTTAGGTGGAAGCCTCTCGCCGTCAAATCGCTCTATTAACAACTTAAATGCAGATGGCGTCGAAAGAAAATGTAGTGAAGCATTTTGTTTTTCGGTATCGTTTGTGGGGTAAAAGTAGCGCTTTGCACTGTCCGTAAGGCCGTATGCGCCCCAGCCATCGATCAATCCATAAGTCTTTGCAGAAGCAATCCTTTGGACAAAACTTGGTCCGGTTTCGGCATAATGCATATGCTTTGCCAATAGAGCTTTAGATACGGAACTGCGAGAGCCGCCCATATCCTTCACAGCCTCGGCAATTTTGATCGCCTCATCCAGCGGATACAAAGGATAAACCGACTCCTTTTTACCTTGTTCAGTGCTAGCATTAGTCTTTAGGACTGCCATCGTGCAAGAAAGTTATTAAATGTTCGGTTTTTCGTCAAGAGTTTTTATATTAAATTGTCCACGAGGGTTTTTAGCGTTGTGCCTAAAATTTTTAACCTTTCAGGTTGACTATTCCATCACTTTTGTCGATTGTCCTCTTAACAGGCCCGCTACGCTTCCCGTTAGATCAGCGCACCACGGCGGGTTTTTTACTTTTACATGGGGAAGGTTCCATATACAAAGCCGTCTTGCACTGTTGAAGAGCATTTAGAATTGCTCGTAAAAAGAGGTTTAGGAGTTTCCAGCCCCGCTATCGTCATCCATTTTCTCAAATTTGTTGGCTATTATAGATTATCTGGATATGCGCTTCCCTTCCAGGTTAAGGAGGAGATTCTTTCAGCTTCAAAACATACATTTAAGCCAGGCATCACCTTTGAAATGATTCTCGACTTATATGTTTTTGATCGGGAATTACGTCTTATTGTTATGGATGCTGTTGAGCGTATCGAAATTGCTGTCAGGGCATGCATTTCCAATACGATGTGTCAATTATATGGACCGCATTGGTTTATGGATAAAACACGATTTCATCCCAGGTTCCATTATGATGAGTTCATTACGGAATTGGAAAAAGAATTGAAATTGGATGAACACGGGGAGCTTCCAACAACCAAAGATGTGTTTTTGAGGCACTATTACGAGAAATACAACCACCCAAAATATCCACCGTGCTGGATGGTGTCGGAAATCTTAACTATTGGAAAATGGTCAATTCTTTATAAAAACATTCGCCCGACGCAAGACCAGGCCGCAATTGCCGATCATTTTCATCTGCATTATAAAATCTTCGCGTCTTGGCTTCATTCGATCACGTATATAAGAAATCTTTGCGCACATCATTCTCGGATCTGGAACAGATGGTTTGCCATTCCTCCGCGCATAATGGACGCCTATAAAGAGCATATGGAGCCGAACCATACGTTTTATGCCCAGGCATCCATGCTTCATATTCTCTTGAGGACTATTGCCCCAGAATCGCATTGGCCAAAGCGATTGCACGCATTAATGGAGAAACACCCAACAATTCCGATAGCCAGCATGGGGTTTAAGGAAAACTGGCACACGGATTCGTTTTGGGTTTAGGCGTTACGGGACACGAAGCCAATTATGTGGCGTTCATCATATGAACTACACCAAGCGGTCTTCTCGCGCACTTGGCGATGCTGGAAAAGGTATGTTCGATAATCGAAAATAACATCCGGGATCGAATCGTTACAGGGTGTAACTTTTTGAGGAATTCAAATTAGGACACTACCCTCTGTCGGCGGCCCTTGCATTGCATGGGGCGAAAGTCTAAAATCGGGGGCTTGCATGGAATTGACCCTTAGCGGCTTGAGCATTTTGGTTCTTGAGGATGAGCCGATGCTGCGAAAACAAATCGCCGCCCATCTCGAACGGCTGG
>DATAXU010000030.1:0-16673 GCA_036272955.1 Verrucomicrobiia bacterium
TTGTTCACGCTGGTGGAACATTACGGCGGGGGGCCGATTCCCATTCGCGAACTGGCCCGGCGCAATGATGTCCCTAAGCGGTTTCTCGAACAAATCATGCTGGATTTGAAATCGCAGGGGTGGGTCGATAGCACCCCTGGCGTTCGGGGGGGCTACGTTCTGGGGAAAAAGCCGGAATCAATTACCATGGGGGAAGTGGTGCGCTATTTTGACGGCATCCTGGCACCGATTGATTGCGTTTCTGTGACGGGCTATAAGCGGTGTTCGCAGGAGCCGGTTTGCCGGTTTCGGCGGGTGTTTTTTAATGCGCGAAATTATGTGGCGGCGCTGATGGACCGGTCCACTCTGGCGGATGTGGCGAAGGGGCCACCGCTTACCCCGGCGGAGGTGGCCAGGCAATTTTCGGCGGGGGACGGAATTTAGTGCCGGTCACTGCAATTGTAGCAGATAGAAAAGCTCGGGGAGACCGGGGTTGACGGGGTTGGTGAACATAAAATTGCCATTTCCATCAAATGGATTGGTGGAGAGCGGCCCCCACGTCGCAATTGGGGAAAAGATATTGGTGCTCACCAGGACAGAATACATTCCGTTGGCAGGACCGTTGGTGCCGCTGATGATGACGTTCGTGCCGGAAAGGGTGATCGCATTGATGTAAGGCACGGAATTGGTGGAGATGATCCGTTTGATGACGGCGTTATTGCCGCTCTGCAGGTTGCAGTAGAGCACGTCGCCAGTAGCGGGGTCGGCGCCAAAGGCACTCACGCCGGAATCGTGGAAGAGGATTTGCGGGGTTGTGGCGTTGGTTCCGTTGTAATTCATCCGCCAGAAGGCTCCGCTCACGTAATCGCCGAAGATATAGGAACCGTAGAGATTGGGGAAACGCCTGCCGCGATAGACAACTCCGCCGATGATGCAGTTTCCAGGGCCGCCGAGGGAGGCGTGGGCGTAGGAGTAAATCGGAAAAATAGGATTTACAGGGACGGGCTGACCGTTGGTGGAAACGCCGCTCGGCGGGGTATTCGATCCTTCCCAAGTCGCCCAACCATAGTTGCCGCCTTTGGTGATTATGTCCACCTCCTCGTATTGGTCCTGGCCGACGTCGCCGCAATAAAGAATTCCCGTTACCGGATCAAACGAATATCGCCACGGATTGCGGAGGCCAACGGCCCAAAATTCGGTCCGCAATTGGTTCGTGTTGATGGTCAAATTGTCAAAGTTGGTTGTGCCGATGAACGGATTGTCCGGCGGGATGGCGTAATTCGTCGTCGAGGCCGATTCCGCGCTCGGATTCGGCGTCAAACTGCCGGGCAGATTGTGGACATCAATTCGCAGGATGCCGGAAAAAAGGTTTTGATCGATGTGCTGCGCATTGTCGAAGGTGTTATATTCATTGCCTTCATCACCAACGGAAACGTAAAGATACCCGTCGGGCCCAAAATGGGTATCGCCGGCGTTGTGATTGCTGGCGCGATCGTATTGCAGGATGAGTTTGGTTTCGGAAGTGGTGTCGCCCTGGTTTGTGTTGCCGGACGAAGTTTGGAAGCGGGACAAGATGTCATGCAGACCGCTGGTGCCATTGGTGGCCTGACCCATGTAAAAAACGTAAAAATAACGGTCGGTGGCATATCCTGGGTCGAAAGCCATGCTGAGCATCCCCTCCTCGTTGTTGACGTCGGCCGATTCGGTGCTGTTGACCACACTCACGCGGGTCGATATGTCCATGAAGATCGTTCGCGTCGGGGTCACTAGGTTCGTGATGACAACGATGCGCCCGTGTTTTTCAACAATGAACAGCCGGTTGGTTTCGCCCGGCGGTGAGGTGATGCAAACGGGATTGGAGAATATCAGGCTCGGAAATGCGTTGGTTGGAATATAACCCCACGTGGTGAGCGCGTCGGCTGGCAAATCCATGGAAACAATGACTCCCCCAATCCAGAGAATCCAAAACCATTTTTGGAGCGACCTCATGCGTGGCAAATATGGTTCGTCTCAGCCAAAAAGTCAAAAGTGAGGGGGAATGACCGATACTCTATTTGGTTTGAAACGGCACAGGCATTGCGCAACATAACTGGATTTCATGAATGTGAATGGTAACGCCACCGGAGTCGTCCGGGAAAAGCCGTTGAACCGCGGCGCCAAGCTTCTGCTGGTTCTGGGAGCGGGGGCGGCCGTGCTGTCATTTTATGTTTTCTCGCTCCTCGCCATTCTGCTTCTCGCTGCGTTGATAGCGGCGGAACTGGCTCTGTTTGTGGTTCTCGCGCGATTCGCCGCCTCCCGGGTAATGGCGCCGTTTATGCGAAGGCACATCAATGTCCTGGCACTCTTTATCAAAAGCTTTCGCGTCCAAAAAGGCGTGGAATTTCGGATTGAACTCCGACAGGAGGATACGCCGGCGCTGCACCAATTGGCGGACCGCCTTTGTAAACGCCTGCAATTGAATTTTCCAGAGAATGTGTCGCTGCTCATGGGTGACGCGGCCTGGGTTCAACTCAAGGGTATTCGCAGCGGCGCGGGTAAAACCACGTTGGGCGTCGGCTACGATCTTCTGGCGGGCATGTCAGCGGCCGAGATGGAGGCTGTATTGGCGCACGAAATGACGCACGCCAAACTCATTCACCGAGGATTTCGAAATTGGCTTTGGGCGGCTCAGGCCCGCATCCGGAGACTGGCTATGGCCTTGTGGGCCGAAATCAACACTGCGCGCCGGGCGAAACAATCCTCAAAGTTTGCCAATGGTTTGTATGGTGTCGTGGACCGGCTGCTGCGTTTATGCACGCGGCTGATGGCGACCTATTCGAGGCAGGACGAATTTGAAGCGGATCGCGGAGCGGCGGAATTGTGTGGCGCCGGTGTGATGAAGTCGGCTTTGGCGAAAGTGGGATCATTGCACGGCATCTCGTCGCGTTTGCCATGGAATGAACGGGTGGCGCAACTGCAACGACCGAGCGGCTACAGCGAGTGGCTCCTGGAAGAAATCACGAAAAGCGCCACCGGCAGGGTCGAGCAGACCACCGACGTGTTATTTAATAAATACTCGACGCACCCTTCCATACCCGATCGCATGGCGGCGTTGCTCGATGACGGGCGATCCTTTGGCGGCGATTCGTCGTCAGCGATTCAATTCCTGGCCGACCCTGACAAAATCGCATCCAGGTTGGTGGCGGAACTGCAGCGAGTCATGGCTGAACAGGAAAAGAAAGACAGCCGTGCATTGGAGAAATTTTCCCGCAAAACCGGCCGGCAGACCGGGTTGCAGCGTCAGCAGGTTCGCGGTTTTGTCCTGATTTTCATCGGCGTCATCCTGGCGTTGGCAGGCGCGAGTTCGAGCTCCAGCAATGTTATTGTCCCGTGGGGCTTTGCGGTGAGCGCCTTGGGCCTCACTGCGATTTTCGTCAAAAAATATCGTGACCGTCTGAATTTGCCGGTCCCGGATTACGAAGTCCTCATCCGACCGTCGGCGCTCGGAGCGCCCGGCGAGAATATAGCCGAAAAGGAAAAGTTCATTCAAGCGGACCTGGCGGCCCGCGTCACCGGGACATTGGGAATGGAACGGGCGCTGAAACTTGCGGAACAAAGCTACGCCGCGCTGAGGGCCTGCGATTATTTGAAGGCCCATGTTGCCGCGCGTGAGTCGTTGAAATTTGACAAGAAATCCGTTGAGGCCGCGGTGGCGCTTTCCGTGGCGAGCAGCGCCCACAGACAGATTCAAAACACAGCGCAGTTATTCGCCTTCATCCGGAAGCGAACCGGGTTCAGGACTTTTTCCACCGTGTGGGGCGCGGCATGGGCGGGGCTATTGGCGGGAGATTGGATTGGAGCGGAGACGATGCTGGAAAAAGCGCTGAAACTGGAACCAAAGCATACCACGCTGATTGCACTGCTGGCGCTTGCCCAGTTCCGCCGCGGCAAATTGCAGAGTTCCATTGCCAACGCGCGCCGGGCTTCTGAAGCGCATCCGAAGTCTTCGGAGATGTTGAAATTTTTGATCGCACGACTACTGGACGGAGGTTTCACGCGGGAAGCGCAGGAGCAGATGAGACGGATGAGCGAGAACATGGAAAAGGACCCCGAAGTGATGCTGTTCATGGCGCAGTTTTATTTGTTGCAGCACAATGCTGCCGAAGCAGACGATTGGACGGCGCGGCTTAAAGCATCGGGCGCGACGCCTCAAATGCTCGTTCGCGCGGCCAAGTATTATGAAACTGCGCGGTTGACGGAAAAGGCAGTGGCCCTCTACCAGGAAACGCTCGCCACGGGACATTTTCCCGAAGCGCACCTTGGCCTGGGACGTGTTGAGGCCGGACGCAACAACAAGGTGGACGCTCGGAAACACATTTTGGCTGCTCTGAACGTGGCCCGACCGGTTGGGAAGGGAGGAACTGCGACCTGGCAAATCTTTCATACCATTTTGGCGCAGATGCTTTGGTTGCAGGAACCGATTCCGGAATGCGAAGCGTGGCTTTGTGCGTTTCCGGCTAACAGCGAGCCGGCTGCATTGGCCGGGCAGTCATTGATGGTTTATGCAAGCGACCGAAAGCAGGCCCAGGAACATTTGCAGATGGTCATGAACGCGTTCCAACCTGAAAGGTCTCCGATGACCTTACACGCCAGTTGCTGGAGAATGGCGCCGCGCCAAATGCAGCCCGACGGTCCAGTGCGTCCGGGTGTTCAGGGACTTTGGCAATGATTGGCGAGGTGACGCTTATGCCGGAGGAGGCGGCCAGGCAATTTTCGGCGGGGGAGGGGATTTAATAACGACGGCGAGTGTAGTACGATGGTTTCGGCTTGTCCATCGGACCCGATCAAAATATATTGACATCGTGAAAACTTTGACCGTCGGAGAAGCCAAGGGGCAACTCGCCGAACTGATTGCCGAGGCGCATCAGGGAGCCGTTATCGTCTTGACCGATGGCGAGAAGCAAGTCTGGCTGGATACGCAAAAGCCGCTGGATTTGGAGACGGACAACCCGGAACTTGAGGCCGAATTGCTCAAGTCCATAGATGGGCCGTTTACACCGTACTCGCCGGGGGGAGATGCGCTCCGTCGGTGAGCGCATCATCAAGAAAAAACTAGGCAAATGATCCGGGCCATCCAGAAGGCCCCGGACTTCACAGCGAATTTCGAAAACGTGTTTGGCTGGTTGATATGTAGCTATCGGGAAGGTCACCACGAAGAGATCATGAAGGCGGACTGGGCCTTATTGGTTCCTTATGGAGCCGTCGGGCATGATGGTGTCGTTGAAGGTGGTATTGATGAATGAGGCGCCGTTGGTTGTGGAGCCGAGGAGGGAGGCTTCGGTGAGGTCGGCTTCGTTAAAATTTGCGCTGGTGAGGGTGGCGTTGACGAGGGTTGCGCCGGCAAGTTCGGACAGGGCAAAGTTGGCGGAATGAAGGTTGGCCCCCGTGAAGTCGGCGTCAGAGAAGACTGAAGAATTACAGAGGGCGCTGGTGAGATTGGCTCCGCGCAGACTGGCGTTTGCGAGAAAAACTTCGCTGAGATTGGATGCGACGAGACTCAGGCCGTTTCCGGTTTGATTGAGAATTTTCCACACGAGCAGGGACTTGGGATCGATGACGGTGGTGGCGTCCAGCAATGTTCCGGGCAATTCGACGAAGGCCATGTTGGCGCCGGTGAAGTTGGCCCCGCGAAGGTCGGAGCCGGAAAGATCGGTGCCGTCGAGGTTGGCGTTGTTGAGGAGAGCGCCGTGCAAGTTGGCGTTTTCGAGAAAGGCGGAGCTTAAGTTGGTGCCCTGGAGGTTGGCGTTGGTGGCGCCTTGATTGACGATTTTCCAAACCAATAACCATTCCGGGGCCATGAGGGTGTTGCTGACAAGGGTTCCCTGGAAAACGACGTAGTCGAGGTCCGCGCCGGTGAGGTTGGCATTGCGGATATCCGCGTTGTTCAGTTCGCTGCTGTTGAGGTCGGCGTCGATCATGGTGGCGCGATTGAGGTTGGCGCCGAAGAGGGCGGCGGAACTGAGGTCCTGGAAATTAAAATTGGAGCCGGGCGCGCCGTTGTTGACAATCTGCCAGATCAGGGTGGGTTTGGGATCCATGAGGGTGTTGGAGTCGAGTTTCATGCCGTTGAAGACGGCGAAATCGAGGTCGGCGCCGGTCAAATCGGCGGAACTGAAATCGGCATTGCTTAAGACGACGCTGAACAGGATGGCCTCCTGGAAATCACCGAAGCGGGCATCAACGCCCGGCATGGTTGAACCATCGAACAGTGCGCCGGAGGCTTCGACATCGAAGAGGGTGGCGTCAGTGAAATCGGCTGAGAATAGGGTTGCGTTGCGGAAGTCGGCGGCGGAGAGGTCGGCGCCGTTCAATGATGCGCCGTTGAGCGTTGCCCCAAAAAACTCGGCACCAAAGAAGTCGGCGCCGGAGAGTTGGCCGGAATCCAACGTGACGTTGTCGAGTTGGGCGTATTCCTGGCTGATGATGGATTGGACTTTGTAGAAGGCGGGGGCGTCGTTTGTGTCCGCCACGGTGAGCGTTTGGTGCAGCGTGCCGGAGATGGGTGCGCCCAGGTTGGTCCAGGTTTTAAGATCGAAGCTGCGCTGGAGTTGGAATTGCGGGAGCACGAGGAGGTCGCCCGTTGGCGTGGCGGATTGAACGGGCCAGCTTACAATGACCGATCCCGGGGCGTTCGCAGCGGCGGAGACGGAGAAATTGCGCTGCGCCCCGGCGTTGGCCGCCAGGAGAAGGGCGCTTAGGATGAGGATTGGAGAGCGAATGTTCATGGCGCGGCGATGATTCGATAGAACCGTGCGGTGTTGGTGGGACGATTAAGGTCAGACACCGAGAGCGAGCCGATGCCAGCGGTGTTGGTGGAAAGGGTTGTCCATGCGGAGTCGGTGAGGTTGTTCTTATACTGAAGCAGACAACCCAGGCCCTGCACGGCATACCACTTCAGCGCGACGGCGCCGGGGCTGAGAGCCAGGCTTATGCCGCCGATTTGCGTGGGAGGCTGCGCAGGGACCGAAAGCGGATTGGCAGGATTGGCGCTGGCATCCAATTCGTCCTGATCGAAAAAGCCGTCGGCGTCGCGGTCGATGCCGATGCGTTCGCCGGAACCTGCGGGGACGAGGGTGTAGGTTTGTTCGCTGCCGGGGGCGGCGAAGGCGAGGAGTTGGGCGGGAGTTTCCGTTTCGGCCAGTCGATCCGATTGGAAAAAGCCGCCGGACGGCTTGAAGAACCAGCCGCGCGATTGGCCGTTCTCGCGTCCCTTCGCAACCAGGTCCAATTGGCTGTTGGTGGCCAGGGAGATCATGGTGTTGAGGGCACTCAGGGAGGCGGAATTGCTGACGGTGATCTGAAAGCCGGTGGCGGCGGGGGTGTCGAGGCTTTGTGGGCCGGGGGCGTGGTTGGGATCGTTCAAGGGGACCGCCGGAAAGCCGGAGCCGCTGAAGGAAAAGAGGAAGGCAATCAAGTCCGCCGTTTGCTGGTCGTCTGTCAATTGGAACGAATCCTGAACAAAACGGACGAGGGAATCGACCCCGCCGTCGTGAGAGAATCCGAAACCTAACTGGCTATTGGTGCGGGTGAAGTCCATGCCCGCCTTGTCGAAGAGGTTTCGCAATTGGGGAATCTTGAAGGGCAAATTATTCTCGCGCGGCAGGACGACGACAGCCAAATGATGGTCGGAGTTGGAGGCGAGGGGAATTTGCACCCACTGGATGCCGTTGAACCGCATGTCCGTGCCCAGACCGCTGGGAACTGTATGGCAAAGAACGCAGCCGTTGGGGGGTTGTTCAAGGGTAAAAGTGGCGAGGCCATTGCTGGCGTTGCCATTTGGCAGGGGGGCACCGGCGGGGAGCGCGCCGCGACCGAGGGCGAATTGGCCGGGCAACACGAGATTGGTGGGGAGGGAATTGTTCAGCGGGCGGAAGCCATTGGGGGCGAAACCAATTGTCGCGACGAAGTTTTTTAGCTCCTGCATTTCGTTGGTGTCGAGGCCATCGGGCATTGCCTGCAAATTGGTGAAGGCGATGTTGAATTGCTGGATGTCCTGGCGATCGCCGCGCCAATGGAACGGTTCGTGGCCGATGATGTCCTGCAACGTGAGAGTCGTCATTGGGCCTTTCATGGGGTGGTAGTTATTTGTGACGGCGGGCAACGGCTGGGCGAAGTTATAGGAGGAATCGATGATCTCGACGGTGGAAGTGGGATCGCCCAAGTCCCAGGCCAAGCCGTCGGTGCGGCCATCGACATGACAGGAAGCGCACGAGGACTGGCCCAAACCGGAAGTCAGGTGTGTATCGTAGAGGAATGGTCTTCCAGTCTTGATGACCGAGGGCGTGGGATCAAATAGCGGCAATGTATTGGTGACGACTTGATTTGTGATGTCCACCGTCGAAATGCTGCCCTCGAAGCGGTTGTAAACGTAAAGACGGCCGCGTGCTTCGTCCAACGCCATGCCGGTGGGGCCTTCGCCCAAGTCGATGGTGGAATTGGTATTGAGGCGGTTGCCCTGGGCGTTGACGATAATCAGATTGCCGGAGCCCATGCCGGTGATGTATCCGCGCGTGCCATCGGAACTCCAGAGAATGGCGCGCGGGTCGCCAACGGAGAGGTCGCGGAGGGATTCGGGAACCAGGGGCGTCTGGTAATTCAAATGAGGGTTCAAATCCAAGACTTGGTTGGTCAATGCGGCGGGATCGACCAGGGCGAGTTCGATACGCACAAAAATTCCGTCCAGCACCGGTTGGAAGCGGATTTGGTTAATGGAATCCGTGCCGACGACTGTGATCTGGCCGGTGGCGGGATTGACGCCGAGGGCCATGCAAAGGTTCATCAAGCCGGTGGCGTAACGGACGGAGAATGTGGCGGTGTTGATGACGGCGACGTCGTGATCGGGCATGTCCCAGCCGGGCACGCGCTCGGTCAAGGCGGCGGCGTCGCCGGTGATGAAATCGGTCCAATTTCCCTGGTTGTCATCCATCCATTGACCCGCAGCGTTCTTCTTGACGATCATGCCGGTGAGGGGCGGGGGGGAATTGGAGAGGCTGGGGTCGAAGGCGGGGACAAAGTTGGTGCCGACGTTGGGAGGGGGATCGATGCCGCCGTAGGGGGAATTTGGGAAAGTGACGGGGTCCGCACGGGGGAAGGAGAGAATGGGCGACATGCCTGGGCTGATGATCGTCGAAGCATTGCCGGATTGGAAAATGGCGGCGTAAACGGTGGAACCATCCGGGCTGACGGCCAATGCGCGGGGACGTTTGCCGTCGATGGCGATGTTGGTTACTGTCAATAAGTTTGTGGGATTGACGACTTGCACCAGGCCGAAACGTTCGCATGAAATGAACGCCAGCGCCGGGGAGCCGGCGAAAACCACGTCGGCTGGTTCGTTGGAAACGATTAACGTGGCTTTCACGCGCATCGAGGGGAGATCGACGATGCTGATGGAACTGGAGACGTAGTTGGCCACCCACAATTCCGTCGCGGTGCGGAAACGGACCGTCACGGGATCCAGGCCGACGGTGACGCTGCCGAGCGAAACGGGGAAGCCGCCCGTGATGTCGAAGATTTCCAAACGGTCGTCGGGCAAATTGCAGACGGCGAGGCGGGTGGCGTCGGGACTGAGAGCGACGGGATGGACGGGGTTATCCTCGAAGTTGAAAAAGTTGGTCGTGGAAAAAGCTGCGTAGGAAAGGGCCGCGTTGCATAAGAAAGCGCCCGCGATCGCCAGCGATATAACACTCCTCTTCATAAAGTTGACTGTTAAATAAAGGCGCCCAGTACGTGGGCGACCCGCAAGGCGATGCGGCGCATCTTGACACGCGAGCGCGGGATGTCAAGCAGTATCGCTTGGAGTGTCGTTGTGTCAATCATTGTAGTCGCGGACAATGAATTCTTGATTCGCATCGGCCGGCCCCGTAAAGTCGGCTTGTGAAGGCAATGCCGCGTTGCCTGACAAGGCCTCGCGCATGAAACAACGCCAAAAAAGGAAACCCGTTCCCTCGCAGGCTGACCTGGACACGCAACGGCTGACCGGGTGGAAACTTTGGCGATTGCGGTTGCTGGCGTTGGCAGTGCCTTTCGTTCTCCTGGCGATGGTTGAACTGGCTTTGCGCCTGGCGGGGTTTGGGTATCCGACGGCGTTTTTGATTTCGTCCGCGAACCATGGACAGAAAACGTTCGTGCAGAACAATAAATTCGGCTGGAGGTTTTTTGGAAAGCGGATGGCCCGCGCCCCATACCCGATTTCGATACTGCAAGACAAACCGGCCGGGACAATCCGCATTTTTGTGTTTGGAGAATCGGCGGCTTATGGCGATCCGCAACCGACGTTTGGACTGCCGCGCGTGTTGCAGGCGACGTTGAGCTTGCGGCATCCGGGAGTGAAATTCGAGGTGGTCAACGCGGCGATGACGGCGATCAACTCCCATGTGATTCGGGCGATTGCGGGCGATTGCGCGAGGGCGGGCGGGGACATTTGGGTGGTTTACATGGGGAACAATGAAGTCGTGGGGCCGTTTGGCGCGGGGACGGTTTTTGGGACGCAGGCGTTGCCGGTGCCGTTGGTGCGGGCGAATCTGGCGTTGAAGGCGACGCGTCTCGGCGAGTTGGTTGAAATAATGTGGAATAAGGTGCAACGGCCGCCGCTGGATAAGAGTGAGTGGGGCGGGATGCAAATGTTTATCAATCAACAAGTTCGAGCCGATGATCCGCGCATGATGCGGGTATATCAAAGTTTTCAGCACAACCTGGCGGATATCATCCGCATGGGGCATGACAGCGGGGCGGGGGTCGTCGTCAGCACGGTGGCTGTCAATTTGAAGGATTGCGCGCCGTTTGGCTCGGAGAATCGGGTGGGGATGTCGGAAGCGGACAAGGGGAAGTGGGATGAGGCGATGCGGGCGGGGATTGCGGCGCAGACGGCAGGAGCGTTCGAGGCGGCGGCGCAATTGGACGATTCCAGCGCGGAACTTCAGTTTCGGCTTGGGCGTTGTCTGCTGGCGTCGGGGGATATTGGCGGGGCGCGGAAGGCGTTTGGCGCGGCGCGGGATGAGGATACGTTGCGGTTTCGTTGCGATAGCCGGCTGAATGATCTGGTGCGGAAGGAGGCGGCGGGGCGCGAGGGGGAGAGGGTTTTGCTTGCGGATGCGGAGAGTTCCTTCGCGGCGTCGTCGCCGGGTGGATTGCCGGGGTGGGATTTGTTTTATGAACATGTCCACTTGACCTTTGCGGGGAATTGCCTGCTGGCGCGAACGCTGGGCGAGCAAATTGATAAGCTGCTGCCGCAGAATGTGTTAGACAAAACGGCGGCGTGGCCGGATGCGGAGGCATGCGCGCGGCGTCTGGGGTGGACGCCTTATGAATTGAAGAGTGCCCTGGATGAGGTGTTGGGGCGGTTGATCGATCCTCCTTTTACGGCACAAATCAATCACGACGCACAGGTTGAATATGTGACGAAGGAGGCGCAACTGGCGGAGAAGGAAGCGAGTGTGGATGGGGCTTTGCGGGCGACTGAGGCGGCGGTGGTGGCGGGGCCGGATGACGCGGAGCTTTATGAGCAGTTGGCGTCGCTGGATCATGCGGCAGGCCACGATGCCGATGCTGAGGGGGCGGCGCGACGGGCGGTGGATTTGTTGCCGAGCAGCGAGGAGGCGTGGTCACAACTCGGACAGACGTTTGTTGCGCAAAAGAAATATGAGGAGGCAGCCAATGCGTATCAGCGGGCGTTTGATTTGGATCCGCAGGATGTTTTTCCGCTGCAAAATGTCGCGATGGCGATGTCCAAATTGGGCAGGAATACGGAGGCGATGCGTGTCTATAGGCGGGCGCTGGCGATTACGCCGCGATTCGGGCTGGCTTGGCTGGGGTTGGGGCAAATACTCGAAAGCATGGGTAGAAAGGACGAAGCGGCTGATTGTTACCAAAAGGCATTGGAAAACCGGATCCACCGGCCCTCGGAATTGACGACGCTGGCCAGATTTTGCATGAGCCGGGGATGGTTGCAGGCGGCTTCCACGAACTTCAGCGATGCCGTCAGGATGGATCCAACGGACCCGTCGTTGCTTATGGAGGCGGGGCGGGCGCACTTTTTGTTTGGAATGGAATTGGGAAAATCCGGCCAGACCGCGTCCGCGGCGGGGGAATTTCAGGAGGCGGTGCGTTTTATGCCGGAAGTGGTTGAAGCCCGTTTGAATTTGGGCATTGCACTCTATAAAGAAGGGCAATGGAATGAGTCGTTCGATGAATTCCAGCAGATCACGGCGCGCAGTCCGACCAATGCGTTGGCGCTTCATTACCTGGATTTGCTCCGATCGCGGGTTAAATAAAACCCTGGCGGCATTGGAGTGACACGTGCAGCGGAGCTGAGGAAAATCGCGGGCGAACGAGAATGAGCTTGCGGGGATCTCGCGGTTCGGAGAAAAAGTTGTGTATCGGGTTGTGCGGGTTGAAGTGCATCCTGTAAGAGATTTGAACATGATAACTCCTGCGAATGGCCGTTCGGCCAGAGGAACCGTGGCCGCCTGGCTTCTCCGAATGCTGCTGGGGGCTGCTTTTATAGCGACGGCGCTGAAGGTCGAGGCCGCGGTGACCGTGACCTTTACCAACCTGCATAATTTCGGCGTTTTGGGCCTGGGTGCATATCCTGCAACGGCGCTGGTGGAGGGCAGCGACGGCAATTTCTACGGCACGACTGCTGTCGGCGGCTCGAATTTCTACGGCACCGTGTTCCAGATGAGCGCCACAGGTTCGCTGACGCTGCTCTATTCCTTCACGGATGGCACGGACGGCGCAAATCCACAGGCGGGCCTGGTGCAAGGCAGCGACGGCGATTTCTATGGCACGACGAGCACCGGCGGCAACGATGGCTATGGCACCGTGTTTAAAATCAGCGCAGGCGGTTCGCTCACGCCGTTATATTCTTTCACGGGCGGGACGGATGGCGGAAATCCCATGGCTGGTCTGGTGCAGGGCAGCGACGGCAATTTCTATGGCACGACGAGCATCGGCGGCACCGGTCCCATCTTTGACGGAGTGGAGCCTTTTGGCACCGTATTCAAGATTAGCGCCAGCGGCTCGCTGACGACTCTGTATTCTTTCACCGATGGCTCGGATGGCTCATTTCCCGGGGCCGGGTTAGTGCAGGGCAACGACGGTAATTTTTATGGCACGACGGAATACGGTGGCAGTAATGGCTATGGCGCCGTGTTCAAAATCAGTGCGGGCGGCGCGCTGGCCCCTTTGTATTCCTTCACCGGCGCCGACGATGGGGGAACTCCCGAGGCCGGGCTGGTGCAGGGTAGCGACGGCAATTTCTACGGGACGACTTATCTCGGCGGCACGGGTGGCTATGGCGCAGTGTTCAAGATCAGCGCCGGGGGTTCGCTGACGCCTCTTCATTCTTTCACCGATGGCGCTGACGGCGCATACCCTTCAGCCGGTCTTGTGCAAGGGAGCGACGGCAATTTCTATGGCACGACAGAACACGGCGGCACGGATATCGCTCACTCGGATACCTCTGGCACCGTCTTCAAAATTAGCGCCGGGGGTTCGCTGACGCCTCTGTATTCTTTCACTGTCGGCGCTGATGGCGCGCAGCCTTCAGCCGGATTGGTCCAGGGCAGCGACAGCAATTTCTATGGCACGACATACTACGGCGGCACGAACAACAGTGGCGCGATCTTCAAAATCAGCGCCAGCGGCTCGCTGACCCCTCTGTATTCCTTCACCAACGGCACAGGCGGCCTTTTTCCTTGGGCCACTTTGCTGCTGGGCAGTGATGGCAACTTCTACGGCACCACTCAACAAGGTGGCGGTGCTCCCGGCCTCGGCTATGGCACCGTGTTCAAAATGGCCCCCAACGGTTCCTTTACCCCTCTCTACTCCTTCACCAACGAAAATGATGGTTTGTATCCTTGGGGAAGTCTGGTGCAGGCTGGCGACGGCAACTTCTATGGCACAACTAGATTCGGCGGCGCGCACGGGGATGGCGTCGTGTTCAAAATCACCTCCGGCGGTGCATTTACGCCCCTATATTCCTTCACCAACGGCAATGATGGCGCACAGCCACTGGACACTTTGGTGCGGGGCAGCGACGCCAATCTCTACGGTACGACGAGCGTTGGCGGCCCGGGCCTCGCTGGCACTATATTCACAATCACCACCGGCGGTTCGTTGACCACTCTGTACTCCTTTACCAACGACATTAATGGCGCGTTCCCCTCGACCGGTCTGGTGCTGGGTAGCGACGGCTATTTCTACGGCACCACTTCAGCCGGCGGCTCGAATGGCTACGGCACCCTGTTCAAAATCACATCCGGCGGCACTTTGAGCAATCTTTACTTCTTCACCAATGGCATTGATGGCGCAAACCCCCAGGCCAGCCTCGTGCAAGCCAGCGACGGCTATTTCTATGGCACCACTTTCTATGGTGGCACGGCGGGTGACGGCGCGATCTTCAAAATCACCCCCGGCGGTTCGCTCACTTCTCTTTATTCCTTCACCAACGGCGCTGATGGCGCTTTTCCCACCGCAGCTTTGGTGCAGGGCAAGGATGGCAATTTTTATGGCACCACTTATGAGGGTGGTGGCCCGGCCGACTCCGGCGTCGTATTCCAAATCACCCCCAGCGGTTTGTTCACCCCTTTGTACGACTTCAGCGAGTACGATGGCGCCGATCCTCGAGCCGGCCTGGTTCAGGGTCCCGATGGCAGTTTCTACGGCGAATCCAGCGACCTCGGAGTGGGTGGACGCGGCACGATATTTCGCATTTCGGTGGGATCAGCCACCTCTGCTGCCGTTTCGATCATCACCAACAATGCCGCATTTGGCTTCACCAGCGGAGAATTTGGTTTCGACCTGGCCGGGCCGTCCGGCTCCAATATAGTCATTGAGGCGAGCGCAAACTTGCGAACCTGGATTCCATTGCAAACGAATATGTTTGGCAGTGGTCCGCTCCACTTTTCCGACCCGCAGTCCCCGGCGAACAGCCCGCGTTTTTACCGCGCGGTGTTGCCCTGAAATGTCTTCCTGACCACAGGATCACTGGGTGGAATTCGGCATGGTTGACTTCAAGGCCCAAATCCGGTGCCAGCGTGGCGTCCTTTTGGCGTAAGTCCCGGACCACCGCCACCTGTGCCTGGCCGGCCCACTCCCGCATGGTCCTGTTGTCCAATTTGCGCATCTCTTCCACCTGGCTCCGCCAGCCTGTTTGACAAGCCGTGAGAAAACCGGTTTAAAAAAATCGGACGGCAACGTTTTTTTTCGCGTGATCAGTGCCCTAATGGCTGACACGGCCTGTTTTCTTGGCTCGCTTTTCAAGCGGCTGGCTGGACCAAATTGATAAGGTTGCCACAGGTGTCCTCAAACAACACGGCGGTGATTGGTCCCATTTTTTTAGGCTCGCCGCGAAACAGGACCCCGCGCTCTTTAAGCCGGCGAAATTCACCTTCAATGTCATTTGTGATGAACGCGGTGGCAGGAATCCCGGCATCGAACAACGCCTTCTGATATATCTGTGCAGGCGGGAAGCCCATCGGGTCCAAGACGAGTTCGACGGCGTCAGCTCCCTCGGGTGATGACACAGTCAACCATCTAAACTGGCCCATCGAGATGTCCGTCTGTTTCACAAAGCCCAGCACTGTCGTGTAGAAGTGGAGGGCGTTGTCTTGGTTGGCTACCAAGACGCTAGCTATCTTGATTTTCATAATGGGTTTAATACCCCAAAGCTTGCTTCGGTTGTCAAATTTATTTCAATGCACCGGGGTTGTTTACTATCACTTTCATATCTATGACGAACGAATCGAGGCATTGCGTTTTCCTCGGTCTTACCTTCTGGCCCGCCCGCAGGTGTCAATGCATTGGATTTGGGCGCTTCACTCGTTGATCTTCCCATTAATCCTCCAGACGTTCGCCGCTAGTCGGAGGGTCAGACGGGGTTATTGCATCATTTTGTTGATTTATGAGTGTTTTTCTACTGTTTTGATTTCGCGCTTAAAGCGTTTCGCGTGGCCATCGTCAGACGGTGCGCGATCTCTCCACAGTTCCTCCCGACTTAAACCATGATAAATAGCGCCCGGATATTCGATGCGCAAAGGTCGCGGCACGGCACAAATAAATCCGTCAAACATCAGCAATGGCAAGCACCAGTTTGTGCAATAACCCGGTCTGACCCCTTGGGTGCGAAGCGCACAGAGCTCACGAAGAAAAATTAACTGGCTGCGGCGAAACAGAAAGCCGTACTGGGCCGGATGAACTGAAAGAGCTTGAATTGTTAAAAGTTGATTCTGCTGAAAAACCTTTTCGGTGTCAAGAAGAACCACCATCAAAAGACTCTGCCCACGACCAAAACGTCGCTTATACGGCGTTTTAAACGTTTCTAGTTTTGACAGAGTTCGCGGTGCTGGAGCGGTCATTTTCGAAAATGGGGGGTTTTTCAGCAGAATCAAAAGTTAAGATGTGACTCCGCCGCTCCGACTCCGCCGCTCCGTCCGTTTATTCTCCGCCTGTTTTACGCCGTCCGTTTAAGACGCAAAGGTCCGAATCAACGCCTTGATCGCCTGACGGCCTTTCCACCACACAGGAATATCAGGTCCGCGGTTGCCGGCGACGAGGACAGCGAAGTCAATCTCGGGCGCGATGGTGACGGCGCACGCCCACTTGCCATTGCTCCCGCCGTGCCAGAGACAGCGACCTATATCACTCGGTCGTGCCCC
>DATAXU010000031.1:0-9274 GCA_036272955.1 Verrucomicrobiia bacterium
GCGACGTTTGTGCATGTGGCGTGGGACTTGATCCACATCGCATTGGGGGAGGAAGATGTTGTCTGAACCCGTGATGGGCAATGGGGCTTGCGCGGCGCCGATTACCGAGCACAAGGAAATCGTGTTGGCACACGGAAGCGGGGGAAAGCTGACGCATCAGTTGATTCAACGGATGCTGCTGCCGCAATTTCGCAATGAGCTGCTGGAGCCGCTGCACGACGGGGCGGTTTTTTCCGTCAATGGCGTGAACCTGGCGTTCAGCACGGATTCGTTTGTGGTGAACCCGATTTTTTTTCCGGGCGGGGACATTGGGAAATTGGCGATTTGCGGGACGGTGAATGACCTCGCGATGTGCGGGGCGAAACCACTTTATCTTTCGGCGGGATTTATTCTCGAGGAGGGATTGCGGATGGAGGATTTTCGGCGGGTCGTGGAGTCGATGAAACAGACTGCGGCGGAGGCGGGAGTTTTGCTTGTCACGGGGGACACGAAGGTGGTGGACCGCGGGAAGGGGGACAAAATTTTTATCAACACTTCGGGAATTGGCGTGGTGGAGGCGGGGGTGCGGATTGGGCCGGGGCGGGCGGAGGTGGGGGATAAAATTATCATCAATGGGGCGATGGCGATGCATGGGATCGCGATCATGTCGGTGCGCGAGGGGCTCGCGTTTGAGACGGAAATTACCAGCGATTGCGCGCCGCTGAATGGGCTGGTGGCGACGATGCTGAAGGCGTGCCCGGACGTGCATGTGCTGCGCGATCCGACGCGGGGGGGGATTGCGAGCGCGATGAGTGAAATCGCGGAGCAGGCGGGGGTGGGGATTCATCTGAACGAGGCGGCGATTCCGATCAGCGAAGAAGTGAAGGGGGCGTGCGAGATTTTGGGGTTTGACCCGCTTTATGTGGCGAATGAGGGAAAGTTATTGGCCATCGTGCCGGGGGAGAGCGCGGGGATTGTTTTGGCGGCGATGCGGGGACATGCGCTGGGGGCGGAGGCGGCGATTATTGGGGAGGTGGTGGAGGAACATCCGGGATTTGTGACGATGAGGACGCGGGTGGGGGGGAATCGGGTGGTGGATATGTTGTCGGGGGAGCAATTGCCGAGGATTTGTTGACGATTAGGGGTTGAGGAGGCGGTAGAAGTGATTGGCTGCGGCGGACAGGGGCAGAACGACTTGATAGGTGGTGTTTGTCAGCACAGGTTTGTTGGTGAGGGTGGTCCAGTCGGTCAGCGTTAGGTCGGAAATATTTTGCAGGACGAAACCGGTTGCGGAGGAGAGGGCTTGCCAGGAAATGAGAATGTTGCGGGCGGAAGGGGCGATTTTCAGCACGGGAGGGGATTGCCAGGTGTAGATTCCACCGGGATTGGAGGCGGCGGCTATGCGGCTTCCATCGGCTGAGGACTTGACAGAGGTCCAATAGCCGACGGGCGCGGCGGTGGGGGTCCAGGTGTTGCCGGAATCGGTTGAGGTGTAAATCAGGCCATCGCCGTAGCCGGAATCGGCGGCGAACAGTTGGGAGCCGTCGGCGGAGGAGGCGACGGAGGCCCACTGATTGCTTGGGGCGATTGTGGGCGTCCAGGAAAAGCCGGCGTTGGTTGAGATGTAGATCAGGCAATCGCCGTAGCCGGAATTGGCGGCGATCAATTGCAGGCCGTTGGACGATGAGGCGATGGAGGTCCATTGATTGATAGGCGCGGTAGTGGGCGTCCAGGAGGTACCGGAATTGCTCGAGGTGTAGATCATGCCGTCGCCGTAGCCGGAATCCGCGGCGGCGAGGATTGTTCCGTTTGCGGACGAACAGATAGATGCCCAGAAGTCGCTTGAGGCGGTCGTGGGAGTCCAGGTTTTTCCGATGTTGGTGGACATGTAGATCAGGCCGTCGCCCATTCCGGAGTCCGCGGCGAGCAACCTGGAGCCGGTTGCGGACGAGGCGACGCACGCCCAGTAATTAAATGGGGTGAGGGCGGACTTCCACGTCTTGCCGGAATTGGTTGACGTGTAGAGAATGCCGGGATTGCCATTGAGGTCTTCGTTATCGGCGGCCAGCAATTGCAGGCCGTTTGATGAGCAGGCGATTGTTTGCCAGCCGACGTTGGTGGGTGCCTCGGCCAGCGACCAAAGTTCGCCGAAATTTGTCGATGTGTAAATTGGGCCGCCGTCGCCGTAACCGTCATCGAAAGCGGCCGCCGCCAATTTGCCGGCGTCCGAGGAGGCGGCGATTGACTGCCAGTTGCAATAAACGGAGGCCTCCGTCAGGTTCCAGTTTTGCGCGAGTGCTGAAAAGCTGGCAGTGACGAACATGCAAGCAGCCAGGAGTTTCATGTGGGTACGTGATTTGTTGCTGTGGGAAAGACCGAAAGCCTTTCCGCACAGCAACCAAGGGAGGCCAGCTATTAATCAACCGAAACCGGTGTGACGGTCGGCGATTCGTTCAATTCACGGCGAATGCTCAGGTGGGCATTGGGGACGAGGATCGTGTTCGTCGAACCGTCAACGACGGCGTCCAGCACGCCAATCGCGTGGGCCAAACCAGTCCGAAGAGTCAGCGGCACGGAATCCGGATCATCGCTGTTTGGCAATTCAACGTCGTTATCCACTGCGTCGAGGGGATCGCGGTCAAGCAGGACGGGCACGGGCTGAGGGCAACCGGTGACGGGGTTGAGATTGACGCGCCCGGCAACCGTGAAGAAGCCGCCGAGGACTCCGTTGGTTCCATTGCCGCTCGGGTTGACCTGGAGAACGGCGACAAAATGGGCGTGGTTAGGGCCGCTGAAGCCGGCGTCCTGCTGCCTGACGGAATCAACGCTCGTGCTTGCCGCGATGGCGGCGACAACATTGGACGTGTCCAAATCATAGACAACCAAATTTGCCGTGCTGAGGTCGCAGGCGAATGTCATGGCCATGACCTGGTGGGCGTCGTTGGCTGTCGCGGCGCGGCCCATGGCGAGATTGACCAGATTGTGGCCGGCGAAATTAGCGTCCTCGAATCGGAGATGTCCATTTACCGAATCGATTCCCTGAGTCAAACCGATGAAGTATCCGGTTGTGCGAAAGATTTTTGTACTGACACCAGTTGCGTAAGCGGCAAAGGCGGCGACGGCAAGAGAGGCCGTCGCAATGACGATGCGTTTCTTTGTATTCATGCAATTTAGTTTTTACTGCGTCCGGCAAATATTAGTTAAAACCGGAATTGATCGCCGGGCAGTTCCTTGGCGACGCCGCCAGATCAATTCCAGTTGTGCGGTAAACTCACCGCAGCACGAGTAATAGCAGCGCATGTGCCACCGAATTGCGGGCGAACCTATCAAGCTGATTTACCGGGGGATACGAAAACAAAGGCCTGAAAATTGCCGGGGTGGACTTCACCGAATTGGGGCATATCCCCCAAACTTTCTTTTGTGCGCGGGCGATGATTGGGAACTATTCCCCAGAATCACGGTTGTGTGGATTCGTCCGGCATCGCTTCGTCAAATTTCAGCAAGCGATCCTGGCGAATCCTCCAGACGTGACGGGTCCCGTTCTTGCTGTAACCAACGGAACAGACGTAGCCGCCGGGAGTCAAGCGAATATCTGGCTGGTCGATGCCGGGTGGGAATTTGGCGGTGTCCAACCCGAGTTCAACGAGATTGGTGGCCCACCGGTCGCGGGCTTTGAGGAAATCGCGCTGGGCATAATAGATTTCGATGGCGAGATCGCGCGCGCGCTTGCCGGGGATTGGTGTGACAGCCATCTCCACGTTTGCGGGTTGGCGGGTAAATTGCAGCAAGCCCCACATTTCCGGACGGTGCATGTCAATGACTCCGGCGGGCGACCAGACCCAGTTATCTTCCGGTGTGTTCGGCACTTTTCTGCAAACGCCGCTGTCGGTGGTAATTTTCCATTCAACGCGGGAGAAATCAATCCGCCATTGCTCGCCGTCGGACGGCGGGCCGGGGTGACGAGCGTGTTCACCGAGGACGCTCCACGGGAAGGCGATTTCGACAGTCCAGCCTTTGTCAATCTCCGCGGGGTCATTGAGCTTGCCATTAACGTGGATGGCGGTTTTTTTGCCGGGAATATCCCACGCGTTGTTCGGCGTGCCGCGGTCCATATAGGGCTTGTTGAGCATCAAATCCCAACTGGTGTTGAGCGCGTTTATCTCGAATTCGTAGTAAGCGTGCGTGTCGCCATCGGGGTCCATGAAAATCTCAAAATCCGGGTCCTGGAAAATGACCGAATCATGCTCCGTCAGCGTGGCCCAGACGTGGGGTTCTTCCAACTCAGCGCCGATGTAGAGATAGTTTTCGTCCCAAAGCAGTTTTGCGCGTGTGCGAAAGCGAGGTGTTGGCAGGTTGTGGTCTTGAATGTCAACGAAATCGGCTGTCCATGGCGCTTCGGCCCATGCGTCGTCGTCCAGTTTTCCATCCACGACAATGGGGGTCGCGGTGTAACGGCAGAGATAACCTCGTGGAGTGATGGATTCCATTTTGTCGCGCCAGTCGTCGGCTTCGCCCGCCCGGCAGCGCGCCGCCGTGACCGTCAATAATAGCATCAAAACCACAGCATACCCGAACGCGCGGCAAAAAGGCTCCAGCGGGGGCAGGATGGGGGCAAGATATTTTTCATACGCGTGCCATCGCGCCACCGAACGCTGATAGACCGGCCGCGTGACGTCCTGGTAGGTGGGCGAATAAAGCTGCTTGGCGCCGCTCTTTTCGTGAAATCGTTCCTGGTCCGGATGCCATTGCAACCCAAGAAACTCCGTCACGCGCCGGCCCTCCTTCTGCATGTCGGCCACGGTGTCTTCATAGCGGGTTTCAAGCCAGGCAAATCCCGGCCACTCCCGCACCATCATCCAAATACCCATCAAGTCCGCATAGTGTTTGGAGAGGCGTTCGAGCGAGAGGAAATTCACGTTGGCCGAGTTTAGGGCGATGTTCTGAAAATAGCAACTGAGCACGACGTCGCGCGGATCGCGCAGGGCGATGATCACGCGCAATTCCGGGAACACGCGCAGCCATAACGGAAGACGGGCGGTTGGGGATGGATTTTTATCGATCAGGAATTTGCCTGTGGCGTCGTCGCCCAGGTCGTCTCGAAGCGCTTGAATGTACAGACGGCGGAGCACATTGACGCGGGGGCTGGAAAGCGAATTGGACTTGTGAAATTCCGGTTGGAGCACTTCGAGGAACGCGACCGGTTCATCCACTGCCGCCACACCGGGGTGGGCGTCGAGAATTTGTTCCAGCAACGTGGTTCCGCTGCGGGGATGCCCGCCTAGAAATGCCAGGGGCGGAATTGGCTCGCGCTTTCGCTCCGGGAAAAATTTTGCCCAGGTCCGCAGGATGTCCTTTGGTTGACTTGCGGTAAAACGGCGAATGCTTTCCGAGCTTTGGTCGTAACCTCGCATCAGCAGGCTGGCGTCGGTCAACGCGCGGACAATCGCCTTTGCCGCCTCTAATTGGAGCATCGCCTCGTCGAACCGTTCGGTGCGGTCGAGCACTTGTGCCAATTCGTATCGGGCCGCGTATTGGACATAAGGATGCTGCGGTTCCGAGGCAATCAGGTCACGGAGGCTGCGTTCGGCGTCTTCCAATTTGCCTTCGCGACGATCCAGCACGGCGGAAAAATAGCGGGCCTGGTCGTCCTTGGGATCGATGGCCAGACATTCCGCAACCGCTTCCCGCGCCTCGTTGAGACGGTGGTTTTTTTCCAACAGGACCGCCAGGCTGATGCGGGAATTAACGCCACGGGGGTCGGCTGCCGCGGCCCGAACGTAACAAGCCCGGGCCTTTTCCGGATGCCGAGACGCCTCGTACTGGTGCCCGATCATGCCGATGAGTTCGGCATCCTGGGCCGCCAAATCGACCGCTTTGCTCCAGGATCGGTCCGCCAGGTCCATTTGGCGCAATTTAAAGGCGGCATTGCCGTATTCATACCAAACGACCGGGACGGCAGGATGCAGGCGGGTCAATTTCTCATAAAGCGCGAGGGCCTGTGCATAGTCGCCGTTGATGAGCAGTTCGCGGGCGCGATCGAGAGCATTCTGTGCATGGGCCATAAAACACGCTCAAGGTGCTTCCGCCAAAAGAACTTGACAACATCTTCCGCCATGTCATTGATGGCACGAGCACAAAAGCACTTGGGGTGTGAATGTGTTCCTGGATTGTCAGATGGACGGCTCGCAAAAAAACAAAGCCTGAAAAAATAGCAATGCCTATGAAAAAACTACATCAGTCATCTCGCTCCACCCGAAACAAGAAAATCGCCTGCACGGTCTCGGCGGCCGCGCTTATGCTGGGCGTCAGTTCGGCGGCATCCGTCGGATTGCATTTTCAAGAAAACTATTGCGGTTCGGCGACCTATTCCGGCTTTCCCGTCACCATGACCGCTTTCGGGATCGCATCGAATGGGTGGCAGAATCTGATCCCGATGAACAATGGCTACGGCTCCTGTACTCTTACAAGCGGTCCGTATATGTACACGTTGAACGAGGTCATCAACACGACCACTTCAACAAATGGCCTGAATCCCTTGGCCAACGGTTCCCTCAATGTGACGTGGTCGGCCAACGATGCCAATTTCAGCGGATTCGCCGGTTACGCCGGCAATCCACCAAGCTACGGGTACGACGGGCATCCACCCGCCGTCTTTCCCACGGGGGAGCAGGAGATTTACTCAACATTTCTGCGGGACGGAGTTAATTTCGGCCTAACGCCATCGGGCGCGTTCGATTACACGGTTTGCGGTGACAATGACCAGCCGCCCTATCTTATCGACATCACCGGTCTGCATAGTGTTTTCACCAATGGACCGTTTGTCATTGAATTAGTTGCAGGCTCCGATTCCATGCAGACACTCACGAATGCCTTCATCAGCGACGTGACCGCCTCGACAAGTAATTCCGTGACCTATCCGAGCACACCCACTCCTTATGATGAGGGGGGGACATGCAGTCAGTGGCTTCGGGGCCACGGTGGCGGACTCAGCACCATGAGCAGCGTGATGAACACGGACCACGTTCAAATTACGAGCAATCATCCGCAACATGGAGGCGTTGGCGTGCCGCCCACCGGATTTGACAATGCCGGCACCATTTCCGGGTTCATCATTACGGACAAACCGGTGGTAACGATGCCGCCGCAGTCGGTCATCGCGGGTTATGGAGACACGGTTACGCTGAATCCTTACGCCATCGGCGTGCCGCCGCTCGCTTACCAGTGGCGCTTTAATGGAAAGCCGATTGCCGGCGCCACGGCCTCGACCTACACGATTGCCTCGGTAACCGCCGCGACTGGCGGGAGTTACGATATCGTTGTCACCAATGCCTACGGATCCGCAACGAGCGCCGAAGCCGTGGTGGGAGATTTGATTCAGCAAGTGCCGGCCAGCGGAATTGTTGCCGATTCCAACCCCACCAACACACCGAATGTAGGCGTGAATATGGGCGCAACCTGGGTGGCGTCCAGTTCCGACGGCACGGTAACGCGCACAGGTGTGATGTCCTTTGACGGCTCCGAAACCAATGGCATCACAGTTACGGACAACCCCGCTTTCGATGGCACTTTGGGTACCGTGACACTTTGGATGCGTTCGGCAGGGACAGACCAGACGAATGCCGGCACCATCGGCGGTTCGATCTTTTGTCGTCCGTTTGGCACGTCCAGCTCGTATAATGACTTCATCCTGCTTGAACAGGACGGTGGGGACTTGCAGTTCCAAGGCCCGACTGTAACAGGCCCCAATATCAATGTTTCGACCAAAGCCGTCAACGATGACAAATGGCATTTCGTAGCCATGACGTATGATCAATCCTTGACCGGCGGTTTAGGGCTGTTTGTCGATGGCGGACTGGAGTCCACCAACCCGACTGGCACCGCCTGGTCGTGGGATATCGGACAGCCGATTCAAATCGGTTATAGTTCGGACCCGATATGGGAACGCTATGAGGGATTATTGGATGATATTCGCTATTACAGCGCGGTGCTGACGCCCAGCCAGATCTCCACGATCTATACCACGGGGGCGCTCGTTGATACGAACGATCTTCAGATGCAATTGAACTTCAACGCCGCTCCCGGCGCCGGCGTTTCGCTGAGCTGGAAGGAAGGGTCGGTCGTTTTGCAATCGGCCCCGACCATCCTTGGGCCCTGGACGGATTTGCCGGGGGCCGTCTCTCCTTTCACGATTGTTCCCGCGGCGGGTCAGCAGTACTTCCGCTATCGCTACACGCACGTTCCTCAAACCGTGACCAGCAATCCGTATTTAATGTAGGCCCGGGGCCGGAAGAAATAACGGCAGAGCGGAATTGGGCGCGATTTCTGGGGTTGCTTGCAAACCGGAGAGCGCGTTTAATCTGCCGCCATGCGAATATTGTCCGGCATACAGCCTTCGGGGGCGTTGCACCTGGGAAATTATTTCGGGATGATGAAGCCTGCAATCGAATTGCAGGAGCGGGGGGAGGCGCTCTACTTTATCGCCAATTACCACTCGATGACGTCGCTCTTTGACGCAGCCGAGCGGCGGCGCAGTACGCACGACGTGGCGCTTGATTTCCTCGCCTGCGGACTGGATCCCAAAAAGGCGCTGTTTTTCCGTCAATCCGATGTGCCTGAAGTGACCGAATTGGCGTGGATTCTGACGACGCTGACGCCGATGGGCCTCCTGGAGCGCTGCACCAGTTATAAGGACAAAATAGCGCGCGGAATTTCGCCGAATCATGGGATATTCGCGTACCCGGTGTTAATGGCGGCGGACATATTGATTTACGATTCGAACGTGGTGCCCGTGGGACGCGACCAAAAGCAGCACGTTGAAGTCACCCGCGACATCGCGATCAAATTCAACGAAGCCTACGGGGAGACATTTGTCGTGCCCGAACCGCGAATTCGCGAGGCCACAGGGGTGGTGCCCGGCCTTGACGGGCAGAAGATGAGCAAGAGTTACGGCAATACGATTGAAATTTTTGGCGACGAAAAAGCGCTTCGCAAAAAAATCATGGGATTGGTCATGGACAGCCGCACGCCGCAGGAACCGAAGCCGGACGCGGACAAAAATCTCGCCATCCAACTCCTGAGATTGGTCGCAACCGAGGCGGTGGCGAAGGATTACGAGGAGCGCCTTCGGCAGGGGGGGCTTGGTTACGGCGATTTAAAGAAAGCGCTTTTCGAACATTACTGGAACTATTTCGCGGACGCGCGTGCCAGGCGGGCCGAATTGGCCACAAACCAGGCCTATGTGGACGGCATTCTGGTGGATAGCGCCGTCAAGGCACGGGCGCTGGCGCGCAGAGTT
>DATAXU010000032.1:0-47474 GCA_036272955.1 Verrucomicrobiia bacterium
CACGCTGCGACGAATCGGACCTCTAAAGGTGTTTCGGAGGGCACAACTCGAAGTGTTTCAGGACAAGAGCCTTGATTTCAGGAACGGAGAGCCGATTCGGTTTGTTCCCCTCGTGCGTAGCCCAATCGCGGCCAGGGTGCAAGGTGTCCCAGCGCGAGCGCTCATTGGCGCGTGTCTCTGAAGCGTCGCCGTGTTTGCCGATTCCTTGGACGACACTGGTTTCCTTGTTCCAGACCGGACGGAAAAGAGCAATCAAATGGCCCTCGGCGGCAATTTGCCAACCGGAAGCCGTGACCAGGTAGCGGAAAGCGAAATCTCTGAGCTTTAGGTTTCCTTTTATTCCCATTTTGCCGCAGTAATCCTCCACCTCCTTAATGCTATCCCTGTGCTCTTTCAACCGGCTCCATAGTTTGTCGCCTTGTTCCTTCGGCGTCTTGGCTCCTTTCGGCGGGTCTGCTTTTCCAACATAAATCGGAGTAGCGGTTTCTCGAATAGGCGCATACGCGTCGAAACTGCCTTTGTAATATAGGGCGTACAGACCGCTGCCGTAGAATCGAAAGGACTCAAAGCCAGACAATGGCTGCTCGTCCTGCACTATCAATTTATTGCCTATCGCTTCAGCAAACGTGTCAGGGTCAGTCGGGTTATACACCAATTCCGGAAGTTTGATTGGGTCGATTACCCTTAACAATTCATGCAAGTCGGAAATTGCTTTCTCAATTAGAGCTTCCATCTCCCGCCTTTTTACTCCTGACCGAGGGGCGGTTGACAACGTTTTCCGAAGCTCACCGATTTCGATCAGCAGCTTCTTAAAAGATTCTTCCGCCATCAGTTCAGCAGCCGGTTACATCAAGGCTGTTTGTGGGTTCGACCATGCTTCCGAAGGCTAATTGCCACGCTTTCTCCAATCACGTGCGCGAGGGTGACAGGAACCGCGTTCCCTATTTGCCGCATACTTTCCGTCCATGAGCTTGGAAAATGATACCAATCCGGAAAAGTCTGCAAGCGGGCGCTCTCTCGGACAGTAAAGTAGCGAACAGAGCCATTTGGGTGCGCCAGCATGTTTTCGCCTCCCGGCACACCGTGGTCTCCGGCCTTTAGCGTCTTGGCTGGAGCATCCAGAACGCTGCCTGTATGCCCGGGATAACGTCGTGCTCCCGGTTGAAATCTGTGATTGGGAATTCGTGAGGCTTCCGCCGATTGCGGATTTGGCAATCCAAGCAATGCGTCTCGAACGGTTCGCCAGCGAGCGGCAAATGGAAGCGTTGCGATTCGCTCGAGCCGGCCATCCATGCAGAACGGCGCCGGCGGACGTTGGACGCGAGTTATTCGGTGTTCATCCCAATACGATCCGGTAATCCACTTTGCGGCGTCAAGGGCGTCACCCGAGTGAGTCGCACGCGGGAAGCTCCAAGGCTCGTGGATGTCCCAGCGGAATCCGACGATTACCACCCGCTCCCGGTGCTGGGGAACTCCAAAATCCGCGGCGTTCACTTTCTGAAAAACGACACGGTAACGCAGCCCGAATTCTGTCCCCGCGGTGTGGTGTCGCTCCAAGCGCGCCAAGTGGTCGGACCAGGATTCATTCTCGCGCATTGCCAAATCAGGGTACCCAAGCTGCAACAAAACGTATCCGAAATACTTTGCAAATGATTTGCGGAGCAACCCACGGACATTTTCGAAGATAAAGGCTTTCGGACGGAGATTTCTGACGACGCGAACCGCGTGCGGAAACATATCCCGTTCATCCTTATCACCTTTGTGCTTTCCACCGATCGAAAAGGGCTGGCACGGGGGACCGCCGGAAACCAATTCGACGCGATCTCGCCACTCGTCAAAATTAACGCCACGCACGTCTTCATTGAAAAGACGACAACCATGCCCCATGCCCTGATGCCAATTCTTTGCGAGAGTTTGACAAGAATCCCTGTCACGCTCGATTACCGCAAGCGGTTCAAAACCGGCCTGATGCAAACCCAGCGCAAGCCCGCCGCCGCCGGCAAATAACTCAATGCTGTCCACGCGCGAATGATTGCTCGAAATCCGTCACGGTTGCAAGCGCCGCCTGAATTCGCGAAACCACACGCACCGGGTCTTCCAAGGCGTGCTCCCAAATTCTGACAACCCGCCAACCTCGGCGTCGCAGGAACACGTTCACCTTGCGGTCGCGATCAATGTTTTTTGAGATCTTCGATGACCAAAACTCACGCCGCGACTTTGGCATCCGGCAGTGCCACCGACAACTGTGCCAGAAGCAACCATCCACGAACACAGCGAGCTTTTGTTTGCGAAAAACGAAATCAGGTTTCCCATAAATTGGTTGATTGCGCCGCCAGCCAGTAACCCCGTGCAATTTGAATAGGGATAGCAGTTTAAGCTCCGTGTTCTTATTTCCGGATGAGCGAACAGCCGCCATCACCAGCGAACGCTGGGCCCTTGAAAGGACATCAGCCATAGCCTCCATTCTGTGTCCATTTGGGGCCAATGTCACGACGCCGAATTGGGCCCGGAATAATTTGGGTTTCTTTCGAGCGCGTTACGATATATATTCAGGCTCAAGATGAGCGCGGTGACGGAGTTGAAAAAAGCGGCGGAACAACTATCGCCGGGAGACAGGTGGGAGTTCTTTGTGTGGCTGCGCGAAACTGAGGACGTTCGCACCCACCAACTCGAAGAACTGCGCCGCGATCTTGCCATTGGCGTCGAGCAGGCAAACCGAGGGGACGTTGTGCCGCTGGATATGTCAGCGATTCGCGCCAAGGTTCATCAGCGCGCGAAACAATCGGTGACAACCTGATGCCCTCCGTTGGCCGGACAAGCCAGGCGGAACTGGATTTGATCGAAATTGGTGTTCGCATCGCACTCGACGATCCCGCGGCAGCCGACCGATGGCTGGACTTGATCGACCAAAAATGCCAACTCCTGGCCACCATGCCTGAAATGGGCCGAGACCGAAAGGACCTCTTCCCTCATCTCCGCAGTTTTCCCGTTGGCGACTACATCCTCTTTTACAGGCCCACGGAGCAGGGGATCGTCATTATTCGTGTGCTTCACGGCGCCCGCGATATACGGTCATTTTTCTAGGCTGCTGCGTAGCGTGGCGACAAAGACTCGGTTCCCTTGATATTACTACAAATGTTCAACGTATGAGGTTGACACCAAAATTCGGAGTGCGGCGTTTGCACAAGTCACCGAATTGACACCCTGATGGGGAAGAACCATCCTGTGGGGCATGCTGTGCGAAAAGTGCCGGGAACGCGAAGCGCATGTTCACAATACGTATATCGATGGCTCCAGTGGAACTCATGAGCGCAGAGTGCAACATTTGTGCGTGGTCTGCGCCGGCATCAAAACCGAGGCGCAGTTGGAGGAAGAGCGGCGCTTGCGAGGAAAGCAGGCCGACATCGCACGTGAAAAAGCAATGGAGGAATCCCGGCTGGCCTGGAGGGGATTCAGCGCGGCTTGTTTGAGGAACGGCGAGACGTTTGGAGGAGCAACAAGTGCGGTGTTTTCTGTTGGTCAATTGATACCAAGTGGAAATTTGCCGTGGCGTTGGCGGGTTCCGCGTTGCCTGATGTGGACGCCCTGGAATTGTTGTTTGGTCCTTCCGGAGTTGGAGTCAATCATGTGGTGAAATCGGTGGGAGGCTATGAAGTCCATCTTATCCGGTTGAATGACGATCCGAGCCGGCTTTTAGCCCATCTTTTTGAAGTTTTTCCAAATGGCGCAGGCGCCAGATTGGATCTGACAAGTCGGAAGGTATTGGTGGATGGTGCGGAAACACTTTTTCCCGATCGGGATTGCGGCATTTCGTTTTGCAATCGGGCGATTGGCTTCCTCAACTACATCCCGCCGGAAAAGCGATTCAGGTTTCAGCGACAGGTTTGAGGCTATTCGGAGGGAGGTTTCTGCCACGGGACCGCTCCGGCGCTTTGTATTTGGCGTCTTAGACTGGCATCGAGGGTCTCGAGAATCTGAGGATGGGTTGGGGCCAGATTGGTTGCTTCGCGCGGGTCAGTGTTAAGGTTGTAAAGTTCCAATGGGGCGAAGGGGCTGTCTTGTAGAATTTTCCAATCGCCTCGGCGGAAGGCTTCAATTGTTTTGCCGCCGTAGCGAAGTCCTCCTTCGCGGCGGACAAAATAATTGTCTTGGCGGGCGGCGGGCTGGGGTTCGCCGCGTAATGTCGGGAGAAAGCTGACGCCGTCGATGCCTGGCGGAGGGACGACTCCAGCGGCATCACAGGCGGTTGCGAAAATATCCATCGTGAGGGTAACGCGCGCGGAGCTGGAGCCACCGGCGATTACCGAGGGCCAGCGGGCGGCGCCAGGCACGCGCAGGCCGCCTTCATACATGTGCTCTTTGCCACCGCGCCACGGTCCGTTGTTTGCGTCGTTGGCGAGGACTCCGCCGTTGTCGGATGTGAAGATGACGAGCGTGTTGGCGGCGAGGCCGGTCTGGTCCAGTTTGTCGAGGACTTTGCCTATCCCGGAATCAAGGTGTTCGATCAGCGCGACGAGCTTGGCGCGTTTGGGGGAGAGGCTGGGGTCGGTTTGGTTTACTTTTTGCAACCACTCGGGCGGGGGCTGGATTGGGTCGTGCGGGGCATTGTAAGCGAGGTAGAGAAAAAATGGGCCGCCTGCCTTCGCGCGATCGTCAAGGTAATCGCAAGCCCAGCTCGTAAAAATGTCGGTGGCGTGGCCTTGAGGGTTTACGACTTCCAGGTTGCGGCGCATGAAATTATGGCCGTGACGGAGGTGCGTCCAATAATCGTCCATCATATCGCCGAGAAATCCGTGAAAGAACTCGAAGCCGCGTTCGGTGGGCGTATTGGGTGAACCGATGCCAAGGTGCCACTTGCCAATGAGGGCGGTGTGATAACCGGCTGGCTTGAGCAATTGTGGCAGCAATACGGCGCCCGGCAACAAATAGCCCCAGGAATCATCGGGGGTCTCTTCGCGGATCACTCCCGGCACGCCGACGCGATCAGGATAACAGCCCGTCAGCAGGGAGGCGCGAGAGGGCGAGCAGACGCAACTGTTGGCGTAGAAATTGTGGAAAGTCATTCCTTCGCGGAATATTCTGTCGATGTGGGGCGTGCGGATGTCTTTCGTCCCGAAGGCACTGTAGTCGCCTCGGCCCTGATCATCGGTGACGATGACGAGGATATTGGGTTTGGCGGGCACGGGGGCCGCGGCGGCGTGGAAGGCCGCGGAAGACGCCAGCAAAAGAGCGCATATCAGAAAATGTTTCAATGATGTTCCGATGAGATGGAAAGAATAAATTAGGGAACTGGGCGGTCAACCAGGAACTTAGCCGCACTCTGAGCCTGGACCCCAGTTACGTCCGGTAATCAAGAATTTGTGGGTTGGAAATGACCGCTACCAAAAAATGATCCTCAAAAACACTCTGGCAAAAGTGTCATTTTTCTAGGACTGACCCCTAAGAAGCTTCTTGAAGCATTTGTGCATTAAGCACTTGCTTTGTTTTGGCCGAAGGACTGCGGCGGATTATTTTGCGGGTTTTTTGTCGGCGTTTTCGGAGAGCCAGCTTAGGTAACTGCCGGAGGGATGGGTTGACCAATCGCGGGCGCTGATGGACTCGTCTATTGGCGGTTTTTCCGCTGGTTTGTGAAGCAACACACGGGGCATGCCGGGCGACACGGGGCGCTTTTTCATGAGCGCACAAAAGGCTCCAAAGAAAATAGCGACTACAACGGCAAACGGTATGAACCAAAACGCATCCATAAATCCTCCTCTTATTCTATAACGTAATATCACACCATTTTGTCGGTTTCGCCACTGAAAAGAAGTGTTGCCGACGGACATTCTTTATTCGGCTTGGGCTTTTGTAGAAACGGGATGTGTCGGTGGCTGTCGCTCGCCAAATACATCTCTCCGGGGCGATAATGGACTGAAGCTTGGAGCGAAGAGCGCGCCAGGGGCCGATGGAGGCGGCTGGATAAAGCAAATTGAGACAAGTCTAATCTTTTAGCGGCGTGAGTTTGATCAATGGGTGCGGCTGATCCCAGATTGGAAGTGCGCCGCCGGCCGCGTACGCCCTGCGGCCGACGAGACGGTTTCTTAGGGCCTGAAGGTTCATTGGCGGATCTTGTCCGAGATTGTTTCCCCAGGCCCATAAAGTTCCGTCGGATGTCATTCCGAAGCCCGTTCCGTTCACGACCCAAATGGAATCCCAGTCCGCGCGCGTGCTTATTTTGCGCAGCGGGGTGCGCGATACCAGAGGGTCGTTTGGGGCGGGTAGGGTGGACCAGAGGGTGCCGTCGGGCGCGATTCGAGCGGACATCCAATGGGAGCCAGATTGAATGCGATCGGCGGCCCAATTGGTGCTGACAAGCCTGCAAACCGAAGCGGGCGGGAGATTTGGATTGGGGAAGCTGAATGCGACGTCCCATAGTTCTCCAGCGCGGTTTTGCGCCTGGCCGCTGGCGTCGAGGCCGACCCAATTGGATGCGGCGCACAAAAGGACAGGCTCGGGGATGTTCGTGCCGAGCCAGGTGACACCATTCAGCGAGCTTATGACCGTCCCCCATACCCACAACGTGCCGTCCGCGCGAAGCGCCAGGTAGGAATTGTTCGGACAGGCGACGGCGACCCAATTGCTGGAAGTTACAAACCACCCCGGGGTTTTTTCGCCCAAAGTCCTGATCGTTCCATCCTTTGCCAATCCGATTGGCGACGAGTGTGACACGGCGATGTCAACCCAGTCGGACCCGGACAACATGCCGCGGAGTCCCGATTCAACAATGGTGCCATCGGACCTGAGGCCAAACCAATACCTGCCGTTGCCTACCGCCTTGACCCAATTGTAGTTTGAGCCGATTTGTTCTGGCATGGCGGCGCGAGCGCGCAGCACTTCGGTGTATCCCCATCGCCACAATGAGCCGTCCGGGAGGACGAACATTGCGCCTCCCGGGCCTGATCGAAAAATTCGCACGGGACCGTTGCTTTGCGCCAGCGAGGCGATTACCGGAGGTGTCATGGGGGCGGGCCTTGTCCAATAAAAGATCGCGAGCGCGACGACGAGGGAGGCCGTCGCGGCTGCCTGAATTCGAAAACGGGGCGGAATGATTCGCGCCATCCAGGAGGCCGCCAACGCCGCGAATTCTCTCAATGAAAAGCGCGATTCCGCCGTCGCGGTGGCGAGCGCGCGGAATTCGCGGCGCAAACTTCGCCATGCCTGTACGCCGAAAAACAGATCGACCACGAGGGAGATGGCGCACCATTGGGCGACCTGGACGGGCGTGTTCGCCTCCCAACGCCAAATGCCGAGCGCATCCAAAAGACTTTCTACTCCCTGGATGGCGCCGAATACAGCCCACGGCAGGACCAAAATTTGGCTGACGGCGATGACGTTTGTGCGAGTGGGACTTTTGGAGGTGAGCGCGGCGCGCATAGCCACGCAGACCAGGGCCGCGATGTCCATGGGCAAAATCAGCATCATTGCCACGAACATCCAACGCTCGTCCGGCTTGTGCCAGAGGACGGCGAGAAAAACCGTTTCCACGCAGAGCACGACGACCAGCGGCTTGAGGAATTGCCGGCGGAGGGCCATTAGCTGGCCGCCCAGAATGTCGCGGACGGTCAGGGGCGTCGCCAGGAGTAATTCAAATCCACCGGCGCGGCGGTCTTCGCCCAATCGCTGGCCGGCTTCGAGGGTTATCCAGAGTTTAAACGTGCTATTGAGAACGAGGGCGGTGGCAAAAAACGTTGCCTCGTCCAGCCAGAAGCTTCCGTTTTTCGCCCAGCACACAAACCACCACAACGCCGCGATCCCCACGAAGACCCAAACATGAACCATCTTGAGCCGGGCGCGGGCGGCCAGCCAGAAGTAGGCGTTGGCGTCCAGCGCGCGTTTGCGAAAAGCGACCCGGCCAGCGGTGCCGCCGTAACTCATGCGCCAGCCGAGGTCTTTCCATTGCCATTTGCTGGAGGGCGGGCGCGAGGGTTTGTCTCCCCATGTTCGCGGGACAACGCGGCACGCCAGCACGACAAGGCCCCACGCGAGAATGTTGGTCGCGCAGATCGACCACCAAAAATCGTCCGGCATCCCTACGTAGTTTGTGTCCTCGCACAAAATGAATGAAAAAATCGGGCACGAGTAGAAAAACGGCGGTAATATTTTTGAACGGGCGATGCCCAAACCGATGCCGGCAGCCGCAGGCGCCGCCACCAATGCCAGCCAGAGGAAAAAATTCGCGGCCATTGCGGCGCGGTATTCACGGCTTACGGCGGAGGCGAAGATGCCGATCGCAATCGAGAAAAAAAACGTGGTGATCAACACCACGACCATGCGCTCGACTTCGCCGCGGGTCATTCCGCCCGTCACCAACGGAACGGCCATCACGGGAAAAACTGCGAGCAACGCATATAGCCCGGAGACGGACGTCGCGGCGAGTTTGCCGAGGACGACGTCGTAGCCTTTCAAATCCGTGAGAAAGAGGAGGCCGAGGGTTCCGTCGCGTTTTTCCTGGCTGAGGCAATCGGCGGTCGAACGACGTCCGGCGAGGAGGCAGAAGAGCATCGAAATGCCGGCGACTCCCCAAAACAGCACGGTGCCCAGCTTGACAGCGGGGTTGAAGAAATTCATCAGGAAACCGACGATGCCGACGAGAATTGCCTGGAACGCCACGAGCGCGCGGAGCCAGTAGGTGGCGCGGCGCCGGGAAGCTTCCCGCAATTCCCGCGCGACAATCGGCAAAGATTTCATGCCGTCAATTCCGGCGTTTTAAGCGACAAATTCCAATTCCTGACGATGCGGGATCAAGCCGTGCTGATGCGCTTTGTCCAGAAAGCGCCGAATGGCTTCGCGGCCTTTTTCGCCATAATCCAACGTCCAATGATTGACATACATTCCGACGAATTGATCGGCGAGGTCGCGGCCCATGTCGCGGGCATATTGCATGGCGTGGCCGACGGCTTCCGCGCGGTGGTCGAGGCTGAATTGAATGCTCGCGGTGAGGATGCGCGAAATGGCCGAGCGCGTCTCCGGCAGGAAACGCTTGTGGATGACGTTGCCGCCGAGGGGGAGGGGAAGGCCGTCGTTTTCGCGCGTCCACCAGGCGCCGAGGTCCTGGCACACTGTCAAACCTTCCTTTTGCCAGGTCAACTGGCCCTCATGAATGATCAATCCCGCATCGGCTTTCCCGGAGCGAACGGCGCGAAAAATCTGGTCGAAGGGTACGACGACATAATTGATCTGGTTCGCGGAACGGCGCATCCATAATTGCAACGCCAGGAAGGCGCTGGTCATGGTGCCGGGGACGGCGATTTTTTTTTGCGTCAATTCCTCGAGAGTGAGCGGCGTTTTGGCGACGATCATTGGGCCGTAGCCATCGCCCATGCTGGCGCCGCTGGGCAGCAGCGCGTAATCCGAACTGACGTAAGCGTAAGCATGAATGCTAATTGCAGTGATGTCCAATTCCCCCCGCGTGGCGCGTTCGTTCAAAGTCTGGATGTCCTGCAGGATGTGTTTGAATTCGAACCCGCCGGTTGGGATAAGTTCCTTCGCCAGGGCGTAGAACATGAAAGCGTCATCGGGGTCCGGCGAATGTCCCAGCGTCAAGGTTTGTGACATCGCTCCAGCGTAGCAAAAGCGGAGGGGAAGTCGAGGCGAACGAAAAGCAAAAGGTTGCATCACCGGTGGTTTCGGAATAAATTCCTGTCAATGGCCCCGCGCTAGGCAATTAAATGGAACAAGCCGCCGTCGAAAGAAATCTTAGAATTCTTGTGGTGGATGACAACCCGGCTGTCCACGAGGACTTTCGCAAAATTCTCTGTCCACCGTTGAGCAAGGGCGCTGAAATGCGGGCCACCGAGAAGGCCCTCTTCGGGGAAGTCCAGGACGCTCCATCCGCGCCGGCATTCCATGTCGATTCCGCGCTGCAAGGCGAGGAGGGGCTTGCGAAGGTCGTGGAGGCGCAGCGCAATGGTGTTCCGTACGCCGTGGCATTTATCGATGTTCGCATGCCGCCCGGCTGGGATGGCATCGAAACCACGGTGCGGATCTGGGAAAAATGTCCAGACCTCGAAGTGGTCATTTGCACCGCGTATTCGGATTATTCGCTCGATCAAATGCTTTCGCGAGTGCGGAACGACGAGCAGTTGGTCATTCTCAAAAAACCTTTCGAGACGATTGAAGTGCTGCAATTGGCCAATGCGCTGACGGGCAAATGGCGACTACGCCAGGAGGCGCACCTCAAACTTGAAGTGCTCGACAAAATGGTGCGCGACCGGACGTCCGACCTTCGCGAAGCCAACGCGCTCCTTAACGAAAAGGCGCGTCTTCTGGAACTTGCCCGCGATGCGATTATCGTTTGGGACCTCGAAGGACGCGCGCGCTATTGGAACAAAAGCGCCGAATCGCTTTATGGCTGGACGGCAGCGGAAGTGATTGGCCTGAAAGTCGCCGAGCGGTATTGCCGCGGGCCCAAGGCGCTGGACAAGGAACTCAAAGCCTGGCAAGCCGTCGCCAGCGGGGAGTGGAACGGCGAATTGCGCCACGTCTCCAAAAACGGACGGGAAATCCTGGTGCAAAGCCGTTGGACGCTTGTTCGCGACGTGCAGGGAAATCCGCAGGCCGTGTTGGTTATCAATACGGACATCACGGAACGGAAGGAATTGGAAATGCAATTCTGGCGCGCGCAACGGATGGACAGCATCGGCACACTGGCGGGAGGGATCGCGCACGACCTCAACAATATTTTGGCGCCGATACTGATGGTGGGTCCGCTGTTGCGGGGGCAAATCGATGACCCCTCGATGGTGACGCTGATTGAAAGCATGGAGCGCGGAGCGGAACGGGGCGCGAATATAGTCAAACAGATTCTCACCTTCTCGCGCGGCGGGGGCGGCAAAAAGGCGACCCTCAACATCCATCGCCTCTTGAAACAAGTCATCGCTTTTATCAAGGACAGCTTTCCGAAATGGATTCACGCGCAACTGACCGCTCCGAGAGACCTTTGGATGGTGGAAGGCAACAGCGCTGAATTGTACCAGGTGCTGATGAACCTTTGTGTCAACTCGCGCGAAGCGATGCCGGATGGCGGCACCCTGACGCTGGAAGCGGAGAATATCACGCTGGACAGGGCCGCCGCGGAGGACATTCCGAATGCGCGGCCCGGGCGATATGTTTTGTTGCGAGTAAAGGACACGGGCGCGGGAATTGCCGCCGAGCACATGAGCCGGATTTTTGACCCGTTTTTCACCACCAAGGAGGTCGGCAAAGGGCCGGGCCTCGGTCTTTCGACGGTGCTTGGAATCGTGACCGCCAGCGGGGGATGCATCCAGGCGCGAAGCGCCCGCGGCAAGGGCACTGAGTTCAAACTGTATTTGCCCGCGCTGGTTGACAGCGCCGCGCCCGGTTCGGCGGTTTCGCAGCCGGAACCGTCACAAGGCCCCGGCCAATTGATTCTGGTTGTGGAGGAGGACGCGCCCGTCGGCGCCATTTTGGAAACCATTCTCATCACGAATGGTTACCGGGTATTGTTGACTGCGGATGGCGGGGAAGCGATGGAACTTTACGAGCGTTACCGGGCGGAGATCAAGGCCGTCCTTGCGGACGCAACGCTGGAAGCCGTGAATGGGAAATCGGTTGTCCACGCGCTTTATAAATTCGATCCGTCGGTGAAATTAATACCGACCAGCGACGTTGCCGCGGACCAACTGGCGACGTTGCCGCCCGCCCTGGAATCGCGCCTTTTGCGCAAGCCGTGCCCGACACACCTGGTGTTGCAAGCGTTGCGCGACGTGCTGGCGGAAACCACGTAAATTACGGATTTCCCGGTTCGTTGGTTTTCCGCAGGAATTCTTCCAGCGCTTCCGCCACGCCGTGTCCGCAATGCAGCCGGCTGACGTGTCCGTTTTGCTCGCGCACCACCGCTTTGACGGTTTCGATTCCGTTGTCGGGCGTTGCCAGCCAATGGGCGTGCCGGCGCGAGAGCATCGGCAGATCATTCAAATGATCGCCCGCCGCGAAAGTTTCACTGGGGGTGACGCCCAATTGCCGCGCGACTTCCGCCAGGGCGGTTCCCTTGTTGAACGACTCGTGGCTGAAACGGGCGTAAACGTCATTGCGCACCACCGTCAGGTTCGGGACGTCGCGGCAATAGACGGCGAGATATTCATGGATGGCTTCGGCGTCGGCATTCGACTCCGCGATGAAACAAAACGGCGAATAAATATCCTCGTAAATGGTGGCTTTGAAACGCGCCTCGACCCATTGGCGCAACCGGGGAACGTCGCGGTGGACTCTGAGAAATAATTCGGCATGCGCCTGCTGGCTTGCGCGGTTCCATTTGGTGTCTTCGACATATTCGGATTCGCGGTGGTGGTAAATTTCCCGTTCGACGATCACCACGAAATCCGGCTTCACGGACAAGTGGGCGCGGCCGGTGGCTTCCAGAAGGCCGGAGAGATCGCGTCCGGTGTTGATGACCCACTTCGCGCCGCCCGCCTGCAATTGGCCGATGAGGTTTTGAAGTTTCACCGGCACCGGTGGATTTTCAAATTCCGCGAACAATGTTCCGTCGAAGTCGGTGGAAATAAGTTTAATAGCCATGTGCAATCTATATTAGGACTTTTCGCAACGGCAAAAGCGTATATTGTGAAGGAGCGAGATGCCAAGCCTTCAAGACCAGTTTGATGACGCGATGTTTGAGTTCAGCACCGGCAACATTGACGGCGCCATCGCGCAACTGCAATCGATTCTGACGGAGGACCCGCAATACTTTGATGCGCAACTTTCGCTCGGCGGCGCGTATTTTGCCGGGGGCGATTACGCGGCCGCCATCGCCGAGGGCCACAAGGCCGAGAAGATCAAGCCGCACGACCAATTGGTCCACACCAATTTATCCCGCGCCTACATGAAAGCGGGCGACAAGACGACCGCGGAGCATCATGGATTGCAGGCGCGCATCGCCTCGTGGCGCGGCAACATGGAGCCTCCGACTGCCGCCGCCGAGTCCGGTTTGGAAATGGCAAAGCCCAAGCCGCCAGCGCCCGTGGTTCCCGAAAAATTTCCCGACATGCCCTGGAAAAAGAACAAACCATGAAATCCGCCTACGAACTTGCAATGGAACGGTTGAGCAAAAGCGCCCCGACCGTCAAACTGAGTGACAAACAAAAAAAGGAACTGGCCGAGTTGGACTCCAGGTACGCCGCCAAAATCGCCGAGCGGGAGATTTTTCTCAAAGACGAATTGTCCGCCGCCATCGGAAAGGGAGATGCCGAAGCTGTGGCGCAACTGGAGAAGCAATTGACCAGCACGCGCAGGGTCCTCCAAGCCGAATTGGAGGAGAAAAAGGAGAAAATTCGCAAAGGCGCGTGAAGTTCAGCGCGCGACTGAAATGACGGCATTGAACGCGGGTTTCGGCTGATACTGGCGGTCAAACAGCAGGGGATAATTCTTCCGTCCGCGATTGAGCCAGGAGTCGCCGTCCCCGACGCCCCAAAATGTGACGCGAGTGATCGTTCCGCGATGGTTCAAGAAGACTTTGAACAACTCCGCGTAGCGGTCGGCCAACGCGCGCTGCATCGGCTCCGGCAGGCCGTTGGCGTAAGGATCGCCGGTGCTTCGCGCGGCGGCTTCCATCTGGCTGACATCGGCGGAGCGGTTGGAGGGCCGCAGCAAATCGACGTCCAATTCGGTAATCATCACCTTAACGCCCAACGCGGAGAAGGCGTTGATGGTGTCGTTGATTTCCTGCGGCGACGGCCAGTCCATTTTATAATGGCCTTGCAAACCGACTCCGAAGATCGGGACGCCTTCGGATTGGAGCTTGCGAATGAGAGCGACGCCGCCGGCGCGTTTGGCGGGATTTTCCATTGAATAATCGTTGTAATACAATTGGGCGTGCGGGTCCGCCTCGTGCGCCCATTGGTAGGCGTCCAGCAGGTAGTCCTCGCCGATGATTTTAAACCAGTGGGATTGGCGCAGAGTGCCGTCTTCGTTCAATGCTTCGTTGACGACGTCCCAGCCGCCGATTTTTCCCTTGTAACGGCCGGCAACGGCGAAGATATGGTCGTGCATCCGCTTGAGGAGGGCATCGCGCGTGATGGGTTCGCCCTTGTCCCCTTGGAAAACCCAGGACGGCGTCTGGCTGTGCCAGATGAGATTGTGGCCGACAATAAACATCTTGTGTTTGACGCCAAAATTGACATAGGCGTCCGCCGGACCAAAGTTGTACGTATTGGGCCAGGGGTGGATTTGCTCCCACTTCATGACGTTCTCGGGGCTGGTGCTGTCGAATTGAGCGGCGACGAGGGCGGCGGCGGCGGCGTTTTCCCCGGTGAACTGGGATGAATTGAGCGCGGCGCCAATGAGAAAATCCTTCCGGTAAACATCCTTCAACGCGGGAATAGTCGCGGCGTTTGTGGAAAGGGCGGCCAGCAATAAGAATTGGAGACAGTGTTTCATAACGGTTCGGGCAGTGGGTTTTGGAGCGCGAAATTTCTCCGGCGTTCGGCCAGTTCGTCCGCGATTTGGTGCGTGAGCTTTTTGTTGAGCTTGTAGCAGATGAGCAACAAGGTGCAAACCGCGAAGAGGATCGCCAGGTAAACGCTGGAGCACATGCGAATGCCTTCCAATGTTTCCGGCGTCTGCGGCTGGTTGGCATGATAGCCGTAGAGGGCCATCAGCCAAAGGAACGACGCCGAGCCAAGACTCAGGCCGGCTTTCAGCGCAAATCCAATCGTCGCGAAAATAATGCCGGTGGCGCGGCGGCGATTTTTCCATTCGGAATAATCCGCCACGTCCGCATAAATGGCCCAGATCAACGGTATCGTCGGAGCGTACATCACCGACGTGATGATCGTCAGGGTGACCATTCCGCCGACATTGGTGGGCTTAAGAACATAGAAGGCAAGCGAGGCAATTGCCGTCAGGGCGAAACCAACAACGGCGACGGTCTTTTTTCCGAACGCCTTGGAGAGCGCGGGCGAGAGCAGAATCACCACGATGGTGACGCCCGTGCCCAGCATGTTGATGATACTGTTGGCAACGTCGGCAACGTTCGAACTGGAAGCATCGCCATGCACGATGTAACCGAGGGTTTCGAGGATGCCGGTGGAACGCGGGACGCTCGTTGTCAAATGGAGGGATTGCAGCCATTGGAAGAGCGCGGTCTTGTCCGCGTAGTAATGGTAATAGTTGTAATAGGCGCCGCCGCGCAGGGAGAGAATCGCGAAATGGACGAGCGTCATGAAAAACATCACGATCCACGGGCTGTTCCGCAGCAAGTCGGAGAAGTCCTGCTTCGGGGTTGATTTCTGACTCGGCTGCGGCTGAATGCGCTCCTTGCAGGTGGCGAATGTGATCAGGAAGAGGACGAGGCAAAGGGCGGCCCAAATGCCCATTGTCATTTGCCAGCCGTGCTGGAGGTTGTGGGTGGGTCCGGCAAATTTGGCGACCAGCGGCAGCGTAAAACCGCCGACGATGAACTGGGCGGCGTTGACGGAAATGAAACGGAAGGAGTTGAGCCTGGCCCTCTCATCGACGTCGCCGGTCATCACGCCACCGAGCGCGGCGTAAGGCATATTGTTGGCGGAATAAATCGTCATCAAAAGAATATTCGTGACAGCCGCATAGGCAATCAGCGCGCCACGGTCCCAACCTTTCGGCGTGGAATAAGCGAGGAACATGACAATGCACCAGGGCAGCGCGGTGAAAAGAATCCACGGACGGAATTTTCCCCAGCGTGTGTGGGTGCGGTCGGCCAGCGTGCCCATGAGGGGATCGAAAAAAGCGTCCCACAGGCGGGCCACCAGGATAATCGCGCCCGCGATGCCGGCGGAGATCCCGAAGACGTCGGTGTAGAAGTTGGATTGGAAAAGGATCATCGTCATGAAGACGAAGTTTGCGGCGGCGTCGCCCGCGCTATAGCCGGCCTTTTCGATGAACGACAATTTGACCTGGGACTGTGCTGGCATGGTTGGGATGGGTTAACCGGTGACGGTGAGGATTGTTTTTTGGAGGTCGGCGTCCCGCGACGAGACACCCACCATGATTTCAAATTCGCCCGGCTCGACCGTGAAACGCATGTCGATGTCGTAAAACGCGAGGGATTCGCGCGTGATGTCGAGGGTGACGGTTTTGGTTTCGCGCGGGCGCAGCGAGATTTTGGCGAACCCTTTCAACTCCTTAATGGGGCGTGTGACGGAACTGACGAGATCGCGAATGTAAAGCTGCACGACCTCCTGGCCCTCGCGCTTGCCGGTGTTGGTGATGTCAATCATGACGCGGGTGGAATCGCCGCGCCGGATTTTTTTTCGCGCCAGCCGGAGGTTTTTGCACGTGAACGTGGTGTAGCTCAAGCCGTAACCAAACGGATAGAGGGGCGAGACGTCGTCGAAAAGATAGCCGCGGCGGGCCGATGGCTTATGATTGTAGAACGCGGGCACGTGCCCCGCCGAACGGGGAATTGTGATGGGCAGCTTCCCGGCGGGGTTGAAATCGCCGAATAAAACGTCGGCGACGGCGCGGCCCGTTTCCTGGCCGAGATACCAGCACTCAAAAATAACCGGCGCCGCCTGCGTCAAATAATTGATCGACAACGGGCGTCCGTTGAAAAGCAGGACAATCACGGGTTTGCCCGTCGTGATAATGGCGTTGGCCAGGGCGTCCTGGAGTCCGACCATGTGCAGTTGGGCGCGATCGCCCAGGTGAACTTTCGACCAGCCTTCGCGGGACGTTTGTTCGTTGCCGCCGACGACGAGGACGACGATGTCCGCGCCCTTGGCCACTTCGACCGCCTGCTGAATCAGTTTGATGTCGGCGCCGGGATCGCTTGGGGTGACAAAATCCTGGTTCCACGAGCCGCCGACGGTGATTTTGCAGCCTTCGTTGTAACGCACTTCCACCTGGTCGCCCACCTTCGACCGAATGCCTTCCAGCACGGAGGTATAATATTTGGGCTGGCCGCTGTAACCGCCGAGCAACTCGCGGTCGGCATTGGGGCCGATGACGGCGATGGAACGGATATTCGAGGCGTCCAATGGGGCGAGGCCGCCGTTATTCTTCAACAGCGTGATGGTCTGGCGGGCCGCCTGCAACGCCAGCTCGCGGTTTGCCTCGCTGCCGACCACCTCCGCGGCAACTTCGGGATCGACGAATGGGTCCTCGAACAAGCCCATTTTGAATTTCCACAGGAGCATCGGCGCAACCAATTCGTCCAATTGCCGCTCCTTCAATTTTCCCTTTCGCACCAATTCGCACAAATGCAGGTAACAATCGGGTTCGGGAAATTCGATATTGACGCCGGCGGCGACGGCGAGGGCACAGGACTGCGCCTTGTCCGCGGCCACGTGATGGCCATGCGTATCGGGGCGGTTTCCCAATTCCCAAATCGCGTAATAATCGGAGACGACGAATCCCTCGAATCCCCATTCCTTGCGCAAGAGATCGCGCAACAGCCAGCGATTGGCATGGGAGGGGACGCCGTCGATTTCATTGTAGGAAGCCATGACGCTGATGGCGCCGGCTTTTTCGATCGCCTCCTTGAACGGGCGCAGAAAAATTTCCCGCAATTCGCGCATGGAGAAATTGGCGGGGCCGCAATTCATCCCGGATTCCGGCTGGCTGTGGGCGGCGAAATGTTTGAGGGTGGCGATGACGTGTTTTTTGTCCGCGAACGAAGCGTTGCCCTGAAAGCCGCGGACGGCGGCGATGCCCAACTGCGAAACGAGATACGGGTCTTCGCCGAAAGTTTCCTCAACACGCCCCCAGCGCGGATCGCGGGCGACATCGACGACGGGCGTCAAAGCCTGGTGCGTTCCGCGTGAACGGGCTTCGGCGGCGGTCATTGAATAAAGCGCCTGGACGAGCTGGGGGTTGAAAGTCGCGGCAAGTCCAATCGGCTGCGAAAAACTGGTGGCGTCGATGGCGGCGTGGCCGTGCAGACATTCTTCATGGAAAAAAACGGGGATGCCAAGACGGCTGTTTTCAATGAAGAATTTTTGTATGTCATTGGTCAACTTCGCCATGGCGCGGGCGTCCTTGCCCTTGCCGGCATCGCTGGGGCGGCCGACTTGACCCAGTCCGTGGCCTTCTTTGAAAGCGGCGCGGGCCTTGGCGGGGTCGAAGTCGCCATTGGCATCCACCAGCAGGGCCGCCTTTTTTTGCCAGACACACATCATTTGGGCGGCCTTTTCCTCGATTGTCATTCTGGAGAGGAGATCTTTGGTGCGTTGCTCGGCGGTCAGGCGCGGGTTTCTAAATGGAGCGGATGATTTGTTCGCGTCTCGAACAAATTTCCCCCTTTTCTGCCGCGCGGGATGAGATTTCATTTGCACCATTGTTTCCGTTAATACCTTGCAGGCAAGGCAAAAAATGTTCGGACGCAAACTTTTCTCAAGTTTTTACGGCGCAAAACCGATACTTCCAATATGAGCAGCCAGACATGGCGATAAACCTGTGGCTGCCGACTATGACAGCCAAAGAAGTTATCGACCAAGTAACGGACCTTCCGGTTATTTCGGAAACGGCCCGGAAAGTGGTCACGCTCCTGGCCGAGCCGGATACGCACCGGGACGAATTGGTTAAAACGATCCGATGCGATAACGTGCTTACGGCCAAGCTCCTGCGTGTTTGCAATTCGGCCGATTCCGGCCTGAGACACCCGGTGGTTTCGCTCGACCAGGCGGTCTTGCTGCTGGGCGATACGGTGCTTTTTCGGATGGTCAGCGCCATCGGTTTCGGAGCGGATATGCGGCGGGCATTGCCGGGATACGCGATCGAAGCTAACGGCCTGTGGAGCCATTCACTGGTCGTAGGATTGGGGGCCGAATACATTAGCAAATCGGAGACTTACGGCAACTTTCAGCCGTCTCTTGCATTTACCGCCGGATTATTGCACGACATTGGGAAATTGCTATTGACGCAGGTGCTGACGCCCAAAAACCGGGCGGACATCCGGCAAAAAATGGCGGTCGGCGGCCTCTCTCGCGTTGAAGCGGAGCGGGAGGTAATGGGAGTCGATCACGCGGAAGCCGGGGCGTGTCTGCTGGAAAAATGGAAGCTGCCGGATATTCTGGTTGAGGCGGTGGGCCATCATCATTGCCCGATCGCGCATCCGATTCATCTTTCGGGAGTTGTTTACCTGGCCAATTCGGCGGCGCACCTCAGTTCGGCACCGGCGCCGGATCCCCAGGCCGTGCGGGCCAATAAATCCACCGCGGAGATATTGGGGATTGCGGTGGAACGAATCGAACCCACGATGGTGGAAATCCACGATGCCATGAAAGGCATCAATAGATATTTAGCGATCGCGTAGCTTCTGAGGCTTATAGCAGTTTCTGGTAGAGATGGGAAAGGGCTTCCTGGGTGAAACGGGCGGAGACCAGCACCAGGATGATCGCGAAGACGGGAGCGAAATCGATTTTGCCGGCTTGCAAGGGAATCCATTTGATCGGACGCAGGAGGCCACGCGCCGTGAGGTTGATGAAGTTCCACAGCGGAAATTCGCCCAGGTAAACGTAGCTGTTCAACAGGTACAACGCGAAGACGGCGACGAGAAAAAACTTGAGGACCAGGTAAACGGCCAATCCTATCACCGCCCCTTGCGCCACCACGCGCCAGGCGGAGTTGGCATCGGCGGGCATGATGCGCAGCTTCACCAGCAGCGGATAGAAGGCGCACCAGACCACGGCGGTGACAAGCAGCGGCAACAACAGTTTTATCGCGGACGGCCAGCGGTCAAGGCCGCCGAGATGGGCGCGCACGAGGCGTTGGGCGGCGTCGGTTTCGGCGGCCGGCGCGTGGACCCAGGAGAGCAGGAGCAGGCAGAGATAAAGAATTCCGAGCGCAACACCAAAACTCAAGAAGGAGAACAAAAGCATCCGTCCGAGCAGGTCGCTGCGGAACCAGACGGTGACCGGACCGAGAGGAATGCGCGGACTCCAGTCAATTTGCGCGCCGAGTTGCCAATAGACGACCGCTCGGATTGCGAGCATGGCGACCAATGCGGCGAGATAATAAAAACGCGGACTTGGGCGGCCCGCCGGACGAAGGGCGGAGACAAGAGACATTCCGGGGCGCGCGGCAGGGACAAAAGGGATCGCCTTCCAGTTCAACCAGAGCAACAAACCGGCGATGTTTAAAATAAAATCGACAAGGCTCACCGCCACGAATTGAAGAACTTTGGGGCGGGAATTTCAATTGAAATTGCTGGTAATTGCAGTTAATTTCTTTCGTATGGATTCCGAACCGGTTGTGACAATGACCGAAAATGCCGCCAACGAGGTGCGCGCCAAGCTGGCCGCCGATTCGGCTTCGGCGGGCAAGGGTCTTCGACTGTATGTGGAAAAGGGCGGGTGTTCGGGACTTCAATACGGGATGGTTTTCGATGAAAAGCGGCCCGACGATTTGTCCGCATCTTTTTTCGGAGTCTCGGTGCTGGTGGACCCCTTCAGCGCGGGGTACTTGCGCGGATCGGTCGTGGATTTTTCCGACGCGCTGACGGGCGGGGGGTTCAAAATCAGCAACCCGCACGCAACGCAAAGCTGCGGCTGCGGAAAGTCTTTTGAAACGGGCGGGTGAAAATCCTCGTCATCGGCTCTGGCGGACGTGAGCACGCGCTGGTCTGGAAACTCGCGCAGTCGCCGCGAGCCACCCAAATCTGGTGCGCCCCCGGCAATGGCGGAATCGCGGACGAACCGAGGGTGCAATGTTTGGACCTGGCCGCCGAGGACACTGCGGGCTTGCTCGCATTTGCCGAAAAAAACCAGATCGACCTGACCGTTGTCGGCCCGGACAATCCGCTGGCGCTGGGCATCGTGGATCAATTTCAGAGCAGCGGCCTTCGCATTTGGGGGCCGAACCGGAAGGCGGCGCAGTTTGAATCCTCCAAGGCGTTTTCACAGCGCTTCATGACCGAATATCGAATTCCGACGGCGCGGTCGCAAACGTTTACGGACGCGGTTGCGGGAAAGAGATTCGCCGACGAACTGGGCGGGCGTTGCGCGGTGAAGGCTGATGGGCTGGCGTTGGGGAAAGGGGTTTTGCTTTGCCATTCCCCGAACGAGGCGGGCGCGGCGATTGATGAGATGTTGGTGCGCAAAAAATTCGGGGCGGCGGGAAGCAGCATCGTCATCCAGGAATTGCTGGAGGGAATGGAGATTTCGCTCCACGCCATTTGTGACGGGCGGACGGCGCGCGTTTTTCCGACGGCCCAGGACCATAAAAGAATTCGCGATAACGACACCGGGCCGAATACAGGCGGCATGGGCGCGTATTCGCCGACGCCTTTTTTGAGTCCGGCAGAATTGGAAAAAGTCGCGGGGACAATCCTTGGGCCGTGGCTCAATGGATGCCGGCAGGAGGGAATCGATTTTCGCGGAATTCTCTATCCGGGGGTGATGCTCACCAACGATGGTCCGAAAGTTTTGGAATTTAACGCCCGGTTCGGAGATCCGGAGGCGCAGGTCTATCTTGCGCGTTTGGAAAATGATCTGGTCGATGTGCTGGAGGCGTCCGTCGATGGGACGCTGGACAAGATCGAATTGCGGTGGCGGCCTGAGGCGGCAGTTTGCGTCGTGATGGCATCGGAGGGTTATCCGGGAGGTTACGCGAAGGGAAAGAGCATTCGCGGTCTGGCGGAAGCGGGCGAAGTGCCGGGGACCAAAATTTTTCACGCCGGGACGGCGCGCGCGGGCAAGGAGATCGTGACCAGCGGAGGCCGCGTGCTGGGTGTGACGGCGCTCGGCAAAAATCTAGCCGAGGCGCGGGACCGGGCTTATGTTGCGGCTGAGAAAATTCGGTTCGACGGCGCCCAGTTTCGGCGCGATATTGGCGCGAAGGCTTTTGGAAAAGCACAAAAATAAAATAACGATGAAGACACGGACTCTGTTCTTTTGCCTCTTTTTGGCGGCGTCGGTTTTGCACGGGGAGTCAACCAATGCGCTTCCGACTTTTCAGGAAATCTTCCGGGTGGTGAGCACGAACCTGGGGGTGATAACGTCCGACCGGTTGGACCGGGCGGCGGCGCAGGGATTGCTCGATGAATTGGCACCGCAAGTCAGCCTTGCGAGTCAAAGCAAGGCGTCCGGTCTTGCGCCGCTGGCGCAAACGCGAATGTTCGACAAGGGGTTTGCGTATTTCCGCGTTGGGTCGGTCAACAGCAAATTGCCGGGAGCGTTTCGGTCGATGTACCGGACGATGATGGATACCAACGGCGGAAAGATCCGGGGAATTGTGCTTGACCTCCGTTTTGCCGGCGGAACGGACTATGCGGCGGCGGCGAAGACGGCGGATTGTTTTCTGGATTCGGACGAGCCGCTTCTCGATTGGCGGGAAGGTTCGGCCAAAGCGACGAAGAAGACCGATGCCATTCTTGTGCCGGTGGCGATCCTCATTAATTCAGACACGACAGGCGCGGCGGAGGCGCTGGCGGCTGTGCTTCGCGAGACGGGCGTCGGATTAATTCTTGGCGGGCCGACCGCGGGCGGGGCGAGGGTCTTCAGGGAATTTCCGCTGAGCGACGGCGACAAGCTGCGTGTGGCTGTGGGGAATGTCAGTGTCGGGGAGGGGAAGCCACTGACGGGAGGAGTGGCGCCGGACATTGCGGTGGAGTCCAATTTGCAGGACGAAAAAGCGTACCTGCAAGACCCGTACAAAGACCTGCACGCGGCGCCGTTGGCGCAAGCGGATTCAAGCACCAATCCGCCTGTGGCGGCGAGACCGCGTTTCAACGAAAAGGAATTGGTGCGCGAACATAGCGCCGGGGAGGACACGGACGAGGGCGGCGATGAAGTGGGCGCCGGGCCCGCCGAGCCTGAACCGCCCGTTGTGGCGGACCCGGTTTTGGCGCGGGCGCTCGATTTGTTAAAGGGGCTTGCGGTCATCCAGCCGAACCGGCCAGGCTGATGCCGCCGGGGAATCAGCCGTTTTTTCCGCAGCAGTGTTTGTATTTTTTTCCGCTGGCGCAGGGGCAGGGGTCGTTGCGGCCGACTTTTAGGCCGGAACGGACGGGCTGCTTTGCCTTGGAAACTGCTTCGGTCGCTTGAGATACCATGTCGCTTGCTTTTTTGCTGGCGGCCGCCGCGGCCTCGGGGCCTCCGCTGGAGGCGGTGACGGTGCCGCCACCGCCAAAAGTATTGACAGATTGATGGACGGTGCGCTGGGGCATGTTGCGGATGAAATTGTCGAAGGCCATCATGCTGGAGGCGCTGCGGAAAATGTTGCGGCAAATTTCCGTTTTAATGTTGACCATCAGTTCTTCGAATACTTTGTATCCTTCAGCTTGATATTCAATCAGAGGATCGCGCTGGCCGTATTGGCGCAGGCCGATGCTCTCGCGGAGGGTGTCCATCGCGTAGAGGTGCTCCTGCCACAGCTCGTCGATCGCGCGCAGAATGGTGTAGCGCTCGACGGATTTGAGGGCGTCGGGTTGCTCGAAGCTTACCTTCAGTTCGTAGGCGTCGCGGACGGCCTTGCAGATGAATTGGCAGACGGCGAACTGGGGGGCAGTGAGGCCATCGAAGGCGGAGCCGGCGACGGGCAGTTCGGCGCCGGATTGGGCGGCCTTGATGATTTCCTCCTCGGGGGCGCGGAGCGGGAAATTCGTATTGACCCACTCGGCAAGGGGGCGGACGTTCCACTCGGAGGGTTCCGTGTTTTCCGGGGTCAGTTCGGTGACCTTCTGGATGACGATTTCCTCCATGATGTCCATCAAGCGGTCGCGGACATCCGGGGCGCTGATGACGTCGTTGCGGAAGCCGTAGATGACTTCGCGCTGTTTGTTCATGACGTCGTCGTATTCGAGGGTGCGCTTGCGGCGCTGGAAATTGTGCTGCTCGACGCGTTTTTGGGCCTGCTCAATCGATTTGTTGAGCATGAAATGTTCGAGTTCCTGGCCTTCCTCAAGGCCGACTTTTTCCATGACCTTGACGATGCGGTCGGAACCGAAGAGGCGCATCAGGTCGTCTTCGAGCGAGATGAAAAAGTGAGAGGAGCCGGGATCGCCCTGGCGCGCACAACGTCCGCGCAACTGGCGGTCGATGCGGCGGGATTCGTGGCGTTCGGTGCCGATGACGTGCAACCCGCCGATGGTGGGAATGCCTTCGCCGAGTTTGATGTCGGTGCCGCGACCGGCCATGTTGGTGGCGATGGTGACGGAGCCGCGCTGGCCGGCGCGGGCGACGATTTCGGCCTCCTGCTGGTGGAACTTGGCGTTGAGGACGGAATGGATGATTCCGGCGCGCTTGAGGAGGCGGGAGACGTGTTCGCTGGTTTCGACCGAGACGGTGCCGACCAGGATGGGCCGGCCCTGGTTGTGGATGGTCGTGATTTCCTTGATGACGGCGTCGAATTTTTCGCGCCGTGTTTTATAGACGGAATCGTTGGCATCCTTGCGGGCGACGGGCCTGTTGGTGGGGATGACCATGACGCCGAGCTTGTAGATGTCCAGAAATTCGTCCGCCTCAGTTTCGGCGGTGCCGGTCATGCCGCCGAGTTTTTTGTAAAGACGAAAGTAATTTTGAATTGTGATTGTGGCGAGGGTCTGGGTTTCGCGCTCGACTTCGACGCCTTCCTTGGCCTCGACAGCCTGGTGCAAGCCATCGCTCCACCTGCGGCCATACATGGGGCGGCCGGTGTGTTCATCCACAATGACGACCTTGCCGTTCTCGATCACATAATGCACATCAAGCTGGTAGAGACTGTAGGCCTTGAGCAATTGGGAAATCGTATGAATCTGGACGGCTGTGGCCTCGAATTGGGACTGCACTTTGGCTTTGGCCTCCAGGCGGGCGCGGGCGTCGATGTCCGGGGCGGAATCGATCTCGTGAAATCTGGTGGTGACATCGGGGAGGACGAAAGCATCCGGGTCTTCGGGGCGCATGTAGGCGCGGCCTTTTTCGGTCAGGTCGGCCTCGTGGGTCTTTTCGTCCATGGCGAAGAACAATTCCTCTTTCTCGGCGTAAAGGCCCTTTTTGCTTTGATCGGCGTGCAACTCAAGTTCCGCCTTGTTCATCATGCGGATGTTTTCGGGGTCTTCCAAAAGTTTGGCCAGGCCGGTGGAACGGGGGCTGCCCATTTTGACGCGGTAGAGCAATAAGCCGGCCTCCCTTTCCATGGCGGATGGGTTGGAGGGGTTGGAGCCGTCTTCGGGATGCAGTTTTTTAATCAATGCCTCGGCTTCGGTAATGAAACGGGCGGTCAATTTTTCCTGGGTGCGCACGAGCGCCTCGATCGCGGGTTTGACGCGGTCATATTGGTGGTCCGTGGCGATCACGGAGGGGCCGCTGATGATCAAGGGAGTGCGGGCCTCGTCGATGAGGATGGAATCGACTTCGTCCACAATGGCGAAGTAGTGGCCGCGCTGGACCTGGTCCTCCCTGCGGAGAGCCATGCCGTTGTCGCGCAAGTAATCGAAACCGAACTCGGCGTTGGTGCCGTAAGTGATGTCGCAGGCGTATTGGGCACGGCGGTCGGCGGGGGTTTGATCGTGGAGAATGCAGCCGACGGTGAGACCGAGAAATTTGTAAACCGCGCCCATCCATTCGCTGTCACGGGCGGCGAGGTAATCATTGACGGTGACGACGTGGACGCCGCGACCGGTGAGGGCGTTGAGGAAAACGGGGAGAGTGGCGACGAGGGTTTTGCCTTCGCCGGTGGCCATTTCGGCAATTTTACCGCGATGAAGGGCGATGCCGCCGACTAATTGGACGTCAAAGGGGACCATTTCCCATTTCATCGTGTGGCCGCGGACCGTGATGTCCTGGCCGCAGAGGCGGCGGCAGGCGCTTTTGCCAACGGCGTAAGCTTCCGGGAGAATTTCCTCCAGCCGTTTGGCTAACTCGTCGTGATCCTGGATTTGGGAGAGTTCGGCCTTCCACGCCGCGGTTTTTTGGCGCAGGTCGTCGTCGGACAATGACTCCACAGCCGGTTCGGCGGCGAGGATTTTGGCGACCAATGGCCTCATCTTCTTGACCTTCCGATCGTTTTGCGAACCGACGATCTTTTTAATTATGAAATTGAGCATACAATCCGAGTCGGTGAGCGTACGGTAATTCGGATAAGGCGTCAAAAAAATAGCAACTTAGATTTTCCACGGCTTTAGCAACCTTGATTAGCCTTGATTGGACAATGAGGGGTCGGACGGGAGGGATTGGTCGCCAGATATGTAATATTCTGGTATGGAGCGTGTTGCGATCATTTTCGTCGCAATAACGCGACCGGAGGCGTGGATTGACCTGGTTTGACTGGGTTTGACCGGGTTGACGCCAAGGACTGGGAGCCGGGCAAAGACCGGCCAGCCTGGCTCCCCTCACTGCGGGGGCTAACTTGTATGATTTGTGCATACAAATAAGTATTCCCACCTATGAGTGTATTCGTCAAGGAACTTTAGCGTTACAGATTCGCATCTCGAATATTCTCAATTTGACATCCGCGTTCTTTGCTCTTTTGCCATACCTGGTTATAAAAATGTTCAAAAAAATCATTTGCGAGCCATCTTTTGAGAGGCGCGCTTGTGACGTAACTTGAGACTTCCTGTTCTCTTTGAACCCTCAACGACACAGTCCGGCAAGGCGTGCCTTATCCCATCCTGGCTCCCAGTGGTTATTCGGCAGATGGTTTTCATTTTCATCAGACCGGGCCCCCTGGCGAGTATATTCTCCAATCATCCACCGATCTCCAGAACTGGCTCTCTATTTCCACTAACACTACTGATCTCGGCGGTGTGTTGGATTTTCTTGACCCAACAGCCCTGACAAGCCTCAACTCATTCTACCGCTCAGTTTTTGTACCCTGAATACTTAGCTTAGACCCAGGGCAGTCCAACCGGCGAGATCACATGTTAGACGTATCCGCGTCATGGAGTAATCCGTCATAAGCCTGCGAAATCGCTTGCAAATCAGGGGGATGACAACATAATAGTGCGAAACAAATAACAACCAGATCATCTGCGCCGTGACCAACCAAACAAATGGGGAATCCCGATTTAATCACCTATGAAGAGATATAGTATTTTCGTGGCCACTGTTCTTTACGCCTTTTCAATCCTCACCTGTCAAATTCGCGCCGCGGTCGTCTTTCCTCTCGCGGTCGCTCCCGGCGCTGTGCAGGACCTCGGCGGCGTGGCCTTCGATGGCTCCAATTTCCTTGTCGCCGTGGAGTCTGGCGCGACCTTCGGGGCGCAATTTGTGTCGTCGTCCGGCTCGCTGGTGGGGGGGCTGATAGTCGCCGGTCCCAGCGGGGGATTTCCGCCCTCGTTGGCGGTGGCTTATGGCGCCGGGGTTTACCTTGAAGTTTGGTCGGACACCGCGATAAAAAACGGTCCGGACATGTTCGGGCAGCTCATCTCGCCCAAAGGCACGAAAGTGGGCGCAAAATTTTCGCTGCTGCCTTCGGCGGCCGGATTTGGGTTTCAGAACATCGAGGCGGAGGCGTCCGCCGGGGGCAATTTTCTGGTCGTGTGGGAAGACAAATCCACGAGTTACTTTTATGGCCAGTTGGTGAGTTTGGGCGGAACCCTTGTCGGAGGGCCGTTCCTGATCAGCAACCAGTCTCAAAACGGCAATTCCGCCGCCGCCTCCTTTGACGGCGCGCATTACCTGGTGGTCTGGCAAAGCAATAATAATGACACCGGCAACGACAATAAAACATACGGTGAATTCATTTCGGTAACCGGGGTGGCCCAAACTCCGTTCCAAATCAATCAAACCGATTCCAGGGACCAGGACCCGCTGGCGGTCGTTTTTGATGGCACGAACTATCTTGTTGCCTGGACCAAGGACACCCAGGTGGATGTCAACAGCAACGCGCTGGATTGGACTCCGTATGGCAGGCTGGTGTCGCCCAATGGCACGATGCCGGGGAACGAAGTGGTGTTGTCCGGAGCGCTGGGGAACCAAGTGTTTCCGAACCTTGCGTTTGATGGGCAGAACTTTCTCGTGACTTGGACTGCTTACACGAATGTGCTGACTAAGGGGGCGACGAAAGGCCAATTCTTTGACGCCTCGTTGGATCCAGTGGGAACCGTGTTTACCGCGGTGCCTGACCATGGAGCCAACGGCGCCTTGCCGACGGTCGCGGGCCTGGCTTTTGGAGGGGGACGATTCCTGCTTGGCGGGGCCACGGGGACGATCCAGCACAATGCAAGCGGTAACATTACCGGATTCGCCAACCTGGAGGCCTGGGGCGTGATTGTTCCGCCGACGCAAACCCCGGTCGCCATCACTTCCCCGCCGGCGAATGAGACCGTTCTCGTGGGCGAAACGGCGGTGTTTAGCGTGTCCGCGACTGGCTCGGCGCTGAATTATCAATGGCTCAAAAACCGCGCGAAACTTGCGCCCGGCCCGCGCTTTTCGGGCATCAATTCTTCCACCTTGACCATCAGCAACGCAACGCTCACCGATGCCGGTTCCTATTCGGTCGTAACGAGCAATCTTTTCGGCACCGCCACCAGCGCGAACGCGACGTTGACGGTGGACGTGCCAGCAGTGATCACCGGCGCCGCCAATCCGCGCGTTGGCGGGACCGCGTCGGGCGGCGGGAGCTTCATGCCCGGCGACAAGGTCATCGTGACGGCGACCGTGACCAATGACTGTTATTTCTTCACGAACTGGACGGCGAACGGAAAAGTCGCCAGCACCAGCGCCTCTTATATTTTTACGGCTAGCAAGAGTGAAACATTGACGGCCAATTTTTCGCCGTACGTGTACATGATACAAACCGCCAGCTTGCCCGCCAAAGGGGGGACCACGACGGGGGGCGGCGCCAAGGCCTGCGGTTCCAGCGTGGAAATCTCGGCGCGGCCGACTGCCGGTTTTCGTTTCACGAATTGGACGGTGAACGGCGATTTTGTTAGCACCAATGCCGCGTATCATTTCACGGCGTCCTCCGATGTGTTATTGACAGCTAATTTTATCAACATCACGCCGCCGACGGTGACGGTGACCTCGCCCGCAAGTGAGACGACCACGAACAACACCGTGACCCTTGCCGGCAAAGCGAATGACAATCTCGCGGTCATGGGCGTTTACTTCTATGTGGAAGGTTCGGCGAGCGGCGTATCGCCAGCGAATAGCGCCACGCATTGGACAAATTGGACGGCCACCGTGCCATTGGCACTTGGAACGAACATCATTAAAATCTATGCGACGGACAGCAGCGGGTTGACCTCGGCGGCAAAGACGGTGGTGGTGGTTCGCAAATTCGCGGCGGTGACCCGGGTATTCCCGCTGCTGAGCAACGAGTATCTCAAGAATTTGCAGGAGCACATCGCATTTGACGGAACCAATTACCTCGTTGTGTTTCAGCTCGATGTCCCGAACAACGGTAATAACAATGGTTACAACTCAGACGATGTCGCTCAGTTCGTGTCATCAACGGGCGAACCGAGCGGCGATATTCTGGCCCTTAACCCGAGCGGCGCTGGAGACCCACCGACGGTGGCATTCGATGGCACGAACTATTTGACAGGCTGGGCGGACTATTCCCACGAGCAGAACGGTGTTCCCCTGATGGGCAACTTTGTTGGCGCGAGTGGCGCTATCGGCTCTCCCTTCCAACTGACGGAATCCGAAACGGCAGATAGTTTTGGAACAATGGTCTTTGGCGCCGGCGTTTACTTTTTGGCGTGGGGCGATTCCCGCGGCAGTTCCACCAACGGCGGGAACGACGACCTTTTCGGAGCCATGGTCACGCCCGATGGCAGTCTCGTGGTGCCGGATTTTGAAATAGCTCCGCAGGTGCAGGTTTCGGAGGAGCAGACCGCCGGGGGTTTTGATGGGACGAATTTCCTCGTCGTCTGGAGCAGCGTCGTCGGTAAAACCAGCCTCAATGGCCAAATCATCAGCCCGTCCGGCGCGCTGGTGACGGCACCATTCGAGATTTACTCGAACACCATGGAGAAGTCGTCCGGCCTTAATAGCGTTGTGTTTGACGGCACAAAGTATCTCGTGCTATCGACGCTGGAAGTGGGTTCGGGGGCCTTGATGCAATTGAGAATGCTGGGACGATTCGTCGCGCCCAACGGCACTGTGCTGACCAACCAATTTGTTGTCAGCACCGATACGGGGCCGCAGCTTGGGCCGTGTGCGGCTTTCGATGGAGTGGACTACCTTGTGACTTGGGACCGGGGGTTCAATCCATTTATTGCCGGGTCCGATTCGGGGAATGTCCTGGCCCGTTTTTTTGACGCGGAAGGGACGGCGCTGGGGTCCGAATTCACGCTGTTCGCCCAGCAGGGCACGCGCGTGCCGTTTGTTGCACCGGTGTTGTATGACGGGACGCGGTTTTTTTCGGTGACCGGCCTGGGCAAGCTCATCTCGACGCCGCCGAACATCGGCTTTACCAATTCCATCATTGATGGAGCGTTTGTTTATCCGCCTGCACCTTGACGGAAAACTGGCGGGAGCCACCTGAATGGCACTTACGGTTGGCGGGCGACTATGGGGATAGTGCCCCCCTCTTCCGTGACGATGAACTTTTCAAATTCGTGGCTGTGTGCGGTGTCATTGCTCCAGCCAGATGATGTTTGAGAGGACGGCGTTGGAACCTTTGCGGGCGTTGATTACCTGGATGTTTAATTTTCCGTCGGCGGTCTTTTCCGCGCTAATGGGCACGTCAATCCAGCGGCCGTGTTGAAAGTTTTCGAAGGTTCCGACGGTGTCGCCGCCAACGATGATTGTTTCTTTTCGTCCGCCCTGGAAATTATCCGGATCAATAATGTAAAGGCGCAGGGTGCCTTTGACGCCTTTGGGCAGATTTAAATCCACCTGGAATTGGTGTCTGTCCATGCGGCAATAGAAAACGTCGCCTTCCCAGATAACCCATTGCTGGATTTTAGGGTTAATGGAGATGGAATAGCCGGGTTGATGGCAAATGGTTTCAGCGGTGGATAATCCGCAGCCGACGAGCAGTTTGCCGCCTTTGGCCTCGAAATCCGCAGGAGACGAGTAAGGCAAACCGGCGGGCCAGAACAGCCGGCGGGGCTCGGGAGCGCGTTGGGCGGCGGGCAGCATTTCCGGCAGGGGCGAGTGCGGGCCGATTTGATACCAATAAACGGTGGAGGAAAATTGCAGCTCATGGATGGCATGTGAATAATTCATTTTCCAGCCGCTTTCCGTATCGCCAAAGCCGATGGAGACTTTCAGCGATTTGTGGAAATTGATGGCGTCCTGGACGAAAAAGCGGTAGGCGGCCGCGCCGTTATTGTGGAAAGGAAAATAACCGGTGAGGGGAAATAGATTTTCCGTGGGCGGAAAGCCCCAGCTAAAGCCAAAAGAATCTTCAAGCCCCTGGAATTCCACGGAGGCATGCGTCTCGCCATCAACGAAAAATTTCTCGTTCTCGTCCGCGGGATATTTATCCAGGTAAGAGCTGCGGAGGGTGACGTTCCATCCGACGAATTTGCCCCGGCCACTGGTTTCCAGAGCGATGTATTCCTTTTGGCCGAGGAGCAATTCTTCCTGGCGCCAACTGGCGCAAAAATAGCCGGTGTCGGCGGGCACGTGCTTTAAGGTGTGGTAACAGACATAAGAGTAGCAAGGCATGGCTCTTTCCAATTCCCGACCGGCTGGGAGCGGCCCATCGTAAAGCAATTCAACCCGTGCGGATTTGCGAAAGGGCATGGGGAAATAGGCGTTGAACCCCTGGCGAACATTTACGAACGCGGTGTTGACCCAGTCACGCTCGCCGTTGGGATCGCAGAAAAAGTCCACGAGGGGGCAATCCACACTGGGGTTGGTTTCGCCGTCCCAGAAGATGCGCAGGCGGACGTCGCGGTTGAGCGAGTGGGTGTCGGGGTCGCGGCGTCCAGGATAGGCGAAATGGATCATGGTGATTTCCGCCGGCCCTTTGAGGTCGGCCACGACGACGTTGGTGGTGGTCCTGAATTGGACGGCCAGGGGGTTCTCGCCCCAAAGGGCGTTGACGGCTTTGGTGCTGCCGGACGCCACGCGGGCGAGGTCCGAAGGCAATGATTGCGCGCAAACCGGATGTTGGGAAAGCCGGGCGATGAGGATGAATGCCGATACGACGGGAAGGAGACGTTTCATGTCGAGGTCTGAGCGTAAATCTTGTTCATGTCGCCATATTCATAACCGAATCGTCACCACTTACGCCAGAAAATCGTCGGCAGAGCGACTGAATGAAACATGGTCGGATCATTGGAACGCCTCGGGTGGATATTAAGCCCGGAGTTGAAAAATGAACACTCATGCGCGAAATTTTAAGCACAGGATGTATCACTTTCAAATTTTATGAAAACAGTCAAAAATGAAAGGTTGCGAGCGCAGGCAAAGGCCGAACATGGAGGTAATCACAATGGCAGGTCGAATCGACCGAGCGATCGCGCGTTTGCATTTCTCGACTTGAATCAACGGGACGAAAAGCCACGGGCCGTTGGACTCACCGAAATTCGCGGCCCGTATTATAGCCCGATGGGCAGGCGGTATCTGGAGGACGTGCTCGAAACGATGGGTGACTACGTTGACTCGTTGAAATTTGCGGGAGGTTCGTTCGCTTTGATGCATCGGGAACGATTGCGGGAGCTTATCGAGGTCGCGCACCGTTTTCAGGTTCAGGTTTCCACGGGCGGTTTCATCGAGCATATTCTTACAAAGGGGACAAAACAAGTTGAGCGATACATCGCCGAATGCGCTGAATTTGGCTTCGATATCATTGAGATTTCAGCCGGATTCATCACCATTCCAATGGAGGATTGGATTCGGCTGGTGAAGAAAGTGCAGAAAGCCGGGCTAAAAGCGAAGCCGGAGGTGGGCATCCAGTTTGGCGCCGGCGGGGCAAGCGAGGCGGCGGCCCTCGAAGAGCAGGGGACCTCGTCGCCGCAATTGGCGATCGACCGGGCGCGCCGATTCATCGATGAAGGCGTGTCTCTTATCATGGTCGAATCTGAAGGGATTACCGAGAGCGTCAAGACGTGGCGGTCGGACGTGCCGGCGCAATTTGCCAGCGCGCTCGGGTTGGAGCGCCTGATGTTTGAGGCCGCGGAACCGGCGGTCTTCGCGTGGTATGTCAAGAACTTTGGTCCAGAAGTCAACCTTTTCGTCGATCACAGCCAGATTGTGCAACTGGAAACGTTGCGAAGAGGCATGTGGGGAACAATCGATTTATGGGGGCGTGTGGTCACGTTTAAAGAAGGTTAACTTGCCCGCGCCGACATATCCGTCAATTGGCCCGCAAACCAATTTCTGCCCAGCTACCTCTAATCGCTCCTTGACCCCAAAACCGGGCCGAGAGTCTAATTCCGCCGATGATCTCACGCTGGATTTCTGGAAAACAGGGGAAAAATATGTTGCACGACTTTTTGAAATGTTCGGGGTTTTTTGGACTGTTCGGGATTATTTGGCTGACGAGCTGCCTGGGCCAATCCCGCGAAGACCAACTTTTAGATTCCGGCTGGGAATTCAATTTGGGTGACGCGCCTTCGCAATCCGTAACCCTCCCGCACAACTGGGGTTGGCAGGACGCCCAACAGGGCAAACCCATTCCCCGCCTCGCCGCATCGTATCGGCGCGAATTGGATGTTACACCGTTGGCGGGAAGGCGATACTTCCTCCGCTTCGAAGCGGCCAGCCTCGTCGCCGACGTCTATTTAAACGGCGAACATCTCGGGCAGCACCGGGGCGGCTTCGGCGCATTTTGTTTCGAGATCACGAAACAACTTTCCGCGACCGGGACCAACCTTCTCGCCGTCCAAGTCGATAATTCAAAAACTCCGGATGTCGCTCCGTTGGCCGGGGACTTTTCCGTCTATGGCGGATTGTATCGCCCGGTGCATTTGATTGTCACCGGGGAGGAGAATTTCGCTTTGACAGACCACGGGTCGTTTGGCGTCGCGTGGTTGCAGACGAGCGTCAGTCCGCGGGAGGCGGTGCTCGATCTCACCGCGCAAATCTCCAACGGCACTCGTGCGAAAACTCCGCTAAAGCTCGTCGCCACCCTCCTTGATGCGGATGGAAACGCCGTCGCCAGCAATGAGCAATCCATCGCGCTCGCTCCTCGCGACACGGCCCCGTACTATGCGCGCATTACCGTGCCGCGGCCACGTTTGTGGAATGGACGCGCAGACCCGTACCTTTACAAAGCGGTGGTTGAGTTGCGGTCCAATGATGGAATCGTGGACAGAGTCGAACAACACTTGGGCCTCCGCTTTTATTCGATTGATCCGGAGAAAGGATTTTTTCTAAACGGCCGTCCGTATCATTTGCACGGCGTCGATCGCCACCAGGATTATATGAACGAAGGGTGGGCGATCACTGACGCGAACATGGACGAGGATGTCTCGCTGCTCAAGGAATTGGGCGCAACCGTTGTCCGTTGCGCGCATTATCAGCACAGCGATTATTTTTACAGCCTCTGCGACGCCGCGGGCATTTTGGTTTGGGCGGAAATACCGCAAGTCAACATCGTTCGCGACACGCCGGAATTCGAGAACACATCCGGCAACCAATTGTTTGACTTGATCCGGCAAAACATCAATCACCCGTCGATTTTTGTCTGGAGCCTTTTTAACGAAATCGGCTCCTCCAGCGACGATCCGCACCGCGAGTTGCAGGACCTCAAAGCCGTCGCCGCGGGCGAGGACCCGACTCGCCCCACCATTGCGGCGACGATGACTGACGCGCGGCCGGAGATGAACAAAATCACGGAGCAGCTCGGATGGAATATTTACCCCGGCTGGTATAATGGCCCCAAGGAGGAGTACGGCAGAATGCTCGACGCCCGCAAGAACACCAGCCGTCACGGTGGCTTTTGCGTCAGCGAGTACGGCGCGGGCGCCAACGTTGCCCAGCACGAAGAGCACCCCGCACAACCGAAACCCACCGGACAGTGGCACCCCGAGGAATACCAGGCGGAACTTCACGAAGCGGCGTGGGCCGCCTTGAAGCAACGTCCTTTTGTGTGGGGGACGTTCGTCTGGTGCATTTTTGACTTTGCCGTCGCCACGCGGCACGAAGGAGGCCAGCCTGGTTTGAACGACAAGGGCCTTGTCACGCGCGACCGCAAGACGAAAAAGGACGCATTTTATTTCTACAAGGCAAACTGGTCGGACCAGCCAATGATTTACATCACCAGCCGGCGATTTGTCGAACGCACGAATGCCGTCACGGATGTAAAAATTTATTCCAACACGCAGGCCCCCGAACTGTTCGTCAACGGAATTTCCCAGGGCGCGCGCAACGACGGCGAGAACTGTGTGTTCATCTGGAAAAACATCACGCTGGCGCCCGGTCAAAATAAAATCTCCGCCCGCACCCAGGCCGGAGGGCAATCGCTCACCGACGAATGTTCCTGGGTTTTGGAAACCCCCAAGTGACGTTGAACCTTTTCCCGCCTCCCGCATTCCACTCAATAGAGATGCTGGTAGTGTCTGAACCTGAACAATTACCTGTAGCTGCCGCAAGGAACGGCGACGCCGACGCCTGGAACACGTTGTTCAAACGCTACCAATTGCCGCTCTATACTTATGTCTTTGAACTGCTACACGATGAGCAAGCCAGCCTCGATATTGTTCAGGAGACGTTCATCAATTCCGCCCGCCACATCGCGGGACTTCGCCAGAATGATAAGTTCGGCTCCTGGCTTTTTGGCATTGCGCATCAGAAATGCATTCAGCGCTGGCGCAAAGCACGCCCGGCCGAAATCCCCATCGACGAAACCGGCGGCGATTATGCCGATTCATCCGATAATCCCGAAGAATTTCTCATTCGCAAAGAGCAGGAGGCCGGGTTTATGAGAAGCCTTGAAGAATTGGCGCCGGCCCATCGGTCTGTGCTTCTGTTGCATTTCATCGAGGATTTTTCGCTCGAAGAAATCGCGGCCATCACCGGGACGGCGGTGGGCACCGTCAAGTCCAGGCTGCATTACGCCAAAAAAGCGCTTAAGAAACGATTGACCGCATCATGAAAACTCCCCGTGAATTTTTTCTGGGTCGCCACGAAGCCGCCGCCCCCCGCCTCGACCGGGTCCGGAACGCTGTTCTTGTTTCGATGGCGAATTCGCGGCGGTCGATTGCGTGGAAACTTTGGGAGGAACTGATTCTGCCGGCGCGCCGGGCGTGGATTGGGATTGCGGCGGCGTGGGTGGTTGTGATTGGGTTGAATCTTTTGGCAGGGGACGATGGGCAATCGGGCATTCGCGCTCCGGGACCCATCAATCCCGAAAGCGTCATCGCGTTGCAACGGCAGGACCAATGGATGGCGCAACTGACTGAACCGCTTCCCGCGAAGGCGCCGGAAGATCAGCCGCGCAGCGAGGCCCCGGTCGAACAAAAAATCATCTAACCCATGGAACCCCTTCACAAATTCCGTCCGTTCCCATTCTTGATGCGATGGAAATTCTGGCGTGGTCTGCTGTTGCTCCTGGCCGGACTGATCACGCTGCTGGCGCTGTATCAGGCCGAGGAAAATTGGCGGGGCAGACGGGCCTGGGACAAATATAAAAGCATGGCCGAAGCCAAAGGTGACAGCTTTGACTTCGCCCAATACGTGCCGCCACCCGTTCCGGATGACCAGAATTTCGCGATGACCCCGTTTTTTGCGCCGCTTTTCGATTATGTTCCCGGCTCCCAAAATCCGCGCGATACCAACGCCGTGCGGCGAATCGATTCCGTCGGCGCGCTGCTTAGGCCGTTCGGGGGGACAATCCAGGAGACGTGGGTTGAGGGTAAACCGCTGAATTTCGCGTATCTGTTGCGCACAAACGCCGGCGCCTTGCAGGTTTTGGAAAAACTAAAGGTGGCCGATCCGGTTCTGAACGAATTGCAAGATGCCAGCCGCCGCCCATACAGCCGGTTCAATATTAATTACGGGTGGCATTTTTCACCGGGAATTACGCTGCAACATCTGGGAATCATCAAACAACTTTCCGCCATTTTGGAATTGCGCGCCTGCTCGGAATTGACGCTGGGGCGCACGGACGGCGCATTCCAAGACGTCGGGCTGATGTTCCATTTGATGAACTCAATTCGAAGTGAACCATTTCTCATTACTCAAATTAGGCGCGCCGACATTTTGACAGAGACGTTGCAGCCAATTTGGGAGGGGCTTGCGCATCGTCAATGGTCGGACAAACAACTCGCGGACTTTACGCGGCAACTGCGGGCGCTCGATTTCCTGGATGACGACGTTCGTGCTCTCCGCGGCGAACCGCATCTTTTCGATTCATTTTTTGCGAGCCTCAGGTCAACTCCAGATCCCCTCCCCATGATAGATGGTATTGGCGACCGCGCGGATTCGGACACTTTCATGGGGCATCTCGTGGGCCTGATTTTGCCGCGGGGCTGGTTCTATTTCGAAGAAGTGAATTACCACCGCCTGTACGACGAGCAAAAGAATGATGTCATGACGCCAAAAGGGATTGATCCCGATGTCGCCGAACAGAAAGAAGCCGCCGCACATGCCGAGCTTGGATCAGTCGCGCATGACCTGCTGCATCACGAGCTGATTTCCCGAATATTGCTGCCGACGATCACCAATTTCGAGCGCAGGTTGGCGCGGGCGCAAACCTATGCCAACCTCGCTTCCGTCGGATGCGCCCTGGAGCGTTATCGTCTCGTTCACGGCCAATTCCCGGAAGCGCTGGATGCCCTCGCGCCGGATTTTCTCCCCGCCGTTCCTCGCGACGTCATCACGGACCAGCCGTTGAAATATCGCCTCACCGGGGACGGTGAATTTCTTCTTTACTCTGTCGGCTGGAATAAAAAGGACGATAAGGGCGTTGTTGCGAAAGACACCTTGGATAAAACCCACGGCGACTGGGCCTGGAAATATCCCGCGACGCCGCTCACACGATAGCGTTACGGTTTCTCGCCCGTGGCCAGCAAAGTTTGAAAATGGGGCGGTTGCTCTTCGCGGGCGACGACTGTCACTTCTATTTTTTTGAAGCCTGCCGTTTCGAGCCAGCTTTGCAAATCGCTTTCCGTAAAGCCGAGCCAACGGTCGCCATACAACTCCCGCGCCTGTTCGAAATTATGCTGGAGCAAATCCAAAATCATGACCTGCCCATGCGGACGAAGTATCTTGAACGCCGCCGCGATTCCGTCCTCTGGTTTGACGGCGTGATGCAGCGCCTGACTCAATAACGCTACATCGACAGTCCCGGCTTCGATCGGCGGGTTTTCCAATTCGCCCAGGCGAAATTCCAGATTCTTGATTTTGTTTTTTCGCGCCTTCGCGGCGCCGAACGCCACCATCCGGTCCGAATTATCCACGGCAATCACGCGTTTGGCCCGGCGCGCCAGCAATTCGCTCAACAAACCTTCGCCCGCGCCCAGGTCCGCTATCGTCATGGGCGGCAGCAATCGCAAAAGTAGTTGTCCGAACGCCTGCCACGACCGTCCCGGCCCGTAACTGCGATCAAACCTTCCGGCCACCTGATTGAAATAAAGTTGCGCCTGTTGCGTGCGCCGGACCAAAATTCGTTTCAGGTTCGCCTGGTCCGCGGCGTGCTCCGGCAGTTCCCGCGCGCCGCGCACCGCCAGTTGAATAAACTCGTTCGCCGTCGGGTCCGCATGGGCGATGATTCGGTAGAACGTCCGCTTGCCTTCGCGCCGTGATTCCAGCAAGCCCGATTCTTGCAACAATCCGAGATGAGTCGAAATGCGCGATTGCCCCATGCGGGTGATTTCCTGCAACTCATTAACCGAAAGTTCATTGCGCTCCAAGAGCGCGACAATTCGCAGGCGTGTCGGGTCAGAGAGCGCGCGTAATGCTTTTAATGTGCCGGCCATGCAAATAAAGGTTGACTCATCTGCCACAAAGTATATATCTTCCTATCAAGATACGTCAATATGTACGTTGGATTAAATTAAACATGAACAAGAATTACATTTTTTCCTCAGAGTCCGTCGGGGAGGGCCATCCTGACAAGGTTTGCGATACCATTTCCGATGCGGTGCTGGACGCCCATCTTAAGCAGGATCCCCACAGTCGCGTGGCTTGCGAAACTTACGCCAAAAGCAACATGGTTGTGGTCGGCGGTGAAATCACTTCCAAAGCCAGGGTCAACATCAATGAAATTGTCCGCGCCGCCGTCGCCGACATCGGCTACGTCAATGACGACGATGTCTTTCATGCCGAGAAAATTTTTATCACCAATTTAGTCACCCGCCAAAGCCCCGATATCGCGCAGGGCGTTGATGCCCGCGCCGCCGACGGCAAGGACACGGCGGAGCAAGGGGCAGGGGACCAGGGCCTGATGTTCGGCTTCGCGTGCGACGAAACGCCGGAGTTGATGCCCGCGCCCATCATGTTCGCCCATCGCCTCGGCCGCGAACTCAATCGCGTCCGCAAACTGGGCAAAGTCGCCTGGCTGCGTCCGGATTCCAAGACCCAGGTTTCCGTACAATATGAAAAGGGCAAACCCGTGCGCATCGTCAACGTCGTCGTCTCCACGCAGCACGCCGCCGATGTCAAACATAAGGAAATCAAGGATTTCATTATCAAGGAAATCATTTGCAAAGTCCTCCCGGCGGAAATGCTCGACAAGCGCACCCAGTTTTTGATCAATCCCACCGGCCGTTTCGTGGTAGGCGGCCCGCAGGGCGACACCGGGTTGACCGGGCGCAAGATCATCGTGGACAGCTACGGCGGCATGGGCCGTCACGGCGGCGGCGCCTTCAGCGGCAAGGACCCCTCCAAGGTGGACCGCAGCGCGGCTTACATGGGCCGTTATGTGGCCAAAAATATTGTGGCATCCGGGTTGGCTACTCGCGCCGAAATTCAATTCGCCTACGCCATCGGTTATCCCGATCCTGTTTCGGTCTGCGTCGATACATTCGGCACGGGCGAAGTGAACGATGAACACATTGAGAGCGCCGTGAGGGAAGTTTTCAACTTCAAGCCGGCCGCCATTGTCAAACAATTGAACCTGCTCCGCCCCATTTACTCCAAAACGACGAACTACGGACACTTTGGAAAAATCAACGACCTCAACAACCTGACGTGGGAAAAAACGGACAAAGCGTCCGCGCTCAAAAAAGCCGTCAAATAAACTTGAAAACTATTTCTATGCCCAAAACATCCGCATCCCACCAGGATTTCAAAGTCAAAGACCTGTCGCTGGCCGAATCCGGTCGGAAAGCCATTGACATTTCCGAGCATGAAATGCCCGGCCTCATGTCGATCCGCCGAAAATACGCCACGTCCAAACCGCTCAAAGGCGTTCGCATTACCGGTTCCCTGCATATGACCATTGAGACGGCAATACTCATTGAAAGTCTCGCGGCGCTCGGCGCTTCAGTCCGCTGGGCCAGTTGCAACATTTTTTCCACACAGGATCACGCGGCTGCGGCGATTGCAAAAACCGGCATTCCCGTTTTCGCCTGGAAAGGCGAATCGCTGGAGGAATATTGGGACTGCACCTTTCGCGCGCTCGCGTTCCCCAACTCCCAGGGGCCGCAGCTCATCGTGGATGATGGCGGCGACGCCACGCTTCTAATCCACAAGGGATACGAATTGGAAAACGGCGACAAATGGGTCAAATCTCCCAGCAGTTCGCACGAGGAAGATGTCATTAAGAATCTTCTTCAACGCGTCGCCAAGGAGCGTCCGCGCTTCTGGCACGGCGTCGTGAAGGATTGGCGCGGCGTCAGCGAGGAAACCACCACCGGCGTCCATCGTCTCTATCAAATGAAAGAAGCGGGCAAACTTCTCGTTCCCGCAATCAACGTCAACGACTCCGTCACCAAGTCGAAGTTCGACAATCTTTACGGCTGCCGCGAATCCCTGGCCGACGGCATCAAGCGCGCGACCGATGTGATGGTCGCCGGCAAAGTCGCCGTGGTTTGCGGTTATGGCGACGTCGGCAAAGGCTCGGCGCATTCGTTGCGCGGCTTTGGCGCGCGCGTCATCGTCACCGAAATCGATCCTATTAACGCATTGCAGGCCGCGATGGAAGGTTTCGAAGTCACGACCATTGAAGAGACGTTGGGGCACGGGGACATCTATGTTACCTGCACCGGCAATTGCGAAGTCATCACCCTGGACCATTTGAAAAAGATGAAAGACCAGGCGATCGTCTGCAACATTGGCCATTTCGACAACGAGATTCAGGTCGAACTGCTCAACAAAGCTCCCGGCGTCAAAAAGCTCAACATCAAACCGCAAGTGGACAAATACACTTTCTCCGGCGGACGCAGCATCTATTTGCTCGCGGAGGGGCGATTGGTCAACCTGGGATGCGCCACGGGTCATCCTAGTTTTGTCATGTCTAATTCCTTTTCCAACCAGGTGCTGGCGCAACTGGATCTTTGGAAAAACAAGGACAGTTACAGCCCGGGTGTCTATCGTTTGCCCAAGAAGCTCGACGAGGAAGTCGCGCGCCTGCATCTGGAAAAAATCGGCGTCAAGCTGACCCAACTGACTCGCAAACAGTCCGAGTATCTGGGCGTCTCGCCGGATGGTCCTTACAAGCCAGAGCATTACAGATACTAAGCGCGGATTGTATCAGATTTGCGCCTTCGCCGGCCAAGTGCGGTAACACAAGCAAAAGCCGGTGAACAGATCGTGCTTGTTCGCGGACCTCCTTGGTTTTGCTCTTTTGCACTCTGCGCTTGCGCTCGCCGGCGTCCCTGGCATATCGTTGACGCCGGTGGGGGCAGGATAGCTCAGTGGGTAGATCAGAGGACTGAAAATCCGAAAATGCATAATGGATTTGTAATTGACCCTGGAATTACCGTCCCTCTGCCCCAGGAGTCTGCGTCAGACGCCGTGGTAGGTCGCGAGCGCCGTGAATGGACCGTTCAACATAAAGCGTTGCTTCATCGTGGTGATAGAAAATCAGATGTTTCTCGAATGGCCGCTCAACCTGATAACCCGAAGGTTCCGCAAGACCGGGGCCGAGAACCGCGCGAGGCGGCCAAGTCCGGGCATGTCTGCCAGTTTGGCTAATGTCGCGCTCACGGCGCGCAGATACCGTTCTGCAACGTCCCAGCCCGCTTCCTCCTGATACCACGCCGCGTAGTGCTCCAAGTCGCCGATAAACCAATCAGAACGCCTGATCTTCAGGCTCATTCGCGTTGCTTGGATCGCACGCGCCGGGCAATATCCTCGAGGTCTTGCGGCGTCCACTCCGGGTGCGGCCCTTCCACCGCATCCACGAGCATCTTCTCCAAGGTTGCCAGATCCCCGCCAAACTCCGGCGGAGCCACACGTTCCAACTTGGCAACTTCTCCTCCTCGCACCAGCAGCACAGGCGAGCCGGCCTGAGCGTCCTCGAAAAGTTCGTCCAGGCATGACTGGGCTTCATTTAAAGTAATCGCCTTCATGATTCGACTCTACAGCGCGAGGCGTCGGCCATCAAGGACGAATCCGGCTCGCGTGGAGATTTCATCGGGACCCCGATACGTATTTCGGTGTCGCCTGTCCCGCCATAGCCTTTAGCGGCGGCGGATCATCTGTCTTGCTAAAAATCGAAAGCCAAGCCCAATGCCAACTTGTCGTGCCGTAGCTTCAGCGAAGGCAGAACACTCCGCCCCAACAAGTGCCTGGTTGTGTCGTCATTGGCACCAGGATTGCGCCCGTCCTGCCCCCGCAACACTGGTGCCAATGCCGCCACCACCAGTGAGGGCTTGCGCAAATTCAGCATCTCTTTTGCCTATCCTAGCTGTTTTTGTTCCCGGCGCCCGATCCTAAGGTTTTGGCAGCAAGTAGTTGACGACAGGGGTTTCCACCACTAAAATCGGCACCGTAATGTCCAACGAAACGTATGAGTTGGCGATGGCGCAAGGTATTTAACCGCGGACCGTTGCGAACTACGGTTACGACGAAGGGGATTGGGTGGAGCATTGGCATTCCGGGATTGCGTTACGAGATTTCGTCAAGCGGTCGTCATTACGTTTCAGCGGGGATTCCGGGCATCGGGCTCTATTGGATAAAGTATCTTGATGGCCGAGACACAACCCAATACTGGCGGAGAATTGATATGGAACAGACACCTTTTGATGCAGGCAAGATCGGGTTTGCGGATAACCCGGAACCACGTTGCGCTTCCCTCTTGGTTCTCGATATTTCAAGTTCAATGGGCGGGGCACCAATTAGCGAACTACAGTCCGGTATCGCCGTCTATCGGGACGAATTGGCTGCGGATACCTTAGCACGTAAGCGGGTTGAGATTGGAATCGTCACATTCGGCGGTTCGGTGGACGTTGTGCAAAACTTCACCACGGCAGAAAGCTTCACGCCACCGGCACTCGCACCCAAAGGCGATACTCCAATGGGCGAAGCTGTCGTGACTGCCCTAAAATTATTGGAAGACCGTAAGGCGGAATATCGCCAGAACGGAATTCAGTTTTATCGGCCTTGGGTATTCCTAATAACCGACGGGGGCCCAACCGACGCGGGCAGCCAGTTCTGGACAGAAGCGAAGGAAAAGCTTCACCAAGGAGAGGAGCAAAAGAAGTTCTCCTTCTTTGCCGTCGGCGTAGAGGGCGCGGATATGGACAGGCTTACCGAATTATCGCCGCAACGCGCACCACTAAAACTAAAGGGCCTTCGATTTCGTGACTTGTTCCAGTGGCTATCGAACTCCCAACAGTCTGTATCACAATCCAAACCGGGGGATGCGGTTCCCTTGTCGAATCCAGCCACACCGACCGGGTGGGCCCAGGTATAAACATAATCCCATGTGGCGAGTCGTTCCCTCGAGCGTAGTTGGGACTTCACACCAGCGCTCAGGTGTTCCGTGTCAAGACGCCCATGACTTTCTGCGAATTAACACGGGTGACGATGAATTTCTAATCGTTGCCGTGGCCGACGGGGCGGGCAGCGCCATTCACTCTCACATAGGGTCGGGCGAAGCGGTTCGACATCTACTTTCCGTCATACCACGCGCTGACCTCAATTTCCTCCTAATCACTGCGGAAGAAGTGCGTGAATGGATGCGCCAAGTCTTGAATCACCTTACCACCGTTGCCGAGCGTGAGGGGACAACATTAAGCCAGCTCGCTTGTACCCTTTTACTAGGAATTGTCGGCTCGGATGGCGCTGTATTTGCCCAAATTGGAGATGGCGGCTGGGTTGTTGAACTGGACGGCATCCTGATGCAAGGAACATGGCCACAAACTGGTGAGTTCGCCAACATCACCACTTTTATCACGACGGATTTGGCATTAGACGCGATGCAATTTGTCCGCCTGGAAGGCCCAATCGGCGCTGTTGCGGGATTCACAGACGGACTCCAGACCCTCGCATTGAATTTTGCCGGACATAAACCTCATGAACCGTTTTTCAAGCCAATGTTTGACACCATACGTGCTTGCACTGATGAGACCAGTCTCATCGCACCATTACAGACGTTTTTAGCGTCGGAGGCGGTTAGTGTTCGCACGGACGACGACAAAACATTGGTTTTAGCGTGTTGGCACGACACGGAGGACGCTTCCAATGATGCTGGTCAATGATCGTGGTATCCTCACTCGACTTGGCGCGCAATTAACGACTCCTGGCGGCGAAGGGGCTATTTACGAGGTGATCTCCGACCAATCCCTAGTCGCCAAAGTTTATCACTCACCCCCTAATTCCCAAAAAGCAGCCAAGCTTGAGTATTTGTGTCGCTCCCCATCTGTTGGACTAACCATTGCCGCCGCATGGCCCAAATCACTTTTATATGCGACGAACGGCCACTCATCGGTGCGCGGTTTTCTAATGCCTCGCGTCGCTGGCAAGGAAATCCACAGGCTTTATGGTCCGCGCGACCGCCAACTTGAATTCCCGTCCGCCGCCTGGGATTTTCTAATCCATGTTGCAAGGAATTGCGCCATCGCATTCGAGACCTTACACGCGAACGGGGTAGTGATGGCGGACGTCAACGAGAAGAATTTGCTCGTAACGAAAGAGGGACTGGTTCGCTTAATTGATTGCGACTCTTATCAGGTCTGTAATGCAAGCCATCGCTTCCTTTGTGACGTTGGCATTCCGCTTTGGACACCCCCAGAACTTCAAATGCAAATCAGGGCTCACGGATACCACGGCCTAGAGCGCACGCCAAGCCATGATCGTTTTGGTTTGGCCGTCTTGATATTCCAGCTTTTATTTATGGGACGACATCCTTTCGCCGGGGTTCCGGAAGGTCAACATTTCTATGAAATTCACGAGTCAATTGAAAGATTTTTGTTCGCATTCAGTCCTCATGGTTGGAATCGCGGTGTTAAAGTGCCACCACACACGTTGTCTCTCTCAGCACTTCCAGAGAAATTGATACGCCTATTCGAGCGAGCTTTCCTCCCGGGCTCGGAACGCCCGAACGCCAGACCAACGGGTCAGGAATGGGCGCTTGCCCTAGAATCGCTCTATGTTGCCCGAAAGACTTGTACCTATGATCCTAGCCACAGGTTTTGGAACGGGCTCACAGCTTGTCCTTGGTGTCAAATCAGTTCTGGCGGAGGTCCCAACTTCTTCATCGCGGTTGCAGTCCACCTTGGCACTTCTGGCACAGTTTCCGATGCAGCAGCATTCTGGACGCTGATTGACCGCATAACGAGTTCGGGACTCATGTCGAGGACACTTAACTCCACGTTTCCACTTCCCGATGTAACAGCAAAACCTTTGCTACTGGCACGGCCTTCCCCGCCTCGGCTAACCAAGCCCCAGTCACCCGCACCGCCTGTTCTGCCACCGTTCGAACCACCGTCGCCGCCAGTCCGACCATTACCGCCCACCATACCACGCCCCGCAAAAGTCCCCAGGTTGACGTTAAGTAGCAGTGAACGCATAGCCCGCATCAGTCTCATCAGCTTTACCCTATCCGCCATTGTATGTTGTGAGGTGGCGTCGTTTGGCTTTATTATGCCCACCGTTTTAACGGGAACCATCACTGCTGCATTTCTTGCTTTACTGTGGAAGAAGTCTGCCTGCGCCGCAAGCGACCGCCAGTATCGCCTTATAGCGGAGAGCAACGCACGCGCAGATGCCTTGGTGGAGGCCAAAGCAGAGCATGAGCGCCTGTTGACGAAATACGCTGCAACTGTAGCTCAAATTGAAAGCGAATATGCTCGCGCCCTGAACGACGCCCAAGCCACTAAGGCCCGCCTCCAATTGCGATTAGATGCAGAGCATCTTTCACAGCTTAGTGCCTACTCGGCCCAATCGCGACTTTTCGAGGCGGCAACAGCAAAATTCGAGGAGGAAAAACGCAAGTGGGATACTGCGGTTAATGCGCGTGCGCAATCCGTTGAGCAAACACGCCGCGAAATGAACGACACATGGGAAAGACTAAGCACAACACTCACCAACTATCAAGCTAAAGTCCGGCCACTGAGATCAACCCTTCAGTCGGTCGATGAACGGTTCCGAAAAGCATGTGAGGACGAGACTGCTGCTTTTAAGGTGTTGGAAACAAGAAAACGAGAGGCCCAATTGCGCCAGTACCTGGACTCGCAACTGATACGCAACCATTCCATTCCCAGTATTCGCCGCAATGATAAGGCGACTCTTTTGGCGAACGGGATTGAGTCTGCGCTCGACATTACCTCAACGATGAAGAAATTGCCGGGAATTGGCGACACGCGCCGCCATAGCTTACTGGCATGGCGCGTTAGCTGTGAATCTGCGTTTCGGTATAACGCCGCTGCCCCGTTGCCCCAGGCCGAAGTACACGCAGTGCGAATGCAATATGCGCAGGCAAAACAACTCGCCCTCGTTGAGCTTCGCGGCGGTGCGGGAACCCTATCCAGTCTGGAGGCCGAGACTCAAAAGGCGATGACCAAACTCGAAAATAAGCTTCCTGAATTGATTCGCCTCCATGCCCAAGCGGTAGCGGATCATGCTTTGTGCTTATAATCAAAACGGACTCCCCGACGATTCAATCAAATCATTTTGCGATTCCGTTTCCGTCACTGGCCCCACATCAATATTGTCTGCTTCCGTTGGCTGAGATTCCTGCCAACGAACTGCCACCGACTCATCAAATGCCAACTCCGTGAATTTCCGCAGCAAATCCGAATGCGCCGAGTTCATTTTCTTCCCCCCCGCCTCATCAAGATACAGGTAAGGGTCCGCCACTAATTCATTCAGCAACTTCGCCGCGATTCCGCGTTCAAACTGGCCTTTTGCAAAGACAAACGGCACTGGAATTGTTGCGATAACTCCACTCAGGAAGTAATGGCACCGCAGCCCGAAATAATCCTCGAAATCGTCGTACCCATCAAAGTGCAACGTGGATGCCGTCAACTTGAGACGGATTCGATGAATTACATTGCCTCCTTCAATCCTCTCTTCACAAAGTAGCTCCAAAACCATCACTCGGCCACGTCCCAGCCTTTTTCCGGTCCTCGATCTCTTTCCGAAGCCGGGTCTTTATCGCCTCCTCTTCGTAATACGCCGGCGCCCCAGGCCCTATCATCCTCTTCTTCTCGTTGTCCCATTCAACGCGGTACTTTCCGGTGCCCAATACCTGCTGAATTCTCAACCGCTGCTCTTCAGGGTCCATGTTCCGCCTTCGTTCCCGCGCCGCCGCCTCTTGTGCCGCCGGCGACAACTCCAGTTTGTTCCGCT
>DATAXU010000033.1:0-4733 GCA_036272955.1 Verrucomicrobiia bacterium
AACCGCCGCTCTGCACGGTCCCGTCCACATCTGGAGAATTCGTCGCCTAATTCCCCCCAATGATGCAATTTTGGACCTCCACACTTCCGGCTGAAAACACACCCCCGCTGTTCCCGCTGCCCGGCCCGAGCGTTCCGCCGCCACCGGTGCCGCCACTCCCGCCAATGGATTCATTGCTGCTGATGGTGCAACTGGTCATGACGGCGCTACCCGAGTCTTGGCTTACACTGGCTCCGTGCGCCGACCCACCCAACCCGCCAACGCCGGCAAGCCCCAGGGAAGGTGTCCCACCGGTGCCTCCGGTTCCACCCAGCGCAATGTTTCCTGCCAGCGTGCAGTTTGTTAAAAGGAGAATCCCTGTATTGGCCAGTCCCGCGCCAACCGCTCCTCCCCCAGTCCCTCCCTTCTCGGTGATTGTCCCTCCTTTCGAACCATCCGATCCCATCCCTCCCATTCCGCCTTACGCCGAATTTCCGCTCACAGTGCATCGCAACATCATGGCAACGATGGCGGCAGGGTACGTCCACCTTCGCGATGATGAGGATGGCGGACGGCAAAGGTCTTGGCCGGTGTGATTAATTGGTCGCAATGTTCGGCAATTTATAAAAGCAAATCCAACTGCCGTTCATTGCACCCACGTCCACAGTGCCCCGTGCGTTATTCACGTTAAAGGCCGTCCAGGTCACATGCCCGTCTTCAAATAGAAAATTGGCTCCTCCCGGGACGTTCGCGCGACCGGTGTCCGCGTGGTTGGAAATCGGAACTGTTTTCCCGCCAGGATTATCCGTCCAAACCATGTTCACGCCCGCATTGGCCGAAACGCTCCAACTCCCCAGCGCTTGCACCAAATCGCTCATAATTGGCGCCAGATGATAAGGCCCGCCCATTTTCTTGCGAGTCGCCCAACCGCTTAAGGCCGGCCAGGGATCGGAATATCTCCAGCCGTCCGAGGCGGGATCCGTGCGTCCCGGCAGGTAGAAATACCCAATCAATGGGGCCAAACTGGCATTGTCGTCAACCGCCGCAGCCTCAGCGGAATAGGGGGCGCTCGGGCAATACAGCACGCCGAGGGAGGCGCCTGCGGTCGCCGCGGTGTCCCGGACAGCGGGCGTCAAATAGGCCCGGTAAAAGCTGTTGGTGAACAACGGCGCCATCCAGCTCATGTCGATTCCAAGTGAGTTGTCCGGGAAATAGCCATTGTTGTCTCCGGCGTACATGACTTCGGCCGCGCCCCATTGTCTGAGGTTGCTGGAACATTGGGCTTTCAATGCCTCGCTTTTGGATCTGGCTAACGCGGGCAACAACATACCTGCCAGAATCGCGATGATGGCTATCACCACCAAAAGCTCGATTAAGGTGAATGCGCGGAACCCTTTTATTTCGCCCCCCGCCTTTACTTCAAATGCTTTCATGGGTGCAATGACGGTAATCCGACTCTGTCTCAATCTGCAATTTCAGAATCCGGCCTGCTGACCCACCGTAATTATTCATTCTTCCAGTTTTGGACCATATCTATTTTAGAAGCCCGGCAAACGCAGACCTGTCCGCCGGGACCAAATTACTGTATGAGTAGCTTAAAGAATCTCGAGACGTTAGTCAATGGCGTCGTATAAGGCGACGCGGAGCCAACCGGCGTATATGGCCCGTTTACGGCGCCGGCTCCGACGAGAACCCCGCTGGACCAGGTTAACACGATGTTGGCGCCTGAACGTTGGATCATTACTGCGGGAACCGGCGCGGCTTGTCCCAAGATTTGCAGTTCAGAGAGTCCTTCATAACCGTTTTCCACATCTTGTCCGGTGAAGTCGAATTCCACCGCCGCAACGTTCGTCGCCAAATATTCGGTTGAGGGCAAAACAGTCACCTGGCTCGCCGGGTTTGCTGCATAAGGGGGGGTAAAGTCATAAGTGTCGAATTGAATGAAGTTTGTGGGACTGGTTACAGTGGAGTAGTAAAGGTTTGCCGCCATTTGATCACGTCCGCCGTTGAGCCATCCGCCATAGGCGACGATGCTGGTCAGATCATATCCAAGTGGAGCAATGGCGGTGTTCAAGTTGTAGGTTAAAGTCGTTCCACCATCATCCCCCACCGTTGCCATTATATCATAGTTATCACCCGTCGGTGGATAAAGGCCGTCCGTCAGAATAGGAATGCCCGCCGATCCCTCCAGTTGAAAATCGCCCGGACCCACCACGCTCGGCAGTTGGTTGGCGATGAGGCTATTGGTGGCCAGCACATATGTCGGCTGATATGACGCGCCGCTGGACTCGTTATCTTCTATGACGATGTTGCCAAAGGCGTCAGGACCAGGCAATGCATCGACGTTTAGCGTGGCGAAGGACGTAGTAACCGTCGTCCCGTAAGAGTTTGAGGCGATACAGGTATATGCAAGAGCTGCATCGCTCATTTGCAGATTCGTAATGACCAGCGTGTTGCTATTATAGGAGCCATCAGTCACATTCACAGGGCCGCTGCCATCGTCCGCCTGCCATTGGTAATACATCGGGCGGGTGCCGTCAAACGCCGCCGAGAAGGACGCCGTGTCCCCGACCGTAAAAGATTCGACTTGCGGGGTTGGATTTTGTAGGACAATAGGCGCGCCGTTCGTTATAATCAGCGTTCCCGGCGGGCTTGTAACGGCTCCGGAACTATTCGAAACAACAACTCGATATTCATAGGAAAGATTCGTGTCGCCGCTGGTGTTAATGGTGAATGTTGGGGTGGCGCTGAACGGGCCTGCCGCACTCCAGGTCGCCCCTCCGCTGCCATTATCCCCCTGCCATTCATAGTAGAGAGGAGCGGGACCCGTGGCCGCCTCTGTCGCGATGACAATGTCTCCGGGGTAGGCGGCCGGCGGACTGAAAGTGGGCGTAGTCGCGACAGGGATTAAACCGGCGGCGATCGCGTCAAGCAGGACGTTGTCGAACGATATCTGAATCGCCGTCGTGGTTTCCAGGACGATCGTTAAATCTCCACTGACCGTTTCCGCAGTGGTGAAGGCAACCGAGAAATTTGTGAAAGTCCCGTCCAACCCCGTATTGTTAACCGTTGTCTGGGAAAGCAACATTCCGTCCTCGTTCGTGCCGTTTATAAGTGCGATCAAACCTGGGCCTTCCGCATAACCAAGAGTCGTGCGCTCGCCAATCGCGACCGTCAATGTATAGGTGGTGAGCGGTTGCAGCGGCCCGACGTCCTGATAGACAAGGCTGTTGGCATTAAGCTCCACCAGTTGATGGCCATCGGCGGGAGCCGGCAGCGGATCGCTCGCAAACTCGCCGGGCGCTGGATACCTCACCGCCTCAAAAGACCCGGACGCCGTCCATCCGGTAATCGGCGGCCCGCTTTCGGAGCCTTGGCTCTGCACGTCGGCTTCAAACGAATAATTGGCGACCGTCACGGGGGCGCCATTAGCGGCCCCGTCGGCGAGACAGGCGGCCATGAGAATGGCAATTGCATGATTTCGAAACTTGTTGGGATTCATAATTTGGGGTCTGTAGCACTTTTTGCGGGTGAGTTTTGAGGATTTTCCGGATTTTAGCAAGCTCTCTTTTGACAGATTTTTGCAATCGGGCGTGAGACAAAATTCTTCATTTACGTCGACAGTGCCAAGGCGTCGTTGCGGGCGGCCTGTTTATTCAATCCGTATTTCCAGAACTCCTCGAGTCGGCGGCGGCTGTGCAGACAGCGCAGGGCCAGTATCCTTTCGGCGCCGGGTTGCGACCAGAACATACCCGATTGTTTGCAGCGGCCACCAATGACGGTTTTGCAGCCGGCTTCCACTACGCCCGAGCCAATGAAGTAACCCGCCGCTCGGAAGGCTCCGTAAAGCATCCGGCTGGCGTTATGGACGAAGCAGCCCAGGGCTTCTTCCACCGCTGCTGCCCGCGGTTGGCCGGCGCATTCCTGAGGCGCCTGTCCGATCAAGTTGTGGACTTTGTCCTTGAGCAGGCGCTTGGCCCAACGACGCAGCCGCCTTTTGTAGTCCGGATGATTTTTTCCAATCAGGGCCTCCAGCACTTGGCCCGCGTGCTCCATGCCGTGGTAAAAATCGACGATTTGCAGGCAGTCTTTGAAACAGTCCTTGCCCATGTTTTCCAGACCGCGTGCTCCATCGATTAACACCACTACTTTGCCGGCGCTGGCCATGCCCCGACGGATGGCCTCCTGGCGCAGCCAGGGGCCAAACTCGGCGATGGATTTGAAGCTGGACACATGGGTGGTGGATTCCCAATCCCGCACCGGATGGCCCTTTTCATCGGTTCGGTGCTGGGTGAACACGCAGCCCAGGTAAACCTGACGGGTCTTGGCGGTGCCGTCCTCCTGCTTGCCACGCCTGCCCTTTAACTCCTCCGGAACCATCGGCAACCCGGTGCCGTCGGCGCTGACATACATGATGGGCGCATCGCACGGGCCCGGTTGGGCCGGGCGTTCCTGCCATGTCTGGGCGCCGCCGCCCACGCGCTGGACGACCCGTTGAATCTGCCGGGCCGAGACGTTGATGCCGCCGGTTTTTTCTATCGGGAGAGTTTTCCCCGTTCCATGGCGGCGATGCCGGCGATTTGTCGCAGAATATGTGTTTTATCAAGTTGATTCATAATGTGCCTAGTATTCCAGTCACCAAATCCAAAAACACAAGCCGTTATCTCCAATTTGAAGAATTTTGTCTCACACCCCGCCAAAAACAACGAAGGCCGGCCTCGACCAACTCGACCGTGGCGAGGGCATGCCGGACG
>DATAXU010000034.1:0-31976 GCA_036272955.1 Verrucomicrobiia bacterium
TGGAATGGAACAACCAGCACCAATCGTGACGCCGGTTCGTTTTGGACATTGGGCGTGAGTCTGGAACAAAAGACAATTATCCCGGCCTACAACTGGTCGATTGATACTGGAGACTATCAACTATTCAGCATCAACGTGACGAATCTGACCGCGTTATCCACGATCGTCACCGGGCCTCAGATTTCGATTTCCCAGCCGGTAGCTTCCGAACCAGTAATTCTGACCTATCCGGCGACCAATTTTCCTTTCGTCCTGCAACAAAATATCGGGTTGAACACAACCAATTGGACCGCCGTGAGCGGCGTGATTTTAAGCGGCACCAATGTCAACAACCAGGCATTCTTCGTTCTGCCGGCCACCGCGACGCAAATGTTCTATCGGTTGGGCCTGCCGCAATAGCGCGACCGCATGCTCCCGCGCCGTTTCAACGGGGCAAGCGCCGGTCCCAACTTTGCATAAAAGGAACCCACATTTCAAATTAACGCACTTCTGGTCGCTATCCTTTAACCACCCGCGGGTTGACACCGCCCCGGCCCGCGTTACGCTCCATTTATGTCGCGCCGTCGGTCCAATGCCCCGTCGTTCGCCCTTGCCGCCACTGTGGCGCTTCTGGCCGTTCCTGCGGCTCAGGCCCAGGCTGTCGTCTCAAATTCCCAGTCCTCCCCAATCGTGGTTGTCGTGACCAATGTTTTTGCCCCGCAACCCGCCCCGTCCCTGGACCTCGAAAAGCAATTGACCGATTTCAGCGAAACGATCCGCGCCGACGCCAAACAGCACGAAGACCGCCTGGCGTCCGAAGCCGAGGCCCACGAACAGTTCCTCGAAAAGGAATACGACCACGTCACTCACTGGATTGAGGCGCTGGCCGCCATTGTCGCCATTGCGTTCGGATTTCTGAGTTGGAAAAGTCTCAGTGAACAACGCAAGGCCACCGCTGAGGCGATTGAAGACACAAAAGCCGCGATTAACCGCCAACTCAAGAAAACCCTGGCCGACGGCGAAAATCAGATCCGCGCCGCGGTCCAGACCCGGATGGACGAATTCAAAACCGAGCTTCAGGAAAAGGTGGATGCTTTTGAAAAGGAGTTCAGCAGTCTTATCGACATGGTCACCAAGCTCGCCGCGCCCCTGGCCCGCGCCGTGGTGATTTTGCAGCCATCCATACCCGACACCCCTGAATGGAGGGAGGAATGTGATTGGCTCCGCAGCATCCTCACTGAACTCCAAAAAACTGACCCCACCAACCGCACGATTGTGATCTTTATCGGACGTCTCTTCAAGGCCGTCGGCAACCTGGACGGCGCCGTCAAAGCTTTGAAAGATGTAATCCAAAAACGGGCAAAAGCTGGAGAAGATAACGGCAAGGACCAGGGAGACCTGTACTTCAATTTGGCCTGCTACCTCAATTTAAGCGCCGACCAGGAAACCGATCCCGTTGCCCAAGAAACTTTGCGCGAGCAAGCCTGGGATGCCGTTAAGGCATCGATCAAAAGGTGGCCTCCAAACTGGAAAGAGGCTCAAAACGATGGAGAATTAAAGAAAACCTTGCCAAGCCAAACGCGGCGTTGGAACGATATAGAGCCTGCAACGAAGGCCGCAAAGCCTTAGGCCCTTGCCGCTGTGGTCTTAGTATTTCTTGTCACAGTTCATACTCGACCAATATCCTCCCCCTCCCATTTTTGTCAACCCGCAATCTCCTTTTGCAGGCGAATCTGATCGGCTGGTTCCAATTAACCGCGGTGAATAATTAAATTGATTTCAGGCGTGACGGCTTTTGGGGCTCTTGTTAAGTTTTGGGAAAGGAGAAAGTTTTAAAAGTTATGAACACCACAGCAAGTCCCACGGCCAAGAACGTCCTGTCGTCAGACGTTGAGGTCAAAGGAAACCTCAAGTTTTCCGGCGAATTGACGTTCGAGGGAAAACTCGAAGGGGAAATCCAAACCGACGGCGTCCTCAACCTCGGCGATAGCGCCGTTATCAACGGCAACATCACCGCGCAGAACGTCGTCGTCCGCGGCAAGGTCAACGGCAACATCGTCGCCAGGGAGAAAATCGAGATCAAAACCAAAGCCGAACTTTTCGGTGATATTCGCGCCGCCAAACTCGTCGTCGAGGAGGGCGTTACCTTCGTCGGGAAAACGGAAGTCAACCCGAACAAGGTTGCGCCGACTCCAACGCCAGCTACAGGTCCAGTTCCTGCCCGTCCCTCCACTGATCTGACCAAGCCCGGCGAACAACTGGTCAAACCGGCGTTGCGCTGAGGGCGGTCAATGCCGATGCTGAATGTCAGCGAGCAAGCAGGAGAGGGTTTTGGTCGTCTGCCCGCACTGCGGTCATTCGCAGCCTGAACCGCGCGCCGCCGTCTCCACCGTCTGCAAGAACTGCCGCCGCAATTACGAGGTCAAGGATGCGCCAGGTCCGGCGCCGAAAGCAGTCGAGGTCGCATTCGAGCGGAAGCAAATCACTTGCTTTGAGTGCGGCAAGAAGGTGGAAGTTCCGGCAACGGCGCAATCTTCGATGTGCAAATGGTGCAGCGGCTACATTGATTTGCAGGACTATCGCATTGCCAACGCGACGTCGCGGAATTTCAAAACCAAGGGTGCGCTCGCACTTGAGCCCACGGGCTATCTTTTCAACACCGAAACGATCGTGGGGGACGCCGTCATCAAAGGCCGGTTCATCGGAAAGCTGGTCGCGGAACGGACGCTGACTATTTACACGACCGCCGAAATCAAGGGCAGCTTCGTCGCCGGACATTTCATTGTCCCGGCGAAAAACCGCTTTCGGTGGAAGGAGCCGATCGTTGCCGGTTCGGCGGAAATCGCCGGTGAATTGGCGGCCAATCTGCAATGCGAAGGCACGATTATTCTAAAATCGACCGCGCGGATGTTCGGCGACATGGTCGCCCGCGATTTAGTGGTCGAAGACGGCGCGGTCATCGGGGGAAGTGCGCACATCGGTTCAATCGGACCCCAAAAAATACTTGAAAGAAAAAGTTGACTGGTCAGTCTAGTGATGCGAGACTGCTGTTGTGAAAAAGACGTGCGAGACGAAAGAGAAACTGCTGGAAGTGGGATTTGATCTCTTCTGGGACGGCAGCTACGGTTCGGTCAGTGTTGACGATATCTGCAAGCGGGCCGGGATCAATAAAGGCAGTTTCTATCATTTCTTTCCTTCGAAGGCCGACTTGGTTGTGGCTGCCTACGAGGAGCATTGGAAGCAGAAGCGTCCCCACATGGATCACATTTTTTCGCCTCAAGTTCCTCCGCTGGAACGGATCCGGAATATGTGCAAATACATTTGCGAAGTCCAAAAAGAAAAGGCCGAGCAATACGGGCATGTTTGTGGTTGCCCTTATACGAGTGTCGGAAGCGAGATCGCCACGCTGGATGAGAAGATCCGGGCCAAGAGCGAGCAGTTCATGAATTGCAGCCGCAAGTATGTGGAGAGCGCGATTGCGGACGCCATTCGCGAAGGCTCCGTCACTGCGAAAGACCCCGTGGCGGCGGCGCAGAGGATCAACATGCTGATTATTGGGATGTTGGTTGAAGCGCGGGTGCAGAACGATTTGAAACCTTTGGAGGGGATGGAATCCATGATCATGGATTACATTGGGGCGAAAACAGTCCCCGCCTAACGACCCCAAACGAATAAAAACGGAGAAATACGCATAAATACTGCGAAAGATAGAATTGACCGGTCAGTTAAATTATTCATACAGAACACGAAAGACACACTATGAAAAACAACGTTATCATGGCCAAGTTGGAAGATCTTAAGTCAGCCCTCGCGCGGCGGTTGAGCGCTGATTATGCGGGAGTGGAAACGCGCCTTGTCTGGCAGGCGGTCAATGAAGCGACCGCAATAGCCGCGACCACCATTGCGCCGCTCCTGGTCCTGCCCGATCTCGCGGAGGAAAAGGTGCGAAGCGCCGCCGAGTGGTCAGACCGTCAGCGCCTCGTGCGCGGCGGGGACTTTTTCCCATGCACCGCGTAAATCAATCGGCGAAGCCATGTCCTGGCCGCCGGGGGTTGTTCGTCGTCCTTGTTGAACGGATGAATTCGGAATCGTTATGAAAAAAATTGAGATCACCAGGAATGTTGTGGGGTCCACTGTGCTCGCCCTGGCCGTCGCGGTCGCGGCGATCATTGTGGTCGGTTGCAGCGGCAACGCCAGTCCGGCGCCGCCACCGCCGCCGTCAGTGACGGTGGCGCCCGTCGAGCAAAAGCAACTGGTCGAGTGGGAAGAATTCACCGGGCGAACCGAGCCGGTGGAGTCGGTCGAGATTCGTCCGCGCGTTTCCGGGTACATTCAGGAAGTGCGGTTTCAATCCGGCCAATTAGTGAAAAAGGGGGACGTGCTCTTTGTCATTGACCCGCGCTGGCACCAGGCGGCGTATGACCGGCTCGAAGCGGAAGCAGACCGCGCCCGCGTGCAATTGGAGAACGCCCGGCGCGAAGCGAATCGCGCTAAAAACCTGCTGGCGACCCACGCCATTTCCACCGAGGAAAGCGACGCGCGTGTGGCGCGTTTTAACGAGGCGAAAGCCGCGCTGCTGGCCGCCGAGGCCGCGCGCGACTCCGCCAAACTCGATCTCGAATACACGCAGGTCCGCGCGCCCATTGACGGCCGCGTCAGCCGCGCCCTTCTAACGGAAGGCAACTACGTCAACGGCGATCCGGGCGGAAGTTCAGTATTGACGACTCTTGTCTCGGTGAATCCGGTTTACGTGTATGCGGACGTTGACGAGGATTCCCTGCTAAAATTCAACGCCCTTGCTCATTGCGGAAAAATTGAGACCGACGGCGACGGACGGACGCCGGTTGATCTGGAGCTGGCCGACGAAACGGGTTTTCCGCACAAAGGCCATATTGAATCGTTCGACAACCATGTCGATTCGGGCACCGGAAGCATCCTGTTGCGCGCGGTGTTTCCGAACGATGACGGACGGATTGTGCCGGGATTATTCGCGCGCATTCGGGTTCCGTTGAGCGCGCGGCACGCGGCCCTGTTGGTGTCTGAAGACGCAATTGGGACCGATCAGGCGCAGAAATATGTGCTCACGCTGACGGCCAGCAACACCGTGGCGTATCAGGATGTGACGCTGGGGCCGGTGATTGGGGGCAAACGCATCATTCGCTCCGGGTTGCAGGCGGGGGAAAAGATCGTTGTCAACGGAATGGAACGGGTCCGCCCCGGGATGCCGGTGACACCCCAGGAACAAGTGGCGAAGATTGAAGTGGATAGAATGGCGAAGCGCTAAAACCTATGAACTTCTCACACTTCTTTATCCGGAGGCCCATCTTCGCCGGCGTGCTTTCGGCGCTGATTTTCCTGGTTGGGCTGATCTCGATGTGGCGCCTGCCGATCAGCGAATACCCGGAGGTGGTGCCGCCGACGGTTGTGGTGCGGGCGGTTTATCCCGGCGCGAATCCGAAAACCATCTCGGAGACTGTCGCCTCACCGCTGGAGCAGGAGATCAACGGCGTGGAAGACTCCCTCTACATGTTCTCGCAGGCGACGCCCGACGGGGTAATGACGCTGACGGTGACCTTCAAACTTGGAACGGACGTCGATAAGGCGCAGGTGCAGGTGCAAAACCGCGTCTCCCAGGCGCTGCCCAAATTGCCGGAAGAAGTCCGCCAATTGGGTGTGACGACCACCAAACAATCGCCCGATCTCACGATGGTGGTCCACTTGTTTTCGCCCACGGGACGGTATAACGAAGTTTATCTGCGCAATTACGCCACGCTCCAGGTGAAGGACGTGCTCGCGCGCATTCCCGGGGCGGGCGATGTGCAGATTTTTGGCTCGGGCGATTACGCGATGCGCGTCTGGCTCAACCCGGACAAGGTGGCGGCCCGCAATCTGACCGCCAGCGATATTGTCGCCGCGATCCGCGAACAGAATGTGCAGATCGCCGCCGGAGTGATCGGCCAGCAGCCGGTGGCGAGTCCGGTGGGATTTGAACTCCAGATCAACGCCAAGGGGCGGTTGGTTTCGCCGGAAGAGTTCGGGCAGATCATCGTGAAAACGGGGCCGAACGGCGAAAAAACCCTGCTCAAGGACGTCGCGCGGATCGAGTTGAGCGCCGACAGCTATTCCCTGCGTTCGCTGTTGAACAACAAAACGGCTGTGGCGCTGCCCATCTTCCAAACTCCCGGCGCCAACGCGCTCGAACTCTCCAAGAACGTGCGGCGCACCATGGAGCAACTAAAGAAGAATTTTCCCGACGGCGTGGATTACTCCGTGGTTTATGACCCGACGGTGTTCGTGCAGCACTCGATCGAAGCGGTGGTGCATACGCTGCTGGAGGCGATTTTGCTCGTGGTCATCGTGGTTATTCTATTTCTGCAAACGTGGCGGGCGTCGATCATTCCATTGGCGGCGGTACCCGTCTCGTTGATCGGCACGTTCGGCGTGATGCTGGCGCTTGGCTTTTCGATCAACAATTTGTCCCTGTTCGGCCTGGTTCTGGCCATCGGCATCGTGGTGGACGATGCGATTGTGGTGGTCGAAAACGTGGAGCGGAACATCGCGCTGGGTTTATCGCCGGTGGACGCGTCCAAACGGGCGATGAGCGAAGTGACCAGCCCGATCATCGCGACGGCGCTGGTGTTGTGCGCGGTATTCGTACCGACGGCGTTTATCAGCGGCCTCACCGGGCAATTCTATCGGCAATTCGCCATCACGATAGCGATCTCCACGGTGATTTCGGCGTTCAGTTCCCTGACGCTTTCGCCCGCTCTCTGCGCGGTGTTGCTGAAAGACCACAACGCGCCCAAGGACCGGTTCGCGGCACTCATGGAAAAAGCGCTCGGCTGGTTTTTTCGGCCGTTCAACCGGGCATTCGCCTGGGTAGGGGTCAAGTATTCCGCCGGGGTGGGCAGCGTTCTTCGCAAGAGCGCCGCGGCGCTGGTCATTTATGCGGGTCTCGTCGCGCTGACGGGTTGGGGATTCAACAAAGTCCCCACTGGCTTTGTGCCGACGCAGGACAAGCAATACCTTGTCGCCTTCGCGCAATTGCCCGAAGCCTCGTCGCTTGACCGCACGGAGGCGGTGATCCGCCGGATGTCGGACATCGGTCTCAAACAACCCGGAGTTGAAAGCGCCGTCGCGTTTCCTGGATTGAGCATCAGCGGGTTCAGCGTGTCACCGAATGAAGGCATCGTTTTCTTCACCCTGAAGCCGTTCGAGGAACGCAAAACGCGCGCGCTCAGCGGGCCGGCCATCGCCGCGGCATTGAACCAGAAGTTTGCGGGAATTCAGGAGGCATTCATTCTCGCCGTGCCGCCGCCGCCGGTGAACGGGCTGGGGACCATTGGCGGTTTCAAATTCTACGTGGAAGACCGCGCCGATCTGGGCTACGATGCCCTTTACCGGAACATCCAAAACATCATCGGCAAAAGCTATCAGACGCCGGGGTTGGACAGCGTCTTTTCGACGTTTACCGTCAATGTGCCGCAGCTTGACGCGGACATCGACCGCATCAAAGCCAAGGAGCAAGGCGTGCCGCTGGAGAACTTGTTCCAGACGATGCAGATATATTTAGGGTCGCTCTACGTCAACGATTTCAACCGCTTCGGGCGCACCTACGAGGTCATCGCGCAGGCCGATGCGCAATTCCGCGACCGTCCCGAAGACATCACCCGGCTGAAAACGCGCAACGACAAGGGCGAGATGGTACCGTTAGGCGCGGTGGTGAAAGTGACGGAAACTCACGGCCCCAACCGGGCGCTTCGTTATAACGGTTATCCGGCGGCGGAAATCAACGGAGGTCCCGCCGCGGGTTTTAGCTCCGGACAGGCGGAGGCGTTGATCGCCAAGCTGGCGAAGGAGAACCTCACCAAGGGCATGACGTTCGAGTGGACGGACTTGACCTACCAACGCGTCCTTGCGGGCGACTCGGCAATTTACGTCTATCCGCTTTGCATCCTGCTCGTTTTCCTTGTGCTGGCCGCGCAATACGAGAGTTTGCGGCTGCCGCTGGCGATCATCCTCATTGTGCCGATGTGCCTGCTCTTTGCCATCACCGGCGTGTGGCTCAAAGGCGGCGACAACAATATTTTCACGCAAATCGGACTGATCGTGCTCGTCGGCCTGGCCTGCAAGAACGCCATTCTCATTGTCGAATTCGCCCGCCACAAGCAGGACGAGGAAGGTCTTCCGCCGTTTCAGGCGGCGGTCGAGGCGAGCCGGCTTCGGCTGCGTCCGATTCTGATGACATCGATCGCGTTCATCGCGGGCGTGTTTCCGCTGGTGGTGGCGCACGGGGCCGGCTCGGAAATGAGGCAGGCCATGGGCATCGCGGTATTTTCCGGGATGATCGGTGTGACGCTCTTTGGTCTCTTCCTGACGCCCGTATTCTATCTTACCCTGATGAGACGCTCTTCGCGAAAGCTCGCCGTCGCTCCCCCGCCCCATCCCACCGGCGGCACGCTGGGCGCGGCTGGAGCCGCCACAGCGATTTTGCTGGCCGCGTCCTTGCTGTCGCCATCTTCCGCTCGCGCCGGGATTTTGACGGTTGGGCCGGATTATCGGCCGCCGACGAATTCGTTTCCTCAAAGCTATAAAGCAGTCGAACTGGGGCAATGGAAAATAGGCAGCCCGCTGGACGGCGTGCCGAAGGGCCGATGGTGGGAAATTTTTGGCGACGCGCCATTGAACGATTTGGAATCGTGGGCGTCGCAGGCCAATCAAGGGCTTAAGGCGGCGGTGGCCCGGGTGGACCAGGCCCGCGCGACCGCACGCGTGGCCCGGGCCGATTTGCTGCCCAGCCTGAACCTCGATCCGAGTTACAATCGCCAGCGCTATACCCCGAACGAATCACCCAGTTACGGCGCTTTGACCGCGAACACGTGGCAAACCCCGCTGGACCTGAGCTACGAGGTGGATTTGTGGGGCCGCGTGCGCCGGGGATTTGAAAGCGCGCGCGCCGACGCCCAAGGCTCCTTCGCGGCCTTCGGCAATGTGCTGCTCACGCTCCAGGCCGACGTGGCGGAGAATTATTTCCGGCTCCGCGCGCTGGACGCGGAAATCGCCACCGTGTCGGCCACGGTTGGGCTGCGCCACGAACAGGTGGCGTTGGTGCGCAGCCGATTTCGTGGCGGCATCGGCAATGATCTTGACATCGCCCGCGCCGAGACGGAGTTGGCGACGACTGAGGCGGAAGCGGCCGCACTGGCTCAACAGCGGGCGGAGTTGGAGAACGCCCTCGCCATTTTGGCCGGCAGCAATCCGGCATCATTTCACCTCGCCGCGACCGGCGCGAACCATTGGAAGCCGCTCCCTCCGGAAATCCCCGCGGGATTGCCGTCCGATTTGCTGGAGCGCCGGCCCGATGTCGCCGAAGCGGAGCGGCAGCTTGCTTCCGCCAACGCGAAAATTGGCGTCGCCAAGGCCGCTTTTTTTCCGGTGCTCACGCTCACGGGATCGGGCGGTTACCTGAGCGCCGACGTGGACACGCTGTTCAACTGGAACAGCCGCACCTGGTCGATCGGGCCAAGCCTCTCGCTGCCGATTTTTGCCGGGGGCCGCATCCGGGCCAATTACCGGCGCTCCCGGGCGGCATTTGAGGAATCCGTGGCGAACTACCGGCAACAAGTTCTGGTGGCCTTTGGAGAAGTGGAGGACAGCCTCTCCGGCATACGCCATCTGGCCGACCAATCCTCCGCGCAAGAGCGCGCGGTGACGAACTCCCGCCTCGCGGCCAATCTGGCCACCGACCGCTACCGCTCCGGCATCGTCAGTTACATCGAAGTGGTGGACGCCGAACGGGAAGCCCTCCAGGCCGAGCGCGATGATGCGCGGCTCACGGGCCAGCGGCTCATCGCCGCGGTCCAACTTATCAAGGCCCTTGGCGGCGGCTGGAACAATTTGGAGACGGCTCCCCTCGCCCTCTCGTCAGTCCAACATTAAAACAAAGAGAAAGAAAACGTTTATGACAAATGGCGTATCTAAAAAACTGGTCGGAAAAGTCGCGGTCGTCACTGGCGCCTCCAAAGGCATCGGCGCCGCCATCGCCAAACAACTCGCCGCTGAAGGCGCGGCTGTCGTCGTCAATTACGCAACCGACAAAACCGGCGCGGATGAGGTCGTCCGCGAAATCACCCGGCACGGCGGCAATGCGATCGCGGTGCAGGCGGATGTCGCCAAAAAAGCGGACATCGAACGCCTTTTCGCCCAGACAAAAAAGTTTGGCGCACTGGACATTCTTGTCAACAACGCGGGCGTCTATGAATTCCTGCCGCTCGAAAAAATCACGGAAGAGCATTTCCATCGTCAATTCAACGTGAACGTTCTCGGATTGATTCTTGCCACGCAGGAGGCCGTCCAACAGTTCGGCGCCGCCGGCGGCAGTATTATCAATATCAGTTCCGTGGCCAGCACTTCCGCGCCCGCGACCGCAAGTGTTTACAGCGCCACCAAAGGAGCGGTGGACACGGTGACAAGAGCGCTGGCCAACGAACTCGGCCCGCGCAAGATCCGTGTCAACGCCATCAATCCCGGCATGGTGGAAACCGAAGGCGTCCATACCGCGGGCTTCCTTGGAGGTGATTTTCAAAAACAGGCGGAGGCCCAGACTCCGCTGGGACGCATCGGCCAGCCCCAGGACATCGCCCCGGTGGCGGCGTTCCTGGCATCCGCTGAATCGGCTTGGATTACCGGGCAAACGTTTCAGGTTGCGGGCGGCTATCGTTGATTCGAGGCCGCGGGCACGGAGACGAGGGTTCGATTCCCTGAGAAGAGCTCCTTAAAATCCCCGCGTGTTGGAGGTGAGGGTGGGAAGCCCCGCCGGCCCTGGAATCGAATTGCACCACTTCTCCCATCGCCTCGCCCCGGCAATCCCCCGCCGCAAGGTCAAGCCTTCGGCACCGAGATGATCAACTCGTGCGGCATGCGCTCGATTTTCATCTTGTCGCTCTTCAAGGGACCGGACAGAGGAACCACTTCTTCGTAATTGCCCCATTCGGACATGGCGGTCTCGCCATTCTTCGCCGTGGCCTTTTCAGTCGTCTTGTTCGCCACATCCACCTTTAACTCATCCCCCTTGAGGTTCACCTTCACGTCCGAGGCCTTCGTATCTGGCAGGAACGCGCGGACCTGATACTTGTCCTTCATATCCCGCACATCCATTGAGAGCGAGTAACCCGGGTTCGCCGGCAGCGCCCCCGTCACCGTATTGGTGCGAAACTGCGCGAACGAACGCTGGAAGATTTGGTCTATCTGCGCCTGCATCTGGCTCATTTGATGCACCGGATCCCATTGAGAAAATTGGGGCGCACCGATTGTGATGGCGGCCGGCAGCACGGCCAACGCCTCGCCTCCAGTCGCGGCTGACGCGCTCCGCGTGGCCCCTCGTGCGCTGCTGTGCCAATAATATGTTCCGGCCCAGCCGATCAACACTCCGATAACCAGAAGAATCAGGCTCCCGAAAATGCCGACGCCGCAAGTCTTTCCTCCGGGCTGATTGATATTTGAATTTTCCATAATAACTGACTCCTATTCTGGGCTGAATAACTTTTCGTCGGCGGGCGGCAGCCCGTTCCACCGGCTGACAAATGACCTCCTGCCATTGAGAAACTTTTTTTCAAGGGGGGATATTCCGACAAAATCGTCTTCGCCCCGCCTAAAAAAAAGCCCGGCATGAGCGCCTTGCAAAATAATCGGCAAAGCGCACATCCCATAAGGTTTGACGCCCTCCGGCATCGCACGTTCACTGGGGTGTTCCACCCAGTCGGCGCGTACGCCACCCCCCTTGCGGTCATGGCGTCCAGATGCGAGTTTGCTGGTGACAGTAGCTCGAATGATTCGCCTCTGGCGGGACAAGGACGACGCGGCAGAACGCCAACACTCTCACAAAATGAAGCCCACAATGCCGCCAAAAAAGCCGATCTCTCATCCGGTGCTGTGGCTCTTGTCCGTTCTCGTCGGTGTCATCGCCGGCCTCGGCGCGGTCGTGTTCAGGGACCTCATCGCCCTCCTCCACAACCTTCTCTTTCTCGGAAAATTTTCCGTCGATTACGCGGCCAACTTCCACACACCGCCCAGCCCCTGGGGAGCGGGAATTATTCTGGCCCCTGTCGTGGGCGCGATCGGCGTGGCTTTCCTTGTCAAGAACTTCGCCCCGGAAGCCAAGGGGCACGGCGTGCCCGAGGTCATGGAAGCGATCTATTACGAAAAAGGCGTGATCCGTCCCATCGTTGCGGTCATCAAGTCGCTTGCCTCCGCCCTGTCGATAGGCAGTGGCGGCTCCGTTGGGCGTGAAGGCCCCATTGTTCAAATCGGCTCGGCTTTTGGTTCCACCATGGGTCAGGTTCTCAGGCTGCCCGCATGGCAACGCATCACCATGATTGCGGCCGGAGCCGGCGGCGGCATTGCGGCCACCTTCAACACCCCCATTGGAGGCGTCCTCTTTGCCGCCGAACTGCTTCTCCACGAAGTCAGCGTGTGGACGCTGGTCCCGCTGGTCATCTCAACCGCCACCGCCACCTATATCGGCCGCCTTTTCCTCGGCGACAATCCCTCCTTTGTCATCCCCGCATTGCAGATCAATTCCTTTCACGCCACAAGCCCATGGGTCCTCCTGGTGTGCGTCGGCCTGGGTTGTTTGATGGGCTTGGTTTCCACTTTGTTTATCCGCTCCATTTACACCTTCGAAGACTTCTTCACTCAGAAAATTCCCGGCAACTATTATTCGCGGCACCTCCTCGGAATGTTTCTGGTCGGCCTGATGATTTATTTGACTTGGCGGTTCTGCGGACACTATTACATCGAGGGTGTCGGCTACGCCACCGTCCAGGATGTCCTCGCCGGCAGCCTCTCGTCGATTCTCCTTTTGCTCCTGCTCTTCCTTCTAAAAATCACTGTTACCTCTTTGACTCTCGGCTCGGGTGGCTCGGGAGGCATCTTCTCCCCCTCTCTCTTCCTTGGCGCGACCCTCGGCCAGGCCTATGGAATCCTCGCGCTTCGATGGCTTCCTTTCCTGCCGATAACGCCCGCCGCCTTTGCCGTCATGGGCATGGCCGGAATTCTGGCGGGCGCCACTGGCGCGGCCCTCACCGCCATCGTCATGATCTTCGAGATGACCCTCGACTACAACGTGATCCTTCCAATGACCATCACCGTCGCCATCAGCTACGGCGTCCGAAAGTTCCTCGCCAACGACAGCATCTATACGTTGAAATTGACGCGCCGCGGCCATCACATGCCCGAATCAATGCAAGCCAGTTTTCCACTGGTCAGGCTCGCCCGCGACATCATGCAGCCCTTCACCCCGGTCTCCGCCTCCACCCCGATCAACGAGTTGCCCAAGCTTCTCGCCGGCCATGGACCTGTCGATTACTTCCTGGTGGAGCGCCAGGGCAAGATCATTGGGATTATTAAGAACGACGCCGCCCTCCAGCTTTCCTCCCGCAACGGCGCCACATCAAACCTTGGCGAAATTGCGGACAAGAACTTCCAGGTCATTGCCGAAAGCGCCACCCTGTTCAGCATCATCTCCAAAATGCGTTCAGGCCATGTTGGTTTGTTCGTAGTCGCCTCGGCGTCACCGCCACTTTCGATAACCGGCGTCAAAGGAATCATCTCCAAAGAGCAAATCGCCGATGCCATGACCGAAACCATTTCCCTCTCCAACGAATGAAAGGATGAATATGCTACGAAGCCTTAAACCCATGCGGCAATACATCGTTCTGGCCGGCGACGGCTACCTCGGTGGGATTCATGATTTTTATTTTCACGACGATACCTGGGTCGTCCGTTACATGGTCGTGGACGTCGGCCATTGGCTCGCCGGACGCAAGGTATTGCTCACCACAGAAGTCTTGGGCAAAGCGGATTGGGACGCCCACACCCTCCCTGTCACCCTCACCTGCGACCAAATAAAGAAAAGCCCCGAGATTGACACCGATAAACCGGTATCGCGCCGCCAGGAAGCCGAACTGCACAAACACTTCGGCTGGCGGCGCTATTGGAACATTTCCGGCGGAGAGCTTTCCCCGGCGCCCGCAGAGGCCGGCAACACAGAACCGGGCGACCCCCATCTCCGCAGCTTCCATGAAGTGACCGGCTATCGCATCCATGCCAGCGACGGCCCACTGGGGCACATCGACGATTTCATCATTGACGACGCTGGGTGGGTCATCCGCTATCTCGTCATCAATCTCAGCAACTGGATGCCGGCCAGGAAAGTTTTAATTTCACCGCAATGGATACGGGAAATCAACTTCGCTCAAAAAACGGTCGAGATTGCCCTGGCTCGTGACGCGATCGTCCACTGCCCGGAATTTCATCCCACCGACGCGGTAAATCGCGAATACGAAGAAAGACTCTACGACTACTACGGCAGGCCGGTATATTGGACCGAGCCTGGCTCCGCCCCTAAAAAGAAAAGTCACTGAATAAACGCGGCCTTGTGATCCTAAGGGGTCAGTCCTAGAAAAATGACACTTTGAATTGATAGATTTTTCAGGTCAAGCAGGGTCAAGCGCAAGTCAGAACTGACTAATTGACCAAAAAAGAGGTCATGTCCGCGAATGCGTTTTGGAAATCAATATTCACGAGTATGTTTGACCCATGACAGAAAGTATCAAAAAGAATCAAAACGAGGTAAATTATGAATACTCAAAGCAACAAAAATTCCCTGGTGTGGTTTATCACCGGCACTTCCAACGGATTTGGACACGAACTTGTGCGTGAGGCGCTTGGCCGCGGTGACTCCGTAATCGCCACCTCACGAAATCCACAAAAGGTTGCCGGGGCTTTTGCCGGGCATAAGGACCGACTGCTGGCGGTGCCCATGGATTTGGGCAGTTGTGATCAAATCACGAAAGCCGTCAACGCCGGCATTTCCCGATTCGGAAAAGTGGATGTGCTCGTAAATAATGCCGGCTACGGATTCATTGGCGCTGTCGAGGAAGCGACTGACGATGAAATAAAGAGAGTCCATGAGACGAACGTTTTTGGTCTTCTCAGAGTGCTGCGGGCTGTCCTCCCTCATTTTCGCGAGCGCGGTAGCGGCCACATTGTAAATCTGTCTTCCATCAGCGGTCTCATCGGCCTGCCGGGATTCGGAATCTACAATTCCACAAAATTTGCCGTGGAAGGCATCTCGGAGGCGTTGGCGGCGGAGGTCGCGCCTTTGGGAATTCATGTAACGATCGTCGAACCGGGGCCGTTCAGAACTGGATTCTTGGCGGGATCGTTGGCGATGGCGGAAAATGAAATTCCGCAGTACGAAAAAACCGCCGGGGTGACGCGTGCTGCCGCGTCCGCGCGAAACGGAAAACAACCGGGGGACCCTTCCCGGGCGGCCGTGGCAATTATCAAGGCTGTTACCTCTGAAAAACCTCCCCTGCATCTCCTTTTGGGGCGATTCGCGTATGACAACGCGACCGCAAAGACGGAAAGGCTGCAAAAGGAATTTGAGGCCTGGCGTGAAGTGACGCTGGCCGCGGACTTTGAAAACTGAGCAAAACATCAACATCGAAAGAAACTTTATGTTTACCATCACTGGAATTACCGGAAGAGTTGGGGCTTCAACTGCCGGAACTTTGCTTGCCGCGGGGAAAAAAGTGCGCGGTATCGTGCGCGATAAAGCCAAAGCTGCCCATTGGGCGAAACAAGGGGTGGAACTTCTGCAAGGAAACCTGGACGACATTGCCGTTTTGACCGAGGCCTTCCGCGGAAGCGAGGGGGTTTTTATTATGGTGCCTCCTTATTTTGCCCCGGCGCCTGGTTATCCTGAAACCAAAAACATCGTCGCCAATATCCGGTCAGCGCTGGCAGCGGCCAAACCGAAGAAAGTGGTCTATCTGTCATCGGTAGGCGCGCAGCGCGAGCACGGTCTTGGTCTCATCACCCAATCTCATATCCTCGAAGAGGAAATGCGGACCCTTCCGAGCGCAAACGCGTTCATCCGCCCCGCGTGGTTTTTGGAAAATTATGAATGGGACGTTCCGGCGGCGCGGGAGCGGGGAGAGATTGACCTGTATTTGATTCCGGACAGAAGCATCTCGATGGTTGCCATTCAGGACATCGGAGAATTGGCGGCAAAGACACTTCAACAAGAATGGAACGGCAACCGAATTCTCGAACTGGAAGGTCCCGAAAAGTATTCCCCGACCGCCGCCGCCGCCGCTTTTTCAAGGCTCCTTGGCCGCCCCGTCAGTGGCCATCCGATACCGCGTTCACAATGGCATCGTCTTTTTGTGCAACAGGGAACCGCTGAAGACCGCACCGCTCCCCGCATCGAAATGTTGGATGGATTCAATTCCGGTTGGATTGATTTCGCCGGCGACGGTGTGGAGCATTTCAACGGAAAGGTGACACTTGAGGAAGTCTTAAAAAGTCTGATCGCGAAAAACCGCGCCCCCGTTACTGCTTAAATCGACAAGGATTGTCATGAGGGTTTTTTGTTCACCACTCCCAAACAGTGGCCCTCCTACGCAACTGAATTCTTACGGTTTAGAGTCCCGCTGAACAGCGGTGATCGACACAGAGAATCAACTTGACATGGCGAGCGCATAAGGAACCGGCGCATATCGCAATCGAAGTAAACCTGTGTCCAAAGATGACATAGCAGTCGCGGCGGCGTAGATTCACCAATGACGATGGAGAAATCGATCCTATCTCGAAGCCTGGCGGTGGTCGCCATTCTTTGCCTGCCCCTGATGTCGTGCCGAAAGAGCGCCGGAACAACTCCTCAACAAAACTCATCGGCGACCAGGCCTCACGGAGGCCTGATAAACCCTGTCTCAGCTCCATCCCCCCTGATTGCGTCCGAAAATTCCGGCCATGAAACATCGAGGAGAAAACATCCAAAACCGCCATCGGTGCAGCGACGGATGGTGCTCGCCGAACTGGTTCTGTTGAGCCGGTCGAATTCCGCCAACCTCGACATGCCCTCGGGCACGGCTGGCACGGCGGCTGACCTTGCCAAAACCAATTTGCCCTTGATCACTAGTCTGGCTGTTCCTGGCCTGCGCATCGCGGGATATGACAACATCACTTTCAGCGTCTTGTCGGGGTTCGATTTTCAATTAAGCCAGGACATCGCCAGTCCAACCGCCCGCCTGGCGGAAACATCGTCGCCGGCAGCCGCGCAAATCCCCGCCAGCGTCCGATCTCTGGATGGACGAAAAGTGGTTATCCAGGGCTTTCTGCTGCCCGTCAAGATGAATAACGGTTTGGCCGTTGAGTTTCTACTGATGCGCAACCAATCCATGTGCTGCTATGGAGTGCCTCCCAGGATCAATGAGTGGATAACGGTCCAAGCCAGCGGCCAGGGGGTTAAGCCAGTCATGGATCAGCCCATTGCCGTCGCAGGCGTGTTGCATGTCGGCCCCATCTTGGAGAATGGTTCCCTTGCCGGGATTTATCGCCTCGATGCCGACAAGATCAGCGCGCCATTCTAAATTGCTCGTGCTAAATTGTCCTTGCGTTGTCAGACTATTCGTGCTTTATTGCAAACGAATTGCAAGTGGCAAGGACAACTTTTCACGTCCGGCGAGCGCCAATAATCCGTTGGGCTTGCGCTGCCACTATGATTTTCATGGTGCTCTTTTGCGGCTTGGTGGCGGGTAGTCCACGCCTGCATGAAATCATTCATCCCGACGCTAATTGTCAGCATCATGAATGTGCCATTACCATTTTTGCGCATGGACATGCCGATTTAACTGACGGGGGTTGCGCTTTGGCGCCCCCAGTCTTTCGCGAATCTCAGTTTGCAATACTGTTGGAGAGTGCAGTTCTTACTTCCAGCGATTACTTGCTTCTTCCTGGCCGCGCCCCCCCGATTCTTGCCTCTTGATCCCGGCGCGTTGCCGGTTTCTTCGTCAGATTCACATTCGCAGACGGCGATCGCCGCGAGCGAATCGAAATTCAACTAGTCAAAGTTGATTCGGATACTCGGATCCGTTTTCAAGGTGCAAGCACGATGAGAGATGGTTGTTGGGGGAGCCAATGAAAGACACTGTAGAACTGCTGTTGCAGATTAAGGATTTGCAAAAAACGTTCGTGGCGCCGGACGGCGCACGGCATCGCATAGTCGATGTTCCGGAGTTTTCGCTCAAACCCGATGAACAACTGGCGCTGGCGGGCGAAAGCGGTTCCGGCAAAACAACGTTTCTGCACTTGATCGCCGGCATCCTAAAGCCGGATTCGGGCGTGATAAGACTGGCCGGAGTGGAAATGTCCGCATTGCGCGAGTCGCAACGAGACCGTCTGCGGGCCACGACTATCGGTTACATTTTTCAGACCTTTAATCTGCTGCAAGGCTATACGTGTGTGGAAAATGTCTTGTTGGGGATGTCTTTTGGGCCGGGAGTGGACCGCGCATTCGCCGCTGCATTGCTGGAACGAGTCGGATTGAAAAACCGCCTGAAGCATTACCCCCGCCAATTGTCCACCGGACAACAACAACGTGTGGCTGTTGCGCGAGCATTGGCCAATCGCCCGAAGCTCGTGCTGGCCGACGAACCCACCGGGAACCTTGACCACAAGAACGCCGGGCAGTCGCTGGCACTTATTCGCGCGGCTTGTCGCGAAAACGGAGCGGCCCTTCTCCTGGTCAGCCATGACCGCGATGTTTTGGGCCAATTCGAAACCGTCCAGGAGCTGGGCTTGATCAATCGAGCGATGAAAGAGGAAGAGAAAATACCATGACCCTTTGGCTGATTGTTTTTCGAAGTTTGCGCCAGCACGCCCTGTCCACCCTGGTCACCGCCTTTTCCATTTCCCTGGCGGGCGGCCTTCTCATGTCGGTCTGGGTGGTCAAGGAACAATCCCGCGCCACTTTTACCGGCGTCAATGGCGGCTTTGATGCTGTTTTAGGCGCGCGTGGGTCAAAGTTGCAATTGGTCCTCAATTCAATTTTTCATTTGGAAGCTTCGCCGGGAAATGTCTCTGCTCCCGATTATCTGGACATCAAAAACAATCCGAACGTCGCCCTCGCGGTCCCAATAGCAGTCGGGGACAACTATCACGGATACCGCCTCGTTGGGACAATTCCCGAATTGTTCGAAAAGGTGGAATACGCTCCCGGCAAACATTACGAACTTGAGCCGGGAGGGAATCTCTTTGACCCTGCGCGGCGGGAGGCGGTTGTCGGCAGTTTCGTCGCTCAAAAAATGAGGCTGAAGCTGGGCGATACTTTTCATCCTTATCACGGCCTCATTTTCAACGAGCAGGATCAACATGCCGAAACCTACGTGGTGGTGGGAGTATTGAAGCCTTCCAACACACCGAGTGACCGTGTGATCTGGATTCCCCTCGAAGGCATTCAAAAGATGAAGGGGCACGATCCGAAAGCAGCCACCGATGTCAGCGCGGTATTGGTGAAATTAAGAGGCGGAGGGGCGGTCGGGTTCCGCATGGACATGATGTACAACAAGCAGGGCAATCGACTGACATTTGCGTGGCCAATTGCCACAACCATCGCGGAGCTATTCGATAAAATTGGCTGGTTTGATAAAATCCTCGCCCTGGTTTCCTACTTGGTCGCCCTGGTGGCCACGGCGTCGATTCTCGCCAGCATCTACAACTCCATGAATGAGCGCCGCCGGGAGATCGCCATCCTCCGCGCCTTGGGCGCACACCGGCGGATCATCTTCAGCGCAATCCTGCTCGAAGCCGCCGCCATCTCCACATTGGGCATGGTCGTGGGGTTTTTGGTCTATGTCGGTATCATGACGGGCGCCGCAAAAGTCATCCGCGCACAAACCGGCATCGTCCTGGATCCCTGGCAATTCAACGCGGTTATGCTTTGGGCGCCCACGGCATTGATTGGTCTGGGTGCCCTTGCGGGCATCGTTCCAGCCATGAAAGCCTATCGAACAGACGTCGCTACCTATCTTGTGCCCACTTCATGAGAAGATTGCTTACAATTGCTTGTGCGCTGACTTCGACGTTGTTACCCGGCTGCGGCGAACACCCCAACCATTCCTCGGCCAATTCCCCGGCCCATTTGCACGTCGATACACCCCCACACGGGGGAACCCCTGTCGCCCTGGGCGACGATTATCAAATCGAATGGGTTCGGGACCAATCGGCACGCAAACTTCAGGCCTATCTGCTGGACGGGGAGATGGAGAATTTTGTCCGTATTGCGCCGCCGTCTTTTGATGTGACCGTGAAACTCCCGCTCCGCCAGGAAACTTTGCATTTTGTCGCAATCGCCAATTCCGCCACCGGTGAGAAAGTTGGAAGCACGTCTCTATTCGAAGCACAGGCGGATTGGCTAAAGACAAACAAAACTTTCGACGCAGTCCTTCAGGAAATAAACGTCGAAGGGACCATATATACGAACGTTGCATTCAATTTTCCGGGAGGCAATGAAGACCAACGAAAATGACACGTCGCGCCGTAGTCTTGACGAAGGCGGAAAACCTTTCAAAACATCTATATGAATCTTAAATACGCAATAGTGATTCCTGCCACGTTTGCTGGAGCATTGTACCTGACAACGATTTCACCGGCACGCGGCCAACCCGTTCATGGTGAATCCATCGATGCTTCTGCTCCCGCGCTTTCCGCGCCCGCGCCCGCGCCGACCAGTACCCTTGCTGCCATGTCGCCTGGAGGCGCGACGAAAGCGGACTTTGAAACCCTTGCCTCCTTTCCTTTTGACGCGCCCAATACCGCGGTCACCAATAAGGCCGACCTCGAAAAAGTGGCAAAACAAATTCCCGAGACCGTCAAAAAGCTGGACGGAAAAACTGTCCGCATCCGCGGATTCATGATGCCCACCAAGGAATCCGCGGGCAAAGCCACGGAGTTTTTGATTACGCGAAGCCAGCCCTCCTGCTGTTTTAGCGGAGCCACTGGATTAAATGAATTCATAACCGTAAAGGCCGCCGCCAACGGCGTGGCTGAAAACATGGACGATGCCGTCGCCATCGAGGGAACGCTGCATGTCGGCCTGGTCACAGACAGCGGGTACGTTGTTGGCCTCTATCAAATGGACGGCGGAAAAATCATACCGGCCGGCCACTGAACGAACATGAAATCATCCCTAACCAACCACACTGACGCCAGCCCCGATTCCGTTCGTACCGCGTCTGAAGCCTCGGTGTTGCTCGTGGATCGTCTCCGCGTCGAATTCCCCAATCGCGAATTGAGGCAGGAGGTAAAAGTGGCTGTCAAGAACGTGTCTTTTCACGTCAAGCCAGGTGAAGTATTCGGATTTCTTGGGCCTAATGGCGCGGGTAAAACCACGACGATGAATGTCCTGCTGGGGTTCACACGCGCCACGAGCGGAGACGCTTATTTGTTCGGCACAAATGTCCGCGAACCCATTGCGCGCCAGCGCATCGGCTATCTGCCCGAAATGACTTACTACTACAAATTCCTGAATGCGGAGGAATTGCTGAGGTTGTACGCCACAATCTTCAAAATACCCCGGGCAAAGAGGGAGGCTCTGGTGGATGCCGCCTTGAAATTGGTGGATTTGGAGCACGCTCGAAAGCGCCTCATCAAAACATACTCCAAAGGCATGCAGCAGCGCATCGGTTTGGCGCAGGCTTTGGTTAATAATCCCGATTTGCTCATTCTCGATGAACCAACCAGCGGCCTGGACCCCCTTGGCCGGATGAAAGTCCGCGAAATCATTCAACGCCTCAAAAACGAAGGCAAAACCGTCTTTTTCTCTTCCCATGAATTGGGCGAAGTGGAAACCATCTGCGACCGGGTCGCGATTTTGCATCAGGGTGAACTCAAGGAGGAGGGCAGCGTAAAGGGAATCGTCGAAAAATATCAATGCAATCTTGAGCAGGCTTTCCTCCGTGTCATTGGCTATCAAACCTAAAAGATCATGAAAAACGTCTGGGCTTTGTCATCTGTCGTTCTCAAAGAGAGCGTTCGCCGCAAGGACTTTTACGTCCTCTTCGTAATCACGGCTCTCATTACTTTAATGATGGGTTCTGTCAATTTGTTCCATGACAGCCAGATTGACCGTTATTTGAAGGAAATTTGCCTGCTGTTGATCTGGATTTCCCTGCTCGTGATCGCAATCACAATGGCTGCGCGCCAAATCCCCGCAGAACGCGAGAGCCGTACGATTTATCCATTGCTGGCTAAACCGATTTCTCGAACGGAAGTCCTCCTGGCCAAGTTCCTCGGTTGCTGGCTGGCGACAGCGGTCGCGATGATCGCCTTCTACGCCTTTTTCGGCTTGATGGCGATGTCGAGGGAACATCATTGGCCCCTGACGAATTATTTTCAGGCCATGTGGCTGCATTGGGTGATGCTGGGAGTGGTTATTGCCTTGAGCATTCTAGGTTCCTTGATTTTCAGCGCCGTTTCGGCCAACATCACCATTACTTCTGTAGCGGTGATATTCATCCTGTTGGTGGGCCGCCATCTGGACCAGGTCGCAATGCGGATTGGCGAGCCTGCCTCCAGCCTTCTGATGGGGCTTTTCTTTCTCATACCCCATTTGGAATTCTTCGACGTGCGCGATCTTGTCATACATAATTGGCCCTCTATCCATTGGTTGGTTTGCGCGAAGGCCACAGCGTATGGGGCCGTTTACGGCGCCTTCTTTCTACTGCTGGCGTGTTCGGTTTTTCGCCGTCGCGCTTTGAACTGAATGGAGCCGCGAAAATGACCACAGCGCCCGCCAACGCTTTCAGCAACCGTAAAAGCAGCGAACTTGCCCCGCGGCTTTGCCTGTTGTTACTGCTCATCATCGCGTTTTCCCTGGCCACTAATTTGAACTTATGGTTTCAAGATTGGCCGGGCAACCGCGCTCAATCCGCCAATCTCCTGGCAGTGGCCATGGGAGACGCGCGCCGCCTTTTTGCGGATCACTTTTTTGTGAAGGCGGACGCCTATTTTCACAGCGGCATGTATCCCACCATTTATGATAACCGCCAATCCTTCCAAACTCCCCATATCGCTGAAGATTCAGGCGCAATGAAAGGCAAAAATACAGGAGACGAGACAGGGTTTCTTGGCAAACCGCGTAATTGGATCGACGCCTTTGGCAGGCAATTTTATCCATCAGTTCATACGCATCTCAGCGAAGGCGGCGCCAACGGCTCTGAGAGCGAGGCAACCGTCGGTGAAATCCTGCCTTGGTTGAAGTTCTCCACCGAACTGGACCCAAAGCGGGTGGAGGTATATACGGTGACAGCTTATTGGCTGCGGCGGATGGGTAAAATAGACGAGAGCGAACAGGAGTTGCGCGAAGGTCTGAGGGAGAATCCAGGGAATCCGCAACTGCTCTTTGACCTTGGCCGGTTATTTTCTGAGGCGCGTAATAATCCCATCAGCGCGCGCAACGTCTGGGAGGCCGGGTTGCGCATTCTGGCAGCCATGCCGGAGAAGGATTCCGACGCTAATAAGTTTATCGCCGAGCAGATTCTTGGCGCCCTGGCCCATCAGGCGGAAACCCAACGCCGTACCAATGACGCAATCGCCTGGCTGGAGCGTTTGGAAAAGGTTTCGACAACGCCGCAATCGGTGCGGCAGTGGATGAATGGGTTGAAAGGCCAAAAGTCTCCATGAACGCCGCCGTTGCCATTTTGATTCGTACGACTGTGGCTTTTTTCATCGCATTGGCTGGCGGCGCTGCCAGCGCGTTGATGGCCAGGACACACAAGCGCCTCTGCGCTCTCATCAGCCTTGGAGCGGGAACATTGTTGGGCGTCACGGCGTTTGCCATTGCCCCGGAGTGCATGGAGGAACTGCGCCTCTGGCAGTTCGCGCTGGCAGCCGCCACCGGTTACGGCCTCTTCGCGCTGATTACGAAGTACGTCTTCCATGTTTGCCCCGCTTGCGCCGCAAGCCATTTTGACGAAGCGACCACTCACCGTTTTGGCGAAATTGCATTCGGCATGATGCTGGCATTGGCCATTCATTGCACAGTGGACGGTTTGGCCCTTGCGGCTGGCCACGAGGAAACCGGAACCAACGCGCACATGCTCGACGCCACTATGATGTTCGCCATTTGTGTGCATAAAGCCCCGGAAGGCATGGCCCTTGGGGCGCTGCTTCTTGGTGCCGGTTTCCCTCCGATAAAAATGATGTGGATGGTTGCAGCCGTCGAAGCGACCACCATTTTGGGCGGCTTCCTCGGCTATTTCGTTCTACATGGAGTTTCCGAATTCTGGCTCGGAGCGGCGTTGGGAAACGCAGGCGGCGGATTTCTGTTTCTTGCAATTCACGCGATTCTTGGCGAAATCTGGAAGCACCACAAAGGCATCGTGCTGGGCTTTTTCGTCACGGGATTTCTCGCCATCGGTTTGCTCGTGTTAGGATTTCACCTGAAGGGCTGATTCCTTTTTGTCAACCCGCAATCTCCTTGTGCGAAAAAAATCCAACCGTTGGATTTTTAGACGTATTTGTGCGTATTTTTCACTTACAATCCCCTCATTCACTGATTCACTATCTCCATGTTGGGCTTCATAAACCGCGAACTCAGTTGGCTGGAATTCAACCAGCGCGTCCTGGACCAAGCCTGCAACCCACACACACCCCTTCTCGAACGGCTCAAGTTCTTTTGCATCACCAGTTCCAACCTCGATGAATTCTTCGAAGTCCGCGTCGCCGGCCTCAAGCAACAAGTCGAAGCCGGCGTCCTCAGTCCTGGCCCCGACGGCCTCACCCCGGCCGAAACCCTGCGCGCCGTCCAGGAGCGGATCCGCCGCATGGTCGATGAACAATATATTTGCTGGCGCGAGCAATTGGCCCCCAGCCTCGAACGTCACGGCATCCGCTTTCTCAAACCCGCCCAACTCAACGAACCGGATTTAAAATGGATTGAAGATTTTTATCGCCGCGAAGTCCGCCCCGTCCTCACGCCGCTCGCCATCGACCCGATGCATCCCTTCCCGCAACTGCTCAATAAATCCCTCAACATCATCGTGCAGTTGGAGATGAAATCCAGCGGCCAGAATCTCCGCCACCTCGCCGTCGTGCAAGCCCCGCGCGTGCTGCCCGCGGTCGTCCGACTTCCACGCGAGGACGCCCGGCGCGATTATGTTTTTCTCGGCCAGGTGATCGGCCATTTCCTGGGCGATTTATTTCCCGGAACCAAAATCCTCGGCTACTGGCATTTTCGCGTCACCCGCAACAGCGAACTCTACCTCGACGAACAGGACAGCGGCAATTTGCTCAAGGCCATCGAAAACGAACTCCACAACCGCCGCAAAGGCGACGCCGTCCGCCTCGAGATCGATCACGACAGTCCCGAGACCATCCGCAACGCCCTCCTCGGAACTCTCGGCATGACCGCTGAAGACATGAACCTGATTGATGGCCCGCTCTACCCTGCCCGCCTCATGGCGCTCCTGGACGGCGGCCACTCTCCCGAGTTGCGCGATCCTCCTTTCACCGCTCCCGTCGCGCGCGCATTGCGCCGCGAGAAAGACATCTTCGCCGCCATCCGCCGCCGCGACATCCTTCTCCATCATCCCTACGATAGCTTTGACAGCGTTGTGGAATTTTTGGAAAAATCGGCGCGCGATCCCGGCGTTCTCGCCATCAAGCAAACCCTCTACCGCACCGGCGGCGACACGCGAATTGTCGGCGCGTTGATGGAGGCGGCCGGCAACGGAAAACAAATCACCGTCGTGGTGGAATTGCGCGCGCGTTTCGACGAGGCCAACAACATCCAATGGAGCCGCAAACTGGAAGAGGCCGGCGTCCATGTCGTCTATGGTTTGGTCGGCTATAAAATCCACTGTAAAATGTGCCTGGTCGTCCGCAAGGAACAGTCCGGCATTCGCCGCTACGTCCACCTGAGCACCGGCAATTACAACGCCACCACCGCGCGCCTTTACACCGACATTGGCTTGCTCACCTGCCAGCCGGATTTCGGCGAAGACGCCACCAACGTCTTCAATTTGCTCACCGGCGTCGGCCATTATCAGCCGACAGAAAAATTGATGCTCGCGCCCTTCGAACTTCACCGGCGCATCGTTGCCATGATCGAACGCGAAGCCGCCAACGCTCGCAGGGGCCTGCGCACCCGCATCATCGCCAAAATGAATGCGCTCCTCGATGGCGACGTTATCGAGGCACTTTACCTTGCGTCGCAGGCCGGCGTGAAAATCGATCTCCTTGTCCGTGGAATCTGCTGTTTGCGCCCCGGCCTTCCTGACGTGAGCGAGAACATCACCGTCCGCAGCATCGTGGACCGTTTTTTGGAGCACAGCCGAATTTTCTATTTTGAAAACGCGGGCCGCCCGGAATATTGGGTTGGCAGCGCCGACTGGATGGCCCGCAATTTCTTCCGCCGCATCGAAGCCGTCTTTCCAATCGAAGACCCTCGGTTGCGCCGTCGCGTCAAAAACGAACTGCTCGGAATTCCGCTGGCCGACACCGTCCAATCCTGGGAGCTGCACTCCGACGGCCAATATCGCCGCGTCAATCGGCCCGGCATTCGGAGCCAGGAAGAGTTTATCAAACGTGCCCGGCACTGATCCATGACCAGTCCCACACACAAGCGCAGACTTCCACGCGCGGCCAAATTTGGAATTTGGTTTGTCGCGCTCATTGCCGTTTACACGCTGTTGGGCTTCCTGGCCGTTCCCGCGATCATCAAGGCGCAAATGTTGAAACGCCTCCCCCCGCTCACGCAAAGGCGCGCAGCGATCCGGCAAGTCGCTTTCAATCCCTATACGCTGGCGCTGACAATGCGCGGACTCGCCTTGACGGAAACCAACGGCGATTCCTTCGCCGGCTTCGACGAATTGCATTTTCAGTTTCAAGCGATGTCCTCGCTTTTCGATCACGCGTGGATTTTCAAAGACGTCACGCTGCATCATCCCTACGCTCAACTCACGCGGTTTCAAAATCGCCAATTTAACTTCGACAATCTTTCGCAAACCAACACCGCTCCCGGAAATGCCGCGCTGCCCGCCTTCCTCGTGGAAAGCCTGACCGTCGATGCCGCGTCCCTGTCAGTGGACGACCTTGCAAACGCGACGGCGTTCCATGACAAAGTCGCGCCGATTTATTTGCAACTGACAAATCTTGCCAGCAAACCCGACGCCGCCACACCCTACACCGTTTCCGCGACGACAGGTTTCGGCGAAACTTTCGCGGTCTCCGGCGACGTGACAATTCAGCCGCTCCACCTTTCCGGCAGCGTCAAAATCAACGGCATCGATTTGAAAAGCTACGGCCCCTATCTCGCCGCTTTTACCACAGCGGAAATTCTGGACGGAAAACTGGCCGCCGACGCCGACTACCGGATCAACACGGCCCTTGATGTGACGGTTACAAATGCAAACGCCAAGTTAACCGGCCTGCGCGTGAAAGCGCCGGACGCCGCCGAACCCATTCTCTCCATTCCTTCCCTCACCGTGGAATCGGCCGATGCCACTCTTTCGGCACGGCGCGCGAAAGTCCGTTCCGTGAAATCCACCGGCGGTTCGTTGGCAGCCCGCCGAAATCACGACGGCACAATCAGCCTGCTTGCCCTGTTAAAGAATGCGCCGCCCGCCGAAAACGCAGCCCCAAACCAGCCCTGGAGCGTGCTGGTGGACGAAATCGCGTTTGACAATTACGCTGTGCAAATCGAAGACAGGTCGCCCGCCCAACCGGTGAATCTCGCTTTGCGGGACCTCGCTTTCAAAATCAATGGCTTCACGACTTCCACGAACTCTCCGATTTCCGCCAGCGTCTCGACGCGATTAAACGGAAAAGGAACCGTGGCAGTCAGCGGAACAATCACTCTGTCCCCGGTTTCGGCCGATCTCAAACTGGATGTCGCCGGATTGGAATTGCCCGCGTTCCAACCCTACGTTGCCGAACAACTCAAGCTCGCGCTCACAGCCGGACAGGCGGACCTCCATGGCCACGCTCATTACATGGAGGGACCTCGACATCCGCTGGCGAGCTTCACCGGCGATTTCGCCTTGACCAACATAGCCACAGCCGATGCCGTGCATTATCGGGAATTGGGAAAGATCGGCGGCCTGGCGGTGTCAGGAATCAACTTCGATTTCCAGCCCGATAAACTTCATATTGACGAAGTCAAACTCGCCGGACTTCACGCCGTTGTGGTTCTCGACACCAACCGCCAGCCGAACTTCCTCTCAATTTTCCCGCCGAAAACGGCGGCCCCCGCGACCACTCCCGCCCCGATGCTTCCCGCAAGTCTCGGCTCGCTGGTATTGGACAATGCTTCGTTGCATATCGTCGATGAATCGGTCCAGCCCAATTGCGTTTTCGACGTGCAGGAATTCGGCGGGACGATCAAGGGCATTTCCTCCAGTTCTCACGGGCCGTCCGCGGTGGATTTGCGCGGAAAAGTGGACCAGTTCTCTCCCTTCACCATTCTCGGCAGCGTCGATCCGCTCTCGACGAATCTCACGCTCAATCTCGCCCTCTCGTTTAAGAATCTCGAACTGACCACGTTCACCGCCTACATGGAAAAATACGGAGGCTACCCGTTGAACAAGGGCAAATTAATGCTCGACCTCCAGTACGACATCACGCATCGCAAATTGGTCGCCGCCAACAAGGTCGTCATTGCCGACCTCACCCTGGGCGCCAAAAACGCCAGCCCCGACGCCGTGCATCTGCCGATCAAGCTCGGAATCGCCTTGCTCGAAGATCGCAGCGGGAAGATCAATCTCGACATCCCCGTCACCGGCAGCCTCGATGATCCGACTTTCCGGGCCGGCCCGATCTTCTGGAAAATCGTCCACAATCTCATGGCCAAAGTCGTCAGTTCCCCATTTGCCATGTTGGGCGCGATTTTGGGAGGAAGCACCGAAGAGCTCAGTTACGTGGACTTTCAACCCGGCGGCGCCGACATTGCCCCTGCCGAACAGGCCAAAATCGAAAAGCTGGTCAAAGCCCTCTATGAACGCCCTGGTCTTAATCTGCAAATCGCCGGCGATGCCAGTCTCGCGCAGGATGGTCCCGCCATTGCCTTTGCGCATTTGATTCGCCGCATCAAAGCCGCTCGCGCCCGCGAATTGTCCAAATCCGGCGAACCCACCGGCTCCGTCGAATCCATCAAACTCAATTCCGCCGATTATTCGCGCCTGATCCAGGACATGTATCTCCGGTCGCTGGCCACCAATACGCAACCGGTCGTAGCCACGGCGAATTCCACGGCCCCGCCAGTCGTTGAATCTGCATTGCCGGGAAGACATGAACAGCTTAGGGCCGGCCAAGCCATGATGCAGCACGGCGCTGATGAGACAGAGCAGGCCAATGCCACGGCCGTCGCTTCGTCAGCGCCCATTAGGCCCCCCGATGCTCCGCCGGTTGCGCCCGACGTCACCAAAATGGAGCAACATCTGGTCGCGCAAATTCCCGTCACCGACAGTGAGCTTTTTGAATTGATGCAAGCCCGCGCCCACGCGGTGCAAACCGCGCTGCTGGCATCGGGAAAAGTTCCGGCCGACCATCTTTTCGTCGTGGCGCCCCAAAAAACAACCAACGGCCACGCGCGGGTCAATTTTTCCCTCGAATAACGCGCCCTACTCTTTCCCGCTCGAAAGCAGAATCTTGACCGACGCCTCTGTGCCGCCAATCTGCGCCGCGATCTTATCAATCGCATCCTGCAATCGGATCACTTCCGATTCGCTCGATCTCGGCAACGAGGTCGAAGTGACGGAATCCGAGTTGCCCGGCTCCAGCGAAGCGCTCAACTTCTTGGTTTCCTGCTCCAGCTTCCGAATGCTCTCCCGCAACCCCGACACCGCGCCCACGTTCCGCGTCGAACCTTCGCCTTTGCGCGCCTCGGACACTCCCAGATACCGCTCCTTGTTCCGTTCGCGGCGGATGCGCAACGCCAGTTCGCGCGCGTAGCTCGTGATTTCCAGCGCAAATTCCTGGCGTTCGACTGGCGACCGAAACTTCTCCTTCGCGAACAAATCGCTTAGAAAACCGACAACGTGCGCCGTCGGGTCAAAATGGGGGATCAACTCGCCTTCCTTGGTTTTCTTCCGCTCGCGCCCCGCCGCGCGCCGGGCAGGACGCCCCGCGTGCAACTCATCGCAGATCCCGCTGAAAAGCGCCCGGTTGGGAAGTCCCTCGGGCCGCGGCAATTCAAGGGCGGCGGTCGCCGCTTTGATTTCCCCTTCGCCGGTCGCAAGCCAGCGGTGATTGACGTCGAAAATAAAGCAAAGCCGGTAGCCGACATTGTAACGCAACGGCGTGCGGCCATACTCGATGCTCGCAAGCCGGTCCCGGGAAATCCCCAGTTCGGCGGCAAACGCGGGCTGCGGCCAGTTGATTTGATCGCGGAACCGCTTGACGCGTGTTCCAATTTCCACTTCCCGAGGTGTGACAAGACCGCTTTTTTTAGGCATGGGCAGAAAATACACCTCCCACAAAAAAGTGTAAAATAATTCTTGCGTATAACGCGTTTTTGTGGGATTACACTCATATATGGAAACTATACTCGAAGTTCAAAATGAGACCCGCACCCAAACCTCTTCCCGCCCGTTCGCCTCGCCCGCGTTCGCCGGCGGCCTCCTCAATTGCACGAGCCATCGCGTCGCCGACTTCGTCCACGACGGCAGGATTCCCCTCGCGTTCGACATCCGGCATCCCTCCAGGCACCGCCTTTGCCTGCGTGTGGCCACGGCGAACGTGGTCGCTTTCAAGTCCAGGCTCACGCCCTCATCTGACATCAAAACGTTCTTCGACACTGTCTTTCCGCCGAACGTGCCCACCTATAATCCCCCCGAGCTGGGTTTGGTCCTTCAGTGCAATACGGAGCACATCTACCATTTAATCACCGCCAAAGCGCTGACCGACGCCGGCGACAAGACCCGCTACCAGGTCCCCCGCGAAAGCATCCTCCGTTTCCTGAAGAAGCGGCGCCTCGCGTGACGCCCGCGTTCGCGCAAAAAAAATCTTCGCGCGAAATTTCCTTTTCACCTGAGCCGTCGCACCTTAGCTTGCCCTGTTGAAAGCAATGAAGATTTATATCGACGGCAAATTCTACGACGAGAAGACCGCCAAAATATCGGTCTTCGATCATGGGCTGCTTTATGGCGACGGCGTTTTTGAGGGCATTCGCGCTTATAACGGGCGTGTCTTCAAACTGGCCGAGCACATCGAGCGCCTTTTTTATTCCGCCAAGGCGATTCTCCTCCCCATTCCGATGTCGCCCCGGGAATTGATCGAGGCGGTCGTCCAAACCTGCAGGCGAAACAAAATCCGCGACGGCTACATACGCCTTGTCGTCACTCGCGGGGTGGGGACGCTGGGGCTGAATCCGAACACCTGCAAGCGCCCGTCGGTCATTATTATCGCCGGTAAAATCCAGCTTTATCCCCCCGAACTTTACAAACACGGTCTGGAGATCATCACGGTGCCGACCACCCGCAATCTGCATAGCGCCCTCAACCCCGCGATCAAATCCCTCAATTATCTCAATAACATCCTGGCCAAAATCGAGGCGCTCAACGGCGGCTGCGAAGAGGCCATCCTCTTGAATTCCGAGGGATTCGTTGCAGAATGCACGGGAGACAATATTTTCATCGTCAAAGGCGGCCAATTATTGACCCCCCCGCTTTCGGCGGGAGCGCTTTACGGTATCACTCGGGGCGTGGTCATTGGGCTGGCCGGCGAAACCGGCATGGCCGTCTCCGAACCGAATCTGACCCGCTATGATCTTTTTATTGCCGACGAGTGCTTTTTGACCGGCACCGGGGCGGAAATCATCGCCGTGGTCAAGATTGATGGACGAGTCATCGGCACTGGAAAGCCGGGACCCGTCACCGAGGGGTTGATTGCGAAATACCACCTGTTAACCCAAAACTCGGGCGAGCCGATAGTGTCGTAAGAACGAATACTGAATTTCATTCTCTTTTTTGGAATCTGTGGTACTTTGAAGCTATATGCTGTGTATGTTTTGCAAACAGAACCCAGCCAAGGTTCATTTGACGCAAATTGTCGGCGACAAGATGCAGAAAGTGGATCTATGCGAAGAGTGCGCCAAACAAAAGGGCGTCAACGACCCTGCCGGTTTTTCGTTGGCCGACCTCCTCCTCGGCCTT
>DATAXU010000035.1:0-11890 GCA_036272955.1 Verrucomicrobiia bacterium
ACGGTGAATGCGCTGCCGAAGATTGCGGACCGGGCTGTTCCGGCGATCATCCAATGGGCCACCGATCATAATATCCAACTGCCGTTTACTGACATGGAAAGTTTGAAGGAACAGGCTTTTACTTTTGCGCGCAGCCAGGCCAGCCACTTGGGGAATTTTGCGGATTTTGCGCGGGGGGCGACGACGGTGTTCATTTATTTGCTCGTGGGTTGCGTGGTGGCGATTGGATTGTACATCAACCCGCAGTTGGAACTGGATCGTCCAACGGGATTGGCGCGAAATAATTTGTATTCGCTTTGCTGTGAAGAAATCGGACAGCGGTGCGCGAATTTTTACCGGAGTTTTGCGACGGTGATGAATGCGCAGATTACCATCGCGGTGATCAATACGGCGCTGACTGGAATTTTTGTGGCGTCGTTCGGGCTGCCGCATTTGGTGGTTGCGGTGGGGGTGACTTTTCTTTGCGGCCTTATCCCGGTGGTGGGCAATCTGTTGAGCAATACTTTGGTGGTGGCGCTGGGGTTTATTGTTTCGCCGGGGAAGGGGTTGTGGGCGCTGTTGTTTTTGGTCCTCATTCACAAACTGGAATATTTTCTGAACAGCAAGATCATCGGGTCGAAAATTCACACGTCTATTTGGTTGACGCTGCTGGCGTTGGTGGTTGGGGAAAGGCTGATGGGGATCACGGGGATGGTATTGGCGCCGGTGGTTTTGCATTACATCCGAATCGAGGCGTCCAGGATTCCGGTTTTGGAAGCGGGAAATACGCAAAAGATCGCATAGAAACCGGTTTATCGTATAAACATACGATTGACAGAATGGAATAATGGGGATTCACTCCACGCACATCGCCCGAGAAAAACTATGAAAATACTCCTTACTCTCTTTGTTTCAAGTTTGATTGCCTGCCCAACTCTTGCGACGGCGCAATCTTATTGGGACCCGTTTGGCATCGATGCCAGCCCGGGAAGCGGCGGGACGGGGAATTGGGACACCACGACGACGAATTGGTGGGTGAGCGGAGGCGCAGATTCGACGTGGACGGCCAATAACACGGCGTTTTTTGAAGGAACCAATGGAATTGTGACGCTGGATGGCAGCGTGACGGCCGATGGGCTAACCTTCACGGCGGCAGGATATTCCATCACAAATTTCGACGGGTCTTCCACGCTGACCCTGGGCGGGGCGACGCCGACCGTCACTGTTCCGGCTGGGACCACGGGGATTGGCTGCATACTTGCAGGGTCATCCGGGTTGACCGTGAGCGGCCCCGGCAACCTTGTTTTAGCGGGGGCGGACACTTTTACCGGCACGACTGCGATCGGGACGGGAAGCATGTTGACCGTTGGGAATAGCGGCTCCCTGGTGCCCGGGAACAAGATCACCAACAACGGGACGTTTAATTACAACGGTCTCCTGCCACAATCCTTGTCGGGCATCATTTCCGGCACAGGCGCATTGATGCAAAGCGGTCCGGGCACACTGAGCCTGAGCGGAGTCAATACCTATACTGGCGGGACGGAAATCTTCGGTGGGGAGCTGATGATTGGGGTGCTCACGGAGCTTGGGGCTTCCGGAAAAACCATTAGCTTTAACAGTAACGGCATTCTGTATATGACGATTGCGTTGTCAACCGGGGACCCGATTACGGTCAATAGCGGCGGCGGGGTGATAACGCTCAAAGGGGTGACGGCGAACCTGTCTGGCGTCATTTCGGGGCCGGGGACATTGTCCACCGCCGGCGATGATTTTTCGCTGTCAACGACCGGGAACAACAGCGTCAGCAATTTCAACCAGACGGCTGGGAATCGCGTTTTTATCGATACTGCCGGTGCGTTGGGGGTGAGTCCGAACTTTGTAACGGTCCATTTGGCGGGCGTAACGGGTGCGCTGCTTAGTTTTCAGAATACCGCGCCGACGAACCCGCTGAACCCAATGTATTTTGGCAGCGGCTCGTCGCTGTCGGCCCGGAGTTCAGGCGGCTACGCCGGCATGACGGTGAGCACGACCAACGCCTTTTTTCCAAGCACGGGGGTGATGGTTTTCAATCGGGATTCAGGTTCCAGCGGGGTTGCGACGATGCCGATTGTCATCAATGGGAATTATCCGGTACTGACCGGGGGGCTGCAAATCAACCTGGGCGGCGGGACGGCGGCGACGACGACGGGGACGGTGACGCTGAACGGAGCCGTTAGCGACGGCGGCTATGGCTACTCGTTGACGGTGGACTCGGTGGACGCGAATTCTCCGGGCAACTTCATTTTAAACGGGACCAATACCTACACTGGCGACACGACCGTTACGGCGGGCAACCTGACCATCGGGCCCAAAGGCGACCTGGGCGATACCGGATCCGGCACGGGAGGAGTTTATGCGGGCGGGATCGAAATCGACGGAACGCTTATTAACGCCAGCGCGCTGCCGCAGACATTGTCGGGACCGATCTCGGGGGCCGGGACGCTGACGCAAAGCGGGCCGGGGACGCTGATTTTGAACAGCAGCAGCGGGTTTTCAGGCACTACGGCGGTGAATGGGGGCGTTCTGCAATTGGGGGATGCGACGGCAAACAACGGGAGCGTGGCCGGGAACATTACGGTGACCGCGCCCGGGGTTTTGACATTTGGGATTGCGCCGGGCACCAGCCCGCAGACCACCGCGAACTCCATCAGCGGAACCGGCGAAGTCCTTGTGCAGCAAGCCGGGGACGTGGAAGTGTTTTCGGGAACGGTCTCGGCTTCGACGACAATTTCAACGGGGACGCTGCAACTGAGCGGAACCCTCGCCTCGGCGACTGTCACGATTGAGAACGGGGCGACGTTTCAACCGCAGCCCGCTTCCAGTATGGCGAACGCGAAGATTTCGATTGCGCCGGGCGGGATGTTTGATGTGTCGCAGGACGAGCCGTTCACGTTAACGAGCGGGGAATTGATCGCGACCGGGACGACGGCGTCGCCGGCGGTGCTCAATGGCGCGTCCGCGGGGATCATCAACCTGGAAACAACGATCGCCGTGCCGTACGACGGGGTGAATACACCGCTGACGTTTTCATGGAGTTCGGGCACGGCGGGCACGGTGAATCTTACCAGCGCGGGTGGCAGCGCTTCATTCCTTGTGACCAACCTCACTGGCACGGCATTCGCGCCGGGAAGCTATCCGCTTTTCCACATCAACGGGACAGTGGCGGCGGGATCATTTGCCGCGAGTGTCGCCGGCAGCGGGGTGGCGGGCGGGGCGGAGGCCATCGTGCAGGTTACCAGCGGCGGGGCGGTGAGCCTTGTGATCAAAACTCCGCCGAGCGACGTGTGGAATGGCACCGACTTCGCGACCAGCCCGAACTGGAGTGATGCGCTGAACTGGGTCGGCGGAGTGGCGCCGAGCACGGCGGGTGACAATGTCACTTTCGCCGGGACGACGGGATTGTCGCCGAACATGGATGTGCCGTTTGGGATCGACACACTGGCGTTCTCGAATAACGCGGGGGCATTTACCCTTGTGGGCGCGGGCGGGTCACTCGCGGTGGGGAATGGGGTGAGCGACGCATCCACCTCTCCGCAAGTGGTGAATATCCCGGTGCTGCTTACGGGAGGAAATTCGCCGTGGGTCATCGAGAACAGCAGTTCTTCGATTACGGTCAATGGAGCGGTTTCCGACCAGGGCAACGGGCTGACCCTGACCGGCGCGGGGACGCTGACGTTGAGCTCCAACAACCCGATGACGGGAAGCATTTCCAACGCGAGCGGCACGACCGTGGTGGTGACGGGGGATTTGGGAGACAACGGGAGCGGAGGTCTTTACGCGGGGGCCATCGCCGACAATGGAACGTTTGATTACAGCGGGACGTCCCCCCAGACGTTTTCGGGGCCGATTGCGGTGGGAACGAATGCGACGTTCAGCGATAATTACGGGGCAGCGCACGTCATTTCCGGCGCCATTTCCGTGGCCAGTGGCGGATCGTTCAGTGTCGGCACCGCGACCGCCGGGGCGCCATTGACCTTGCCGACGACGCCCATTACCAACAATGGAGCGATCACGCTGAACTTATTCCTGAACAATGTGACGTTGTCAGCAGCCCTGTCCGGGACGGGCACGCTGACGCAGAGCGGGGAAAACAGCACGCTGACTTTGGGCAATGCGGCCAACAGCTATTCCGGCGGAACGACCATCAACGGCTCGCCAACAATCCTTTCGATCGCGGCGGATGGGGCGCTGGGGACGGGGCCGCTCACTTTTGCCAATGGCGGAGAGCTTAAGAACACCGGCACGTTATTGGACAGCCGGCCGGTTGTGCTGACGCCTGGCAGCTCCGGCGGGCCGGCGGGATTGTTCACGTTGAGCGGCGGGAATGTTACATTGGCCGGGACGATCAGCGGCGGGGGCGGGATGTCGGAAGGGGGAGCGGATTTCATCATTGAAACGACGAACACCAACAACATTGGGACGTTGACCGAAACGGCCAACCGGTTGTTTATCAATACACAGGGGGCGTTGGGCGGGGGAACGAACCTGGCGACCATCAATGTGACGGGCGGGCTGCTGATTTTCCAAAGCAACGCTCCGACGGCGCCGTTGAACGCGATGACGTTTGCCTCCGGCACGGGGCTGACAGCGCGCCTGACGAGCGTTTACCCTTCCCTGACCGTGAACACGAGCAACGCGACGTTCCCGTCGTCGGGCACGATAGTATTTAACAGCGACGCGGATTCGGCCCTTACGGGGCCGCTTACCGTCAATGGGAATTACCCGGTGCTGAGTGGATCGCTGACGATCCAGGTGGGGGCTTCGACCTCGACCGGGGCCATTGGGACGGTGGGGAACGCGACTATCAATGGGTCTATCAGCGACGAAGGGGCAGGGGATTCGCTGACCAAGACGGCGCCCGGCGCGGCGCTGGGTAATCTTATCTTAACCGGGACCAATTCGTATTCCGGCGGAACGACGATTAGCGCGGGCGGCTTCACCCTCGGCGGCGCAGGCGACCTTGGAGATAACGGAAGCGGGGCCGGCTCTTACGCCGGGGCGGTTCTTAACAATGGATTCCTTACGAATGCCACCTCGGCCAATCAAACGTGGTCGGGAGGTCTGTCCGGGACGGGGACGTTGACGCAAAGCGGGAGCGGCACGCTGACCTTGACGGCTGGCGAAGGCTATACCGGGGCGACGACCATCAGCGGCGGAACGCTGGCTTTGGGAGCGGGCGGTTCGATCGATACGACGCCGAGCATCAGCATTGGCGCGGGGGGGACGTTCGATGTGACCGGCGCCGATCCGTATGTTTTGAGCGGCAGCACAACCCTCAGCGCCAGCGGCGCGGGGATGACCCCGGGAATTGCCGCGGCCAGCATCAATGACGCGGCAGCCGGCGCGACGATCAGCCTGGGATCGCAAACGATTAACCTGACCATCACGCCGACGTCTTTCAGCGGAGATACCGCGCATCCGGCCCTGTATATTCCTTTGGGCGCGCTCACGCTGAGCGGGAACACGATCACGGTCAAAAATGCGGCGACGACGCCGTTGGGGGCGGGAACTTATACGTTGATCCAGGTGGGCAGCGGGAATATCAGCGGGACGCCCAACGCCGCAGTCACTGTCACCGGGACGGGAATTGGGCTGGGCGGACCGGCGTCGATTGTGGTGAGCGGGGGGAGTGTGAATTTAGTCATAGCAGGGCCGCCGCCGCCGCCGGCCATCACGGGATTCAGTCTGAGCGGGACGACGCTGAGTTTTTCCGCAACCAACGGGACGGCGAACGGAAACTTCGTGCTGTTGGAAAGCACGAATCTGGCACTGCCGCCAAGTAAATGGACGCCGGTGCTGACAAACACATTTAACGGCAGCGGCGACATCAACGTCTCGACGAACGTCAGCCGGAGCAACGGGGAGGAATACTATATCCTCGAAGAGGCGCCGTAGGCGTGGACATTTACGGCGGACAATTCGAAGCGTGGCGACGATGCGGAAATGGGGAAGGTCCCGAAGAGCTGGGAGAGAATTATCAACTGCTATTAGGCCGGGGTCAGCAGCACGGCGATGATTCGGAAACCGTACCAGAGGGCGAAGACCAGGAACGCCGCGGTCCGAAAGCGAACATTGGCGACTTTGCTGAGGCCGAAACTCAAAATTGAGAGCCACCAAATATCCACGATGTCGAATATGGCCAGGAACAAATGAACCTTGTTGGCGGGATTGGGATTGGCGAGGAAGAGTGTCGGGCCGACGGTGACCAGGAGGTTCTGCTTCCATAAGACGAGCCAGATGCGGATGATTATTTGGGGGACGAGGATTACCATGGCGAGTCCGCAGGTTTCGACCGTTTTCATGTAGCTGACTGAGGAATCGGCGAACCATTTAAGGGCGAGCTTAAACACGAGAGCTATCAGAAAAAGAAGGGCGGTGGAAGATAAGACGGCGCCGCCGGATCCCGCGATTTTCAAGAACGTCGGGGTTACGAATTTCTCGGTCGCGGCCGCGATCTGGTCCGCCTGGGCTTGGGTCATTTTGCCGGCGGCGACTTTTTTCTGGAATGCACCTGCGCGCTGTTCGTCCATTGCGCGCAAAACGGGGGGTTGAGAGAATGCGACGAAGATGAAAACAATCGAAATCGCGCAGACTACCAGGAGGGGGACGAGCCAGTTGGAGGCGCGCACGGGGGCGCGGCGGACTTCCTCGAAGACTTCGCCGGGGGCGATGATGACGTTGGCAAGGCGGTCGGTGAGGGAGGACGGTTCCGGGGTGGAGGCGTCGGGCGGAGGGATGGCTGGTGCTGCGTCCATGGCGTTGTTGTTTGAAAGGTTGTAAGCAGTTTGAAGGCGGAAGGCAATTCTTATTCAGTAAACCATGATGTTAGGCAAATGCACGACGGTTAAGATGTAGAGCAGTGTGAGAAAAGAGGTGAAAGAGATCGGAAGTGTCATTTTTCTAGGACTGACCCCTTAGAAGGGCTGACCCCTTAGATGAGAGAAATCGGGGTTGTTGGTGCTTTCGTGCCAATTCTTCTTGTTCTCACAGGTTGGCCCGCCTTCGCTGCGCTTCGGCGCGGCGCCTTCGCCAAGGCGAAGGCGTGATATTCCCATTTGACGGTGACGGGTTTTCGTATGACAGTTCGAGTATGAAATGGAAACTTCTTCTTTGTGCGGCTGTACTGGCCGTGGCCGGATGCGCTTCCGAAAATAATAACGCTTACGCAGTGTACGGTGAGTTCGGGTTCAGCTACGATTTAGTGCCTCCACCCATACATGGGTTGTCGAGCGCGGATATACAACAAATGTACGGCACCTCCGGAATTCCGGCCGCGGTTGTTTACGGGCAACCGGGACAGTCTGGGACGCTGCACTAATTAAGCAGGCTAAGCCACGCGGTTTGACAGGAGGGGCGGGCGTCCGTACGTTGTCGGACAATGTTCGATCTTGCCGCCCCGTATCAACCTGCCGGCGATCAGCCGCAGGCGATTGCCAAGCTGGTGGAAGGCGTTTTATCCGACACCAAACACCAAACCCTGGTCGGAGTGACCGGATCCGGGAAGACATTCACGGTGGCGAATGTCATTCAGCAGGTCAATAAACCGACGCTGGTCATTTCCCACAATAAAACGCTGGCCGCGCAGCTTTACGCGGAATTTAAAGGGTTTTTCCCGCGCAATGCGGTGGAGTATTTTGTCAGCTATTTCGATTATTATCAGCCGGAAGCCTACATCCCGCGCACGGACACGTTTATTGAGAAGGACTCGAGCGTTAATGAGGAGATTGAACGGATGCGGCTTTCGACGATGAGTTCGTTGCTGACGCGGCGGGATGTGATCGTTGTGGCGAGCGTCTCATGCATTTACGGAATCGGGAGCAAGGAAAATTACGAGGCGCTGGTGCAACAGGTGCGCGTCGGAATGCCGATTTCGCGCGACCAGCTTCTGTGCCGGTTCGTGGATTTGCAATATTCGCGCAATGACGTGTCGTTCGAGCGCGGGCAGTTTCGCGTGCGGGGGGACGTGGTGGAATTGCGGCCGTCGTGGACGGAAGACGGGTTGCGGATTGAGTTTTTCGGCGACGAAATTGAGCGGATCACGCGATTTGACCCGTTGACGGGGGAGAAGACGGACATGCCGGCGTCGATGGTGATTTTTCCGGCGAAGCAATTTGTGACGCCGGAATCGAAGGTGAAACGGGCGATCCTGGATATTCGGGAGGAGTTGGGCGACCGGATAGCGTGGTTTGAAGCGCGGGGGAAATTGCTGGAGGCGCAGCGAATCAAAATGCGGACGGAATATGATTTGGAGATGATGGAGGAGATTGGCTTTTGCTCGGGCATTGAAAACTATTCGCGGCATTTGGCGGCAAGGCCGGCGGGGTCGAGGCCAGGGACGTTGCTGGATTTCTTTCCGAGCGATTACCTGCTCGTTGTGGACGAATCGCACGCGACGATTCCGCAGATCGGCGGGATGTACGCGGGGGACAAATCGCGCAAGACGGTGCTGGTGGAGCATGGGTTTCGGCTGCCGAGCGCGTTGGACAATCGACCGTTGAACTTCCCGGAATTTCAGTCGCTGCAAAACCAGACGATTTACGTGAGCGCGACGCCGCAACAGACGGAATTGACGTGGTCGGAGGGGCGGGTGGTGGAACAAATCGTGAGGCCGACGGGGCTGATCGACCCGAAAGTGACGGTGAAGCCGTTGCAGGGGCAGATTGACGATTTGCTGGAGGAAGTGCGGAAGCGGGCGGATGTCAAAGAGCGAACGCTTGTCACGACGTTGACGAAACGGTCGGCGGAGGAGTTGACGGATTATCTGCGCGATCTGGGAGTCAACGTGCGGTATTTGCATAGCGAGATTGACGCGATAGAGCGGGTGGAAGTGCTGAGGGCGTTGCGGAAGGGGGATTTTGACGTGTTGGTGGGAATTAATTTGCTGCGGGAGGGATTGGACCTGCCGGAAGTTTCGCTGGTGGCAATCCTTGACGCGGACAAGGAGGGATATTTGCGGAGCGCGACGAGCTTGATCCAGACGGCGGGGCGGGCGGCGAGGCATCTTCACGGGGAAGTTATACTTTACGCGAGCGTAATGACGCAGAGCATCCAGAAATTCCTGGCGGTTTCGGAATATCGGCGGGAAAAACAGCTTGCGTACAACCAGGAACACAATATCACGCCGCGAAGCGTGAGCCGGGCTGTGGAGGACAGCCTGGCTGTTTATCAGAGCACGCGCAGCAAGGCCGCGATGATTTTGGGGGAGGGGAACGGGAATTTCGATGTGACGGAGACGTTGCGGGGATTGCAGGAGGAAATGGTGGAGGCGTCGAATAATTTGGAATTTGAGAAGGCGGCGCTGCTTCGGGACCAGATCCGCGAGCTGAAGCATGAATTTGGGGAGGCGACGGCGGGGGGTACCGGGACCAGGCAGGTCAGTTACCAACGAGGAAAACGGGGAGGGAAGCGTCGGATGAGGACGGCGTAATTGGGGCAAATATGTCCGTGGGGGGAAGGAGGGAGGGTCATTTTTGCCCGTAAAATGCGGCTGCGGGAGGCTTCTTGGGGTCAAAGGGAGGCTGGCACATGTGTTGCTTTACCGGATTGTCCATGCGAAAAGCACATGAATACAATCGAACTGATGGAGCCGGAAACAAAAGTCACTAAACCCAAAGAGGTCATCCAGTTGCCGTTGGGGCTGCTGGGATTCGAACGGGTCAAAAAGTACGTCCTCCTGGCCAAGCCGGGCGAGGAACCATTTCTGTGGTTTCAGATGATCGAGGACGCCAAACGGTCTTTCCTGGTGATTCCGCCGCACCATGTCCTTTCCAATTACCAACCGGACATCAGCGAACAGGATGTTGAATTTTTGGATTTGATCAACCCGGTGGAGGCGCTTGTGCTGAATATCGTTACGTTGCGCGGGGCCATGAAAGGGACGGTCAATCTTCGCGGGCCAATTGTGATTAACCGGCGCACGTTGATTGGCAAGCAGGTCATTCCGAGCAACGCGGCCGAGTACGCGATCCAACATCCGCTGCCCGTCTCGTAGTTTTTTTACGCCGCAGACCTTATGCTCATTCTCGCGCGAAAACCCGGCGAAAGCATAGTGATCGATGGGCGGATCACGGTGCGAATTTTGCGACTGGATGGGGACGTCGTCAAAGTGGGGATTGAGGCGCCGACGAGCATTCCGGTGCATCGGCAGGAAGTTTATGACGAAATTCAGAAGGCGAACCTGGAAGCTTTGAGTCCAAGTGGGGTGGAATTGCCGCGGTTGACAGCTTCGAGTTCGCCGCCGCCAGCGTCCATCGCACGCATCAAGAAGAAGTAACCCATGCAAATCAATACCGATGTTTCCACAGAAGCCGCCGCCAGCCTCCTTCGCACCCGCGCGGACGCGGGGACGGGGGCGGGCGCACAATCGAGCGCGGGCGCACAGACCTCCAGCCAAATCGACCCGTCGCTCCAGCGATTGACGGACGCGACGCCTTCCGTGCAGGACGCCGATTGGGAACTCCAGGACGAAGCCGGCGCGGACAAGGCAGTGTCGTTTGCGAGCGCGTCCATGTTGAAAATGCCTGGGACTTCCATGATGGCCCAGGGCAACCAATTGTCGCAGAACGTTCTTAGCCTGTTGCAGCCAATCGATTAAGCCGGCCATGGGCCGCGCTGAACAACCATGAGCAATACACGAGACACCGCCACTGGCCCGGTCTCCGCGGACCAGTGCCTTGAGCAAGCGCAGTTTTATTTCAAGCAGGGGAAATTTGTCGAAGCGCGGGACTGGCTCCAGCGCGTGCTTGTGCTGGCTCCCAACGAATTGAAACCTCTCGTCGCGTATGCGAACCTTTCGTTTCAATTCGGCGAGATGTTTGCGGCGACGGACGCATTCGCGAAGGCGGTGAAACTGCGGCCGAACGACGCGGCATTGCACGCGTTGCTGGCGACATCGGCGTACCGGGCGGGGCAGGTGGAGGTTTTTAAAACAGCGCTGGCGCGAGCGCTGGAGTTGGACGCAAACAATATGGCCGCGCTGCAATTGCTGGCCAACTTGAATCTTTCGCAAGGCAACCTCGCCGGCGCGGCCAAAATATATTTCCAGATCCTTCGGGCGGATGCGAATAACGTGGAGGCGACGTTCGGGCTTGGTGTCTGTTTTTTCAACCAGAGCAACAAGGAGATGGCCAGGCAATCCTTTGGGCGCGTGTTGAAGATGCAGCCCGACCACGGACTGGCGACGGAAAATCTCGTGGCGCTCCAAATGGGGGAATCGACGGAGACCTTGCTGAAGACGCGAAGCACGCTACTTGTCAATAATTATAATTACAATGCGTGTTCCGCCGGGGTCCGGGCCTTGCATTACCTGGCGATGCTGTTTCGGGCGGCGGGAGTGCCGGTTGCGGTGACTCACAAGTGTTTTTACAATCCGACGATTCCCATTCGGTCGAAGGCGATGCCCGATGACATTGTGGTTTATCCCGATGCCAGCCGGGGCAACACGCTCGGGGCGGAACGCATTGTCCGATACATGTTCTATTTCGCCAGCGGTTATTATGGCGGCGACCGGATCGCGAAAGACGAATGCGCCATTATCTTTCACCGCAATTACCTGGCGGACATTCAGGCGCATTGCGATTATCCGGTGAGCGAAGACGATATTTTCACAATTCCGATACTTGACAAGGAGTGGTGCTTTCCGGAGGAAAAAACAATCGAGAACGTGCTTTACGTGGGAAAAGGGAAGGACAAAGCGCCGCCGAAGATTGATTACATGCCGATCGCCTCGGCGACCGCCGCCCAGAACCACAACGGGGCTTTCTCGGATCATTACGCGCATATGAGAACGCTGGCCGTGCTGCGCAAGGCGAAGAATTTTTACACGATGGACGAGAACACGCTGATGTCCAGCGAGGCGTCGTTGTGCGGGTGC
>DATAXU010000036.1:0-23680 GCA_036272955.1 Verrucomicrobiia bacterium
CCTTTTGAAAGGGACCATTGACAATGGCAATGGGACTTCCTCCGACCACTTTCAATTTGTTGTTTCGCGCGACGGCGACCAAGTGGTGATCAATTCGCAGACGGTGGTGCAACGGGGGGTGTGGTACCACGTGGCCGCAACTTACGACGGCAACCAATCTGTCCTTTACGTGAATGGAGTGGCGGAGGCGTCGGCAACGGCGGGATTTGCGTTGGATTATGACACCACGCCGCTGTTCATTGGGACGACGGGGACTTGGGCGCCGTACTTGAACATGTTTGGGGGCATTATTGACGAGGTTTCGATTTACAACCGAGTGCTTTCAGTCGGTGAAATCGCCGCCATTTACAACGCCGGCTCCAATGGCAAATGCGCGTCTACGCCACCGCCACCCGGCTGCGATCCGCCGCCGTCGGGATTGGTGAGTTGGTGGCGCGGTGAGGATAATGCCAATGACACTAGCGGCACGAACAATGGCACGCTCTCGTCCAGTGGGGCCAGTTATGCCGCCGGCATGGTTGGGCAAGCTTTCCGTTTCGATGGCACCAACGGCTACGTGCAGGTTCCTGATTCTGCAACACTCAAGCCTGCCAACGTCACGGTTGAGGCTTGGGTCTGGCTGGATCCGAGCCTGCCTTCCACCAACGGCGGCGAACAGATTGTGTTCAAGAAGAACACCTGGTCGGCCTGGTTTGAAGGATACAGCCTTTTGAAAGGGACCATTGACAATGGCAATGGGACTTCCTCCGACCACTTTCAATTTGTTGTCTCGCGCGACGGGGACCAGGTTGTGATCAATTCGCAGACGGTAGTGCAACGGGGGGTGTGGTACCACGTGGCCGCAACCTACGACGGCAACCAATCCATCCTTTACGTCAATGGCGTGGCGGAGGCGTCGGCAACGGCGGGATTTGCGTTGGATTATGACACCACGCCGCTGTTCATTGGGACGACGGGGACTTGGGCGCCGTACTTGAATATGTTCGGCGGCATTATTGACGAGGTTTCGATTTACAACCGGGCGCTTTCAGCGGATGAAATCGCCGCCATTTACAACGCCGGCTCCAGCGGCAAATGCGTGTCCACGCCACCCCCACCCGGCTGCGACCCGCCGCCCGCGGGATTGGTGAGTTGGTGGCGTGGCGAGGGCAACGCCAGTGACACCATCGGCACGAACAATGGCACGCTCTCGTCCAGTGGGGCCAGTTATGCCGCCGGCATGGTTGGGCAAGCTTTCCGTTTCGATGGCACCAATGGCTACGTGCAGGTTCCTGATTCTGCAACACTCAAGCCTGCCAACGTCACTGTTGAGGCCTGGGTCTGGCTTGATCCGAGCCTGCCTTCCACCAACGGCGGCGAACAGATTGTGTTTAAGAAGAACACCTGGTCGGCCTGGTTTGAAGGATACAGCCTTTTGAAAGGGACCATTGACAATGGCAATGGGACTTCCTCTGACCACTTTCAATTTGTTGTTTCGCGCGACGGCGACCAAGTGGTGATCAATTCGCAGACGGTAGTGCAACGGGGGGTGTGGTACCACGTGGCCGCAACCTACGACGGCAACCAATCCGTCCTTTACGTGAATGGAGTGGCGGAGGCGTCGGCAACAGCGGGATTTGCGTTGGATTATGACACCACGCCACTATTTATTGGCACCACGGGGACTTGGTCGCCGTACCTGAATATGTTTGGGGGCATTATTGACGAGGTTTCGATTTATAATCGAGCACTCTCAGTCGGTGAAATCGCCGCCATCTACAGCGCCGGCTCCAATGGCAAATGCGTGTCCACGCCACCGCCACCGCCACCGCTACCCGACTGCGATCCGGCGCCCTCGGGATTGGTAAGTTGGTGGCGCGGTGAGGACAACGCCAATGACACTACCGGTACGAACAATGGAACGCTCTCGTCCAGTGGGGCGAGTTATGCACCCGGCATGGTTGGGCAAGCTTTCCGATTCGACGGCACCAATGGCTACGTCCAAATTCCTGACTCTTCCACACTCAAGCCTGCCAACGTGACCGTTGAGGCTTGGGTCTGGCTTGATCCCAACCTCCCTTCCAACAACGGCGAACAGATCGTGTTTAAGAAAAACACATGGTCGGCCTGGTTTGAAGGCTACAGTCTCTCAAAACAGACCATTGACAACGGCAACGGGACTTCCTCTAACCACTTCCAATTTGTTGTCTCTCGTGACGGCGATCAGGTGGTGATCAATTCCCAGACGATTGCCCAGCGCGGGGTATGGTATCACGTCGCCGCAACCTACGACGGCAACCAATCCGTCCTTTACGTGAATGGAGTGGCGGAGGCGTCGGCAACGGCGGGATTTGCGTTGGATTATGACACCACGCCGCTGTTCATTGGCACCACGGGGACTTGGGCGCCGTACTTGAACATGTTTGGGGGCATTATTGACGAGGTTTCGATTTGCAATCGGGCGCTCTCAGCCGGTGAAATCGCCGCCATTTACAACGCCGGCTCCAATGGCAAGTGCGTGCCGCATATCCGTTGCATGCCGGATAGCATCGCCACAGCCACCAACACGCCGGTCAGTTTTGCCGCGGCAAGACTCACCATCAATGACATTGATCTTGACGGCTATACCCTTACCGTCGCCGCCGTCGTCCCTCTGAGCGCGAATGGCGGCACCAACACACTGGTTTCCGGTATCGTCACCTACAACCCGCCGCCCAACTTTGCGGGCGTTGATTCCTTCCTCTACACCGTCTCCGACGGGCATGGCGGCAGCGCCTCCGGCACCGTCACGGTCAATGTCGGCCCCGTCCAGGGTCCCTCACAAAACCTGCTGTTCAGTCCCCGGCTCATTGGCGGCCATTTGGTGTTTGAGTTTGCGGGCGTTCCCGGCATGACTTACATCATTGAATCTTCCCCAGGCCTCAACGGCCCCTGGTCCAAGGTCACCAACCTCACCGCGCCTTTGACCGACCAAGGGTCGGGAGAAGGTGTGTTGCAAATCCAGATGTCCGCCGCGCCTGGCATGCAGTTCTACCGCGCCGTCTGTCGGCCGTATTAAAACTGACGAATGAATTCTGGGTTTTATGGGAGAGCCAGCCTGCGGCGATTCCACATTGTTGGGGTTATTTTAATTTAAAACGTTGGCCGGTTGATGCGGTTCCTCTGCTTACAGATTTGTTGGGCGGTAGGAGAAGCGGATGGCATTGGCTTTGCCGGTCTTTAAATATTTGCGGGTTTAGGAGATTTGAGATGGCGCCGATAGAAATATAACGGCCTTGCATGGCCGCTGTATTGTGAACTGGAAAGAACCCCGGCCCGCGAGGGCAGTGCTATTGTTAACTGCCGGGGTCCTGGCTTGCCTGCTTCCCTTTCTTACCAAGGCGGTCCATATGGATGATCCGCTCTTTATTTGGACAGCGCATCAGATTCGTCACCATCCTTTTGATTTTTATGGTTTTATGGTGGATTGGGACCGGCGTCAGTTGCCGATGCCCATCGTCATGCAAAATCCTCCGGGGGCGGGTTACTTTCTGGCTTTGACAAGCACTTTGCTGGGGTGGAGTGAGCAGGGGATGCATTTCGGGTTTCTTTTGCAGGCGGTGGCGCTTGTTCTCGGAACGTATTTGTTGGGGCGACGGTTTAGTTCGCATCCGTTTGCCGCGGGACTGGCGACTTTGGCGGCGCCGGTGTTCATTCTCGCGAGCACGAGCCTGATGTGCGATACCCTTATGGTCGCGCTGTGGGTGTGGGCGATTGTTTGCTGGACGGAGGGGCTGCCGGAGGAAAAGCCGGGGCTGTTGATCGCTTCGGGATTGCTGGTTGCGGCTTGCGGGCTGACGAAGTATTTCGGGGTTTGTTTGATTCCGCTGTTGTTCGCGTTTTCACTGATGCAGAAGCGCAGGGTAGGACGCTGGGTTTTTTACCTTTGCATTCCTGCTTTGTTGTTTGCGGGTTATCAATGGTACACGGCGCATCTTTATGGGACGGGACTGCTCGTCGGCGCGGCGGCTTACGCGGGGAATCATAAGGTGGGGGGAGGCATTGCCTCAAAAGGCCTGGCGGGATTGGCGTTCACGGGGGGATGCGTTTTCATTTCGCTCTCGGCATTGCCGCTTTTGTGGGGACGGAAGGGAGTCGCGTTTGCGTGTTCGGGGGTGGCGGCGATTACGCTGGTGGTGCTCGGCATGGCGGAAGTCGGCCATTTCTCGATATTTTCCAACGACGGGGTCAAATGGCCGGTGGTGGTCCAAATCGCCGTCCTGGCTTGCGGGGGGATTGTTTCCCTTTTGCTGGCGGCGCAGGATTTGATCCGGCGTCGAACGCCAGAGGCGCTGCTCCTGTTTCTTTGGACTGTCGGCACGTTTGTTTTTGCGAGCGCGGTTAATTGGACGGTCTCGGGCCGCAACATTCTCCCACTGGTCCCGGCGGTTTCGTTGCTGGTGGTGCGGCGGCTTGAATGGCAGGTGGAGTCGCAATCGCAGTCGGAGGGTGAAGCGCGGGGGGGATTTGGCTTTTTGTTTTTGCCGATTGGAATTTCGTTGGCGGTCGCGTTGACGGTGGGGTGGGGGGACTTGAAATTGGCGGATGCGGGGCGCAGGGCGGCTTTTGCGTTTGCGGGGCGGTTTGGTTCGCAATCGCCGATGACTTTTGAAGGGCATTGGGGATTTCAATATTACTTCGAGCAACTGGGGGCGACGGCCCTGGACACGAGCCGGCTGGACCTGTCGTCGAATGAACTTGTCGTTGTGCCGCTCAACAACACGAAAGTGACGACGCTGGACCCGGAACGGGTGGTGCCGTTTGAGCGGGATGAAATGCCGGTCGCTTCGTGGCTCACTCTGATGTCCCACACTTCCGGCGCGGGCTACTATTGCGATAATTGGGGGCCGGCGCCTTTCATTTTCTGCCACGCGCCCAATGAGGAGTATGTTCTTCTCAGGGTCCAGGGCGGGCCGGCACCGGCCAGCCAGGAGAAACCGAAAAATAAATCTTTAGCCTCCAGCCTGTAGAGTTTAGTCTCTCTGGAAATGTCCAGACTTCTCCACACACTGGCTTTGGCGGTTTTTTTCGCCGCGTTGCCGGGGCGCGCTGATTGGCCGGATTTTCGCGGGCCGCGTTGCGATGGGCGCGCTGTGCCGCAGGGGCAGACCAACGTCATCGGGCTGCCGTTGCATTGGAGCGATTCGCAGAACGTCAAATGGAAAACCGCCATTCCGGAGCGCGGCTGGTCTTCGCCCGTTGTTCTTGGATCGCAGGTCTGGCTCACGACGGCGACGATGGACGGGCACGATTTTTTCGCGATCTGCGTCGATGCGGACTCCGGCAATATTCTCTTCAACCAAAAGCTGTTTCACTGCGACAGACCTGAACCGCTGGGGAACGACCTGAATTGCTATGCATCGCCTTCGCCGGTGATCGAGCCGGGGCGGGTGTATGTCCACTTCGGCAGTTACGGGACCGCTTGTTTGGATACGGCGACGTTCAAGGTGATTTGGAAGCGGGACGATTTGCCCTGCCATCATTACCGGGGGCCTGGGTCTTCGCCGATTCTTTACAGCAACCTTCTCGTGCTCACGATGGATGGGATCGACGTGGAATACGTTGTGGCGTTGGACAAAATGACGGGCAAAACCGTCTGGAAAACCGACCGGACATCGGCTTGGAATGATTTGGGGTCGGACGGAAAACCGATGGGTGGCGGAGATTTTCGCAAGGCATTTTCGACGCCGATTATAATTGACACAGATGCCGGGCCGCAAATGCTCACGACCTGTTCCAAATCCATCATCAGTTACGATCCGGCCACCGGGCGAGAATTGTGGAAGGTGCGCCATGCTGGTTACACGCCGGCCTCGCGGCCGGTTTATGACAAGGGGATTGCCTACGTGAGCACGGGGAACGGCAAGGCGGAAATGCTGGCGGTGCGCGTCGATGGGCACGGCGATGTGACGGACAGCAAGGTGGTGTGGCGGTTCGGGCACGGTCCGCCGCGACAGCCTTCGGTGGTGATCAACGACGGGTTGATTTTCATGGTGAACGACAGCGGAATTGCCTCGTGCGTGGAATGCGCCACGGGCAATGAGCTTTGGCGGGAACGGGTCGGCGGGGAATTTTCCGCTTCCGTGCTGTATGGGGACGGGCGCATTTATTGTTTCAGCCGGAGTGGCACGGCCACTGTTCTCAAAGCGGGGCGGACGTTTGAGGTGCTTGCTAGAAATCAAATGGGCGCGGGCTTCATGGCATCGCCCGCCGTGAGCGGACGCGCGCTTTATCTTCGCGACAAGACGGCGCTGTACCGGATCGAGGACGGGGCTTCAACGCCGGCGAATCACACGGACGGCGACGTGCGCGGCTTGCGGTAGGACAAATTTTTTGACTTCGACGGCGATGGCGGCGCCGCCGAATTCGCGCAAAACCGTTTCGGCGATTTCCACGGCGAGGGTTTCAATCAATTTCCATTGGCGTCCGTCGCCGAAGCGCAGGAGACGTTGCGCCACGGCGTGGTAGTTGATGGTTGCGGCGAGGTCATCTGTTTTTGCGGCGGCGGTGAAATCGTGATCGAGTTCGATCGTCAGCAATAAGCGCTGCGGCGCGCTTCGCTCCTGTTCGGGAACGCCGACGCGGAAGTGGACTTCCAAATCCGTAATGACAATCCGGTCCATGGCCTAGGATTTGAGGACGGTTTCCAGAAGCGTGCGGGTGGGCTGGTTGAGCGGCATTTCCAACGCCTGCGCGGGAGGCACCCAGCGAAATTCCTGGGCTTCCTCGTTCAACTTGACATCTGTTGCGCCCGTTGCGCGGCAAGTGTAATTGAGCAAAACGAAGTGGGCCTCGCGATAAAATTCTTTCGAATGAATGCAGTCCTGGACGAGGACGAATTTCAAGGCGTCGATTTCGAGATTGGTTTCCTCCTTGATTTCGCGGCGCAACGCCTCCGGCGACGGCTCGCCGAATTTGATTTTTCCGCCGGGGATGCCCCAGAGGTTTGACCATTTTTGCGTGCGAATCATCAGGACGCGGTTTTCGTCGTCGAAGATCAGGGCGCCGACGGTGCAAATGGGATGCGCGAGGGCATCGGCTTCGGCCCCGTGGACGCGGCCCCGCAAATCGAACGCGGAGCGCTGGAGGATTTCGCGCAATTCGCCGAGGTGTTCGACGATCAGGTCCGGCTCGCTCGCGCGCAACTGGTCGAGGCGATTGTAGCCGGTGAGGACCGCGCACGAATGGACGCCGCCGAATTTGGCGGTTTCGATGTCGTGCTGCATATCGCCGATAAAAAGAGTTTCCGGCGCGGCCAACTGGTTTTCCGCGAGGACTTCGAGGATCTTGGCGCGTTTGTCCCAGATGCCGAGGTACGGCTTGTCAATATATTGGCCGAAACCGGTGGCGGCGGCTTGCAGCGTATAATAATCCTTGTGGACCGTGCTGAGGAGAAACGTGCGAATCCCGTTCTTGCGGCAGAAGATTAAAAATTCGCGGGCATGCGGCAATTCTGTCACGGCGTCCTGGACGTTTTTGAAATGGCCGTGGAAACTGCGCTCCAGTTGGGCCAGCGGGACATTCGGGACAAAGCGTTCGTAGAAGCTTTTGAACGGCAGGCAAAATTCGGCGCGGAAAGTGTCGAGGGTCATCCGCTCGACACCGCAGGTTTCGAAGACGAAATTGGTGGCCGCAAGGACGGCTGGCAGATCATCGACCAAAGTTCCCGACCAATCAAAAATGATGTTGCGAATCACGGTTTTCGCACTGTAAACCGGTACGGCGGGCTGTCCAGATTTCTTGGGATATTTTATGCGGGTGCTTTTTCCATTGCGCTTGAGGCATTGGTTCGTGGTTAATTTGAGGGATGAAAGAGACGGCCGAGTGCGATGTGGCGATTATTGGCGGCGGAAGCGCCGGATACGCGGCGGCGCGCACGGCGGCGGACGCGGGGTTATGCACGGTGGTCGTTGAAGGAGGCAAAGAGATCGGCGGGCTGTGCATCCTGCGCGGGTGCATGCCCAGCAAAGCCCTTCTCTATACAGCCGAGGTCCTGCACATGGCGCGCAACGCAAAGGTGATGGGGTTGCGTATTCCCAAGGCGGGCTTCAACTTTCCCGCGATCATGGCGCGCAAAGAGGCGTTGATCGACGATTTCAAGCAGTATCGGACCGATCAACTTTCCCGCGGGAAATTTTCGTTTTATCGCGCGTACGCTTCATTCCTCGATTCGCATACCGTGGCGTTGCGCGATGCGACAGGGGAGGCCCCGAAACGCATCCGGGCGAAGCATTTTGTCGTTTGCACCGGGTCGGTGACGTCGCCCTCGCCGATGCCGGGGTTGGATGAGATTGGTTTTTTGACGAGCGACGATGCGCTTTCGTTGCGCCAATTGCCGCGAACATTGATCGTGCTCGGCGGCGGCCTGGTGGCGGTCGAACTGGCGCAGCTTTTTGCGCGGTTAGGTGTGAAAGTGACGTTGATCCAACGCGGCGCGCACCTGCTGCGGGATTTCGACACGGACGCGGCTCATGTGGTGGAAACGGTGTTGCAACGCGAGGGGATCGAGCTGTGCAGCGACACCAAATTGCTGCGGGCTTTTCGCAAAGGGAGACGCAAGGGGATTGAATTTCATCACGGAATCCACACGCGGCGGATAATGGCGGCGGAGATCCTCCTCGCGGTGGGGCGCGACCCGGCGACGCGCGGGCTGAATTTGGAAAAGGCGGGTGTCAAGATGAACGCCGGGTGCATCGTCACCAACGCGCGGATGCAGACGAACGTCCCGCACATTTACGCGGCGGGGGATTGCACGGGGCCGTACCAGATCGTCCATATAGGCATCGAACAGGGGGAAGTGGCGGCGCACAATATTGCCAATCCGCGCCACAAACGGACGATGGATTACCGATTGCTCACGAGCGTGGCGTTTACCGATCCGCAAGTGGCGTCGGTCGGTTTGACCGAAAAGGAGGCGTTGCGGCGGGGCGTCCGGTTTCTGGCGGCTTCCTACCCGTTTGCCGATCATGGGAAGTCCCTCATCATGGAGGCCAAAGACGGGTTTGTGAGACTGCTGGCGGATCCAGAATCGGGCGAAATCTTGGGCGGGACCTGCGTGGGGCCGTGGGGCGGGGAGTTAATTCACGAAATCATCGCCGCGATGCACGGCAGGATGACCGTGGCGGAATTGGCCGCCATGCCGCATTACCACCCGACGCTGGCGGAAATTTGGACCTACCCGGCGGCAGAATTGGCCGGTCGCATTGCCAAACCACGCCGGGGCCGCAGGGCAGGGTAGCGGATTCCTGGGTGGCAAGGAAATTGCTATGTTACTGCCAAAGTATGCATATGGTTGCATTACCGGCGGTATTCAGCCGGACGAATTTCAATTATGTCGATATTCTGGTGGTCGTGTGGCTCGTTGCTGGGCTGATCCACGGCCGGCGGAGCGGCATGACGCAACAACTTTTGCCCATGCTTCAATGGGTGGCGATCGTCATTGTCGCGGGTCTGTTTTATCAGCCGTTCAGCCTGATCATCAAGCAATACGCGCAGTTTGATCAATTGTGGTCCAGTATCCTGGCGTATTTGATGATCGGTTTTGGGGTGCATTTGGTTTACCTGTGGACCAAACATCTGATCCAGCAGAAACTGGTCGGGAGCGATTTGTTCGGGCGCGCCGAATATTATTTCGGAATGATCGCGGGGATGGTAGCGTTTGCGTGCATGCTGATTGTGGCGTGCGCGTTGATGAATTCCCGCATTTATACGAGAGCGGAACTGGCGAGCGACGAAAAGGCGCAGAGCGATGCCTTTTCGGACATCCGTTTTCCGACGTTTGGTTCGATCCAGCAGGAGGTTCTTTTCCAATCCTATAGCGGATGCTTGATACGGACCAATCTCCACTCTGTTCTGATTGCCAGCGTCGCGGCCAGCCCGCAAAAAGGCCCGACGCTGGCGCATAAGCGCGAGGAACTTATCGATGAGGTAATCGGCACCAAAAAGAGGTAACGTCAGAGCGAATCATGGGTGGAATTATTTCTCCCTCGACGGTCGAACAGGTTCGCTCGGCCAGCGATATTGTCGATGTCATCGGCGGATACATCCCGCTCAAGAGGGCCGGCGCGAATTTCGTCGCGCTTTGCCCATTCCACAAAGAGAAGACCCCCAGTTTCAACGTCAACCCGCACAAGCAAATCTTCCATTGCTTCGGCTGCCACAAAGGCGGGGACGTCTTCACATTCGTCAAGGAATTCGAGAGCATCGATTTTCCCGATGCCGTGCGGCGGCTCGCCGAGCGGGCGCGCATCCCGATAGAAACGGACAACCAGGGCGGCGGTTCCGAAACGCGGCACTTGAAGGACCGCTTGTTTGAAATTCACGAACAAATCACGAAACGCTGGCAGTCTGCCCTGGCTGCGGGCGAGGGCGGGCAGATTGCGCGCGATTACCTGGCGCGGCGCGGCGTTTCTGCGGAGGCGGTGGAGCTTTTCCGGCTCGGCTACGCGCCTGACGCCTGGGACGACACGGTCAATTGGGCCAAGAGCAAACAGCACGAACTGGCGCTGGCCGAACAAGCCGGGCTGATATTGCGCAAGGAAAACAGCGAGCATTTTTACGACCGTTTTCGCGGTCGGCTGATCTTTCCGATTTGCGATGAACAGGGCCGCGTCATCGGTTTCAGCGGACGCATTTTGACCGGCGACGAAAAAACGGCCAAGTACGTCAATTCACCGGAGACGGCGATTTTCACCAAGGGCAAAGTCATGTTTGGTTTGGACAAATCCAAGCGCGCCTTGCTGGACGGCCATCGCGCCATTATTTGCGAAGGGCAGCTCGACCTGATCGCGTGTTTCATGGCCGGCGTCAAGAATGTCGTCGCGCCGCAAGGCACGGCTTTGACTGCGGATCATACGCGCATCCTTAAGCGTTACGTGGATGAGGTTGTCCTCTGTTTTGATTCCGACACTGCGGGACAAAACGCCGCCGTGCGTTCGCTGGACATCGTGCTGGCGTCCGGCCTGTCGGTGCGTGTGGCGACGATTCCCGCGCCGCATGACCCGGACAGTTTCATCAAGGAATTTGGCGGGCCGGCGTTCGCCGAAATGATCGAAAACGCCCGTGGGTTTTTCGATTATTATCTGGACCGCCTGTGCATCTTGAACGATCCGGCAAGTGACCGTGGCCGACGCACCATCGTGCAATCGATGGCCGAGGCCGTGTATAAAGCCGGCAGCGATGTGCTGCGAGATACCTACGCGCAGAAGACGGCGTTGCGGTTGGGAGTCGCCGCGGATGCGGTGCGCAGTGAATTCAAAAAAGGAGCGCACGGGCGCGCCGCCGAAACGAGCGAAGCCGAAGAGCCTGCCTCCGCTTCTGCGCTCGTGCGGCCCTCGCCTCGCGAATGCTGGCTGGTGCGCGTGTTGCTGGAAAAGGACGAACATGCGGAATGGATCGCGGCCCATTTGGATCTGGAATGGCTCGCAAGTTCTGTGGCGCGGGAAATCGTCCAACGCCGGCTGGAAATGTCGGACGCATGGCCCGGCGTCGCGGCATGGCTGGGGCAATTGGAAAACGTGGAGTGGAAGAATCTGATTACCGAAATGCTGGCCGATGCCCGTCCGATTCCCGACGCGGAAGTGCTGCTGAAAGGTTCGCCAACGCGCGACGGGATGCTTAAAATTCTTCGTGACGAATTCATCAAACAACGGCTTGCGTCAATCAGCCAGCGGCTCGGGGCAGCCGATTTGCCGGAGGCGCAACAACAAGAGTTGATGTCGGAAAAGCAACATTTGCTTCGGCTCAAAAATTCACCGCTCACGCCGAAAAGCGACCAGTAATTACTATGAATGAGGAATTGAACCGCGCCGTTGAAACCCTGGGCCTGACCCAATATGCGCGGCATATTTTTCTTTGCGCGGACCAGACGGAGCCGAAATGCTGCGCCAAGGAGGCCGGGCTGGAATCATGGGAATTCCTGAAACGGCGGCTCAAGGAACTCAATTTGGTTGGGCCGCAGCCGCTGGTCTTTCGCACCAAGGCGAATTGTTTGCGGGTCTGCGTCAATGGCCCGATCGCCGTGGTTTATCCCGGCGCGGTCTGGTATCACTCCTGCACGCCGGCGGTCCTCGAGGAAATCATTCAGCGCCATTTGATCAAAGGCGAGGTGGTCGCGGAAAACGTGTTTGCCACCGGCGCCGCGGCAAGTTAACAAATCCCGGATGCCCGCCGGCCCAGCCACTGAAAGTTTTTTCGAGCGCACGCGCGCCGCCAAAAAAATCATCGTCATCGATTTTGGCTTTCTCGGTGATTCCGTGCATCTCGTCCCGGCGCTGTGGGAAATTAAAAGCAATTACCCCGGCGCGGAGGTTCACACCCTCTCGGCAACGGTCGGCGCGGAAATGCTTGCGCTGGCGCCCTGCGTGGACAGACCCTGGGCGATTCCTCTCACCACGAAAAGCCCGCCCTGGTGGAAACATTGGGATGTCCTCCGGGCATTGCGCCGGGAACGCTTCGATGTGGCGTTCAATTTCACAGGGTCGGATCGCAGTATTTTTGCGACGGCGTTTATCGGCGCATCGCGGGCGCTAGCCCTTGAGCCGAACCGCAAACATTTTTGGAACCGCTGGGTCCGCGCCGAGTGGCGGGCGCGCGGGACTCGCGACATGCCCGTGTACGAACAACGGCGGCAGCTTCTGGCGGCGGGCGGGCTTTCATTGCAGGCGCCGCGCTTCAATTTGCGGATTCCCGCCGATGCTCGTCAATGGGCGCAAACCGCCGTCGCCGCCGACTCTGTCCATCTTTCAATCAATGCCAGCGCGCCGGTGAAGGAATGGCCGTTGGAGCATTGGATCGAATTGGCGAAACGCCTGCTTGCCGCGGACCCAGCCATTGAGTTGATCGCATCCGCCAGCGCCAAACCCCGTGAGCAGGAGCGGTTGAAAATGCTGGGGCGAGCCGTGGATAATCCGCGATTGCGCTGCATCGAAGGCCCGGAGATTGCGCGGTTGGCGGCGCTCCTGCAACGGTGCCGCCTGCAAATTGGCGCCGATTCGGGTGTCCTTCACCTGGCGATGGCCCTGGGCGTGCCAACGCTGACGGTCTTCCGCCAATACAATGGACTGCAAGAATGGATGCCCATGGGCAAGGAGCACCGGCATTTCGTCGTCGTGTGCCGGTGCATTTCAGAGGGCCGGGATGATTGCCGGTTGGCGTGCCGGTCCGCGTGTCTTGCCGGGATTTCCCCGGAGCAACTGGCGGGACAGGCGCTGGCGATTCCGTGAATATACTCGCACGACGGGCGGTTCCCTCGCATACTCCCGGCAAGTGCTCAAATTCTGGCTCAAACTTTGGAAGCTGACCGGCCCCTACAAGGCCAGGTTTATTCTCGGTTTGTTTTTCGGCATGTTGAGCGGATTTGGCGACGGCTTGGTGATTGCGACGGTCGGGTTTGTCGCCGGGGTTGTTTTCACCAAGCCGGACAGCACCATCGACTCCTGGCTCGCCAACTTGTCGCCATGGGCAAGAAACGCATTTGTGGAAGCCCAGCATACGGTGGCCGCGAGCATTGGAGGCTCCCACGCCGGGTTGATTTTTGTCGTGAGTTTGATCCCGTTGGTGTTCCTGATTCGCGGGGTGTGCGCTTATCTCAACAGTTACCTGATGGGCTGGGTGGCGAGCCGCGCGATCAGCGATTTGCGCGCCAAAATATTCGACCACCTCATCAATCTGCCGCTGAGCTTTCTTTCCCGCAACAGCACCGGGGAATTGATGTCGCGCATCGGCGACGTGGGCATTCTCCAAAACATGATCGGCGTGTTCCTGGTGACTCTCGTCCGCGAGCCTATTGATATCATAGTTCTTGGATCCATCGCGGTCCGGATCGACCCCGGAATGACTTTGAAGGCCCTCGTGACGCTGCCTCTTTGTGCGATCCCAATTATTATTTACAACAAAAAAGTCCGCAAGTCCGGCGCTTCACTTCAGACGGAGCAAGCCCAACTCACTCGAGTCATGCATGAATCCTTCACCGGAATCCGCATCATCAAGGGCTACAATCTGGAGCGGGTCATCGTGGATCGCTTTATCCAAACTCAAAATAAATTCATCAGCCATTTTATGCGGGTCGTCCGCGCCACCGAATCACCGGGGCCGATCATCGAAACACTGGGCGGGATCGGCATTGCCATTCTTTTGTACAACCTCGCCGGCTCTGGCCGGGCGTTGCAGTTCGGGCTTTTCATCGGCTCCCTCCTCGCGATGTACCGGCCCATCAAGGCCCTGGTCCGCAACCAGAGCGATCTCCACCGCGCTCGCGCCGCCACCGCGCGAGTGTTTGAGTTGCTGGCCACCAAAAGCGTGCTGATTGATCCCCCCAATCCCGTCCCCCTCAAGGCCGCCGGGTCCCAAATTTGTTTTGACAACGTCAGTTTCAGCTACGGCGACAAATTGGTTTTGCGCAATGTCTGCCTGACCGTCGAACCGGGCCAGATGGTCGCGCTGGTCGGCCGCAGCGGTTCGGGCAAAACCACTTTGACCAATCTCCTCCTCCGCTTTTACGATCCCACCGACGGCGCCATCCGCATCGGCGGCGTCGATCTCCGCGAGGCCGCCATGAACGATGTGCGGTCGCAAATGGCGGTGGTCACGCAGGAGGTCATTCTCTTTGACGACACGATTCGCAACAACATTGCCGTCGGTCGCGCCGGCGCGACGGAACAGGAGATCGAGCAGGCGGCCCGGCATGCATTCGCCCACGATTTCATCATGGAAAAGCCCCGCGGCTACGATTCCATCGTGGGCGAAAAAGGGACGAACCTCTCCGGCGGCCAGCGCCAGCGCATTGCGATCGCGCGCGCGATCCTGAAGAACGCCCCAATTCTCGTTTTGGACGAGGCCACGAGCTCGCTGGACACCGAAGCCGAGCGCGTCGTGCAAGCGGCATTGGACGTATTGATGAAGGGCCGCACGACGATCTGCATCGCCCATCGGCTCTCCACCATCCAGCATGCCGACCGCATCATCGTGATGGAAAGCGGTGAAATCGTCGAAAGCGGCAAGCACGCCCAACTCGTTTTGGGCAAAGGAGTTTACCAAAAGCTCCACGCCCTCGGATTCAGGGATTAAGCCCTCCTCATTGCGCCAGGTAACCGCCGTCCACGGCAATATCGGTTCCGGTAACAAACGACGCTTCCGGAGAAGCCAGCCACACCACGGCGGCGGCAACTTCCTCGGGTGATCCAAAACGTCCAACAGGGTGCCGATCCTGCCACCACTTCTTCGCTTCACTTTCTCCCTCGCCGATCATACGTCCGATCATTTCTGTCTGGATCGTGCCCGGCGAAACTGTATTGACGCGGATGCCTTTCTTGGCGAATTCCAGCGCCGCGCTCTTGCTCAAGCCGTTGACCGCATGTTTGCTGGCCACATAAACACCGCCTCCCGCCAAGCCAATCTGGCCCGCGATGGACGAAGTGTTAACGATGGATCCTCCTCCGTTGCGTAACATGGCCGCAGCCTCGTGTTTCATTGAGAGCAAAACTCCTTTCACGTTGATATCAAAAACGGATTGGTAGTTCTCGAAAGTTTGGGTGTCCGTCGTGAGGCCCATCTGGCCTTCAATTCCCGCATTGTTAAACGCAATGTCCAGCCGTCCGAAGTTTGCCACAGCCTTGTCCATAAGCGCCTTCACGTCCGCTTCGCGGCTGACGTCCGTCTTGACAAAGAGAGCCTTGCCTCCTGCCTTTTCGATGTCTTTCACGACCGCGTTTCCTTCGTTTTCGCGACGGCCCGCGACAACAATCTTTGCTCCCGCTTTGGCCAGTGCCAGGGCTGCGGCTTTGCCGATGCCCGAAGTTCCGCCGGTAACGACTGCGACTTTGTTTTCCAGTGTCCTATTCATACTCATTCCTTTCGTTGGAAGAAAAATAGCCCTGCCGCTGCCTTGCGTCAAAAAGGATACTGGCCGGCCACTAAACGGCTCAGGTTGACATACGCGTAAATGCAGTCGAGAGTGACTTTACCGTTCCGGTGAAAGCGGGAATCAGGACCCCCTGATTGGAATTGGAGAGTACGTCCCCGAGCGAAGTTCTTATGACCAAGCCTGACGAAGACGAGCAGTTCTATCGCGAAACGGAGAGGCTGGCTCACCCGGAGCTGGATGATCGGCAACTGGCCATGCTCGAACCGTTGGGGGTGCGGCGCATTTTGCGACCGGGCGAATTGGTCTATCATGCCGGGCAGCGCGATGTCGGATTGATCGTCGTCCTGCGCGGCGAAGTGGAAGCTTTTGAAGCGCGTGACGGGCACCGGCAAATCCTCGGCACCATCGGGCCGCGAAATTTTGCCGGAGACGTTTCGGCGCTGATGGGCACGGCCTCGGTGGCCAGCGTTCAGTGTGGGGCGGAAGAGAGCGAGATTCTGGAAGTGCCCGCGAACCGGTTGCGTCGGGCCTTGGCGGAATTGCCAGGCGTGAGCGAGCCAATCGTGCGCGCATTTATCCTGCGGCGACAACGGCTCCAACGCGACCGTGAGTTTGCCGGGCTGCGGATCGTCGCGGAGGAAGGCTCCAGGGACGGACGTCAGCTCGATGATTTTCTGGATAAGAACCATATTCCGCACAGGTTGATCAGCGCTCAAAGCGAAGCGGGCCAGGGCTTGTCCGCGCGACTGCACCTTTCCAGCCGCGATTTGCCCGCGCTCATCACGGCCGATGGCGTGCCATTGCGGCATCCCTCATTGCGCGAGGTCGCAAGGGTGGCCGGACTGCTGCGCTCGTTGGCGGCGGATAATGAGGGCGAAGTGACCTGCGACCTGGCGATTATTGGCGCAGGACCGGCGGGGTTGGCGGCCGCCGTTTACGCGGCTTCGGAAGGGCTTAATACCGTCGTGCTGGAGAGTTTCGCGCCGGGCGGCCAGGCTGGATCCTCTTCCTTCCTCGAGAATTTCTTTGGTTTCCCCACCGGTGTCAGTGGCGGGGATTTGACCTACCGCGCACAGCTTCAGGCGTATCGGTTCGGCGCGAAGTTCGTCACGCCCGCCCAGGCGCTGTCATTGGCATTTACAGATGGAGATTACGGCACGACCATCCGAGCCGAAGGCTGTAACGCGACCCTCCGCGCAAAGTGCCTCCTCATCGCGACTGGGGCCAATTACCGCCGGTTGGATGCCGAAGGCCGCGAGAACTTTGAAGGAACCGGGGTTTATTACGCCGCCACAGGCCGCGAAGCCCAACTTTGCCGTAATGCAACGATAATTGTCGCCGGGGCTGGCAACTCGGCCGGTCAGGCGGCGATGTTTCTCTCCGAGCAGGCGCAGAAAGTGCTGTTGGTCATTCGTGGCGAGGGCTTGGCCAAAAGCATGTCCAGCTATCTGGCGCGACGGGTTGAGACAAAAGAGAACATCGAGATTCTGGCACACACAGAGATCCAAAGGATGATGGGGAACAAAACACTTGAAGCCGCCGAGTTGGAGAACACCAACACGCATGAGCGGCGCGTCATCCAGACTTCGGCCATCTTTTCCATGATCGGCGCCTCCCCTTGCACCGACTGGTTGCCACCCGATATTCAGTGCGACCAAAGGGGCTTCATCAAGACAGGCTCGGCAGTCGCCGATGCACCCGCATGGAAGGGAGCGCGGCGTCCTCCCAGCCCGCTGGAGACCAGCCGTCCAGGGATTTTTGCCGCCGGCGACGTGCGCTCCGGTTCGGTCAAACGTTGCGCCGCGGCCGTCGGCGAGGGAGGCGTAGCAGTGTCAGGAGTGCATGAAGTGCTTGGGACCTATACCTAAATCCCCCGTGTTTATCGGGCTATCCTGTTACTAGCCATGAGGAAGCCTACGCTGCTTCCTAAACCCATTCCCCGTTCCTGCCGATAGTTACGGGAAGTCTGCATTCTGCCGAACGTCCCTTTCCCACAGGGGGCGGCGGCAAGGCTTGGCTGTTCGAGATACGTGAAAACGACACCTCACCTTTCGCGGATCGGGACGGTGGCAATGGTTCTTTTTGCCGCGTCCCCGTTGCACGCGCAAATCTTGACGCCCGACTACTCCGAGACCCTCGGATTCGGCGCAATGGGTGGCCTCATCCTTTTATTGCTGGCCTGGACGGGCAAGCTGCGCCGCCAATTGCGCAATCGCCTCGCGACGGCTCAAGTCCAAAAGCGCGAGGCCGAAGAGCGCGAGCAGGAACACGAATTTCTCCGGTCGTTGCTCGAAAACGCCTCCGACCGAATTTATTTCAAGGACCGCTCCTCGCGTTTTTTGCTCTGCAACAAAGCCAAGTGCGACCGCTCCAATTTTACACCGCAATCCATCATCGGCAAAACCGACTTCGATATTTTCGAGGATTCCCGTCGCGCCCAATCCGCCTTCGATGGCGAGCAGGAAATTCTCCGCACGGGAAAGCCCCTCCTCGCATGGGCAGAGCCGGATGTCGCCCGCGGCGAGCAGGAGTGGGCGTTGACTTCCAAATGGCCGCTGCGCAACAAAAACGGCGACATCATCGGCACGTTTGGCATTTCGCGGGACATCACCACGCTCAAAGTGGCCGAAGCCAAGCTGGAGCAAGCCCACAAGCAGTTGGTTGAAGCCTCGCGGATGGCGGGCATGGCGGAGGTCGCCTCCACGGTCCTGCACAACCTCGGTAACGTCCTCAACAGTGTCAACGTCTCCGCCTCGTTAGTCGCCGGCAAAATCAGAAGCTCCAAGACGGCCAATCTCGGCAAGGCCATCGAACTCATGCGCGAACACCGGGCGGACCTCGCGGTTTTCCTGACCGAAAATCCGAGGGGCCGCCAGTTGCTCGATTACCTCGGGAGCCTCGCCGACCATATGGAACATGAGGAACGCGACATTCTCGGCGAGCTTGGGTCGCTTTGCGGCAACATCGAACACATCAAGGAAATTGTCGCCATGCAACAGGCCTACGCCAGGGTCTCGGGCGTCCAGGAAAAACTTCAGGCAATCGACCTCGTCGAAGACGCCCTGCGTTTGAACGCCGGCGCGGTCGAACGGCACAATGTCCAGGTCACCCGCGAGTTTTCGCCGGTTCCGCCCGTGGTCGTGGACAAACACAAAGTCCTCCAAATACTCGTCAACCTCATTCGCAACGCCAAATACGCCCTGGACGACCTTGGCCATACCGATAAACAAATGATCCTGCGCGTCGAATCCGGCGCGGCGTCCAGCGTGAAAATTTCCGTGTCGGACAATGGTGTGGGCGTCCCTCCGGAAAATTTGACGCGAATTTTCGGCCACGGTTTCACGACGCGCAAGGACGGCCACGGTTTTGGCCTGCATAGCGGCGCGCTTGCCGCCAAACAATTGGGCGGCTCCTTGACCTGCCATAGCGAAGGCGCCGGCAAGGGCGCCACATTTGTCCTTGAATTACCCCTTGCCCCCGAGGCCGCCAACAATGAGTGAGACAGACAAACAGGTTCCGCGCATCCTGGTCATCGATGACAACCAGGCCATTCACGCCGACTTTCGTAAAATCCTCTGCCCCGAACGCGGCAAAAAACTCGACGACATCGAAAGAAACCTTTTCGGCGCCGCGCGCGAGACCGCCCAGCCGCCGACCTTTGAGATGGATTCCGCCTACCAGGGCGAAGAAGGTTTGGCCCGCGTCCAGGCGGCCGTGCGGGATGGCAGGCCGTATTGCGTGGCTTTTGTCGATGTGAGAATGCCCCCCGGCTGGGATGGTATCGAAACAGTGGCCCGCCTTTGGGAAGCCGCGCCGGAGTTGCAGGTCGTTCTTTGTACCGCGTATTCGGACTATTCCTGGAGCCAGATGACGTCCCGCTTGAAATATTCCGATCGTCTGGTGGTTTTGAAAAAACCGTTCGACACCGTGGAAGTGCTGCAATTGGCCGCCGCGATGGCGGCGAAGTGGCGCCTGCTCCAGCGCACCGCCAGGACCCTTTCCGAAACCGAGGAGCGCTACGATTTGCTCTTCCACAAAAATCCCCTGCCGATGTGGGTGATCGACTTGAAAACGCAGGCCTTCCTCTCCGTCAACGAAGCCGCCTCCCGAAAATACGGTTATTCCAGGGAGGAATTCGCGTTGATGACCGTGCGCGATCTGCATCCGCCGGAAGATGCCGAGTTTCTCTCCGAACGGTTCTCGGAGGACTCCTGCCGCGTCCCCGCCAACAGGCTCGTTGTCAAACATCGGAAAAAAGACGGCTCGCTCATTTTCGCCGAAATCATTTCGCACGTCGTCACTTTCTCCGGTTGCGAGGCCAAGTTCGCGCTGGCAAACGATGTCACCGAAAGCCGCCAGGCCGAGGACCGCATCCGGGAGCAGGCCGCGCTGCTTGATCTTGCCGGCGACGCGATTCTCGTCCGGGACATTTCCGGCCACGTCCGGTTTTGGAACAAGGCCGCCGAGCGTCTTTACGGCTGCTCCGCCGAGAAGGCCATTGGCGTCCCGCTGGTGGATTTGCTCAAGCAGGACACCCAAGTGCTCACCGCCGCGGAAGCCCAGTTGCTCGCCTATGGCGAGTGGAGCGGCGAAATGCGAAAACGCACCCGCGACGGCCAGGAAGTCATCGTCAACAGCCGCTGGACGCTCTTGCGCGATGAACAGAACCAGCCCCATTCCATCCTGATTATTGACTCGGACATCACCGAAAAGAAAAAGCTCGAGGCCCAGTTCCTCCGCGCCCAGCGCATCGAAAGCATCGGCACGCTCGCCACCGGAATGGCCCACGACCTCAACAACATTCTCGCTCCCATCCTCATGTCCGCCGGCTTTCTCCGTTGGAACCTTCGCGAGGAGGAACGCGAAAAGGCCATCGGCCGAATCGAACTCAGCGTCAAGCGCGGCGCGGAAATCATCCAGCAAGTCCTCACCTTTGGCCGCGGCATCGATGGCGAACGCGTCGCCGTCAATCCCGCCACCATCGTCGATGAAATCGGACGGATCATCGGCCAGACGTTTCCCAAAAACATCAATGTCGAAGTGGAAATCCAATCCGGCCTTTGGGCGATCATCGGCGACCCCACGCAAGTCCATCAGGTGCTCCTGAATTTAAGCGTCAATGCGCGCGACGCGATGCTTCAGGGCGGAAAATTATCGCTGCGGGCCTCCAACGTCATTCTAAAGGAGCCAATGCCCGCCCTGCCGACCCCCGCGCCCGCCGGACGCTACGTCGTCTTCGAAGTCACCGATACCGGCTGCGGAATCGCGCCCGCCGACCGGGAGCGGATCTTCGATCCATTTTACACCACCAAGGAAGTCGGCAAAGGCACCGGCCTTGGCCTTTCAACCGCGCTGGGCATTGTTAAAAGCCATCGCGGCGTCGTAATAGTTGACAGCGAACCCGGCAAGGGAACGACTTTTCGCGTCTTTCTGCCCGCGTCCGCCTCCGCCGCCCACAAAAGCACCGCCAAGATCAGCCGTCTTCAACCCGCCGGGCGCGGCGAATCGATTTTGCTCGTCGATGACGAGCCGGACGTGATGGCGGGAATGGTCGCGTTGCTCGAGCGCAACAATTATCGCCCGCTGGCGGCGCGCAACGGCGAGGAAGCCCTCGCGCTGCTCGCCCATCACCACGGCGTCATCGACGCGGTGATTACGGACATCATGATGCCCACCATGGACGGCGTCACATTCATCCGCAATCTCCAGGAAGTGAAGCCCGGCCTGAGAATCATCGCCACAAGCGGGCAGGGGACGGACATGAACGGCAGTTTGCGTTCCCAGGAACTGAGGTTGCTGGGCGTCTCCTCCTTCCTCGCCAAGCCCTATGCCAGCGACAAACTCCTGGCCGCCCTGCACGATTTATTGAGCGGCGCCAACGGCACCCCCATGCTGCGCCTGGTTGTTTAGATTAGCGGGCTGTCGGCAAATTCACGCCCGCCACGCGGGGACGGCCTTGACCATTCTCCACATCATCTCATCCAGGTTAAGCCCGCTCACGCGGGTGTTGGCGAAAGCCGCCCAGCATAATCCGCTGCCGGTGCGCACCAGGATGGTCAGCGTTCCAGGCAGGCTGCCGCCGTGCCACCAGTTGGGTCTGCGATTGACGCACCAGCCGCACGCGTATTCGGGATTCTGCGCGGTCGGCGTGGTCATGGTTTTGATGGTGGCGGCTTTTAAAATATTCGGCGTGGTCAAAAAACCATCCACATGCATGGCGAACCGCGCCAAATCGCTCGGCGTGCCAATCCAGCCGCCGTGCGAATCCATGCGCGTTACGTTTATGTCGTAAGGATTGGCGCCCGATCCAGCCCGTCCGTAATAAACCACTTCGTTGACCGCCCTGTCCGCGAGCGTGTTGCCGCCGATGCGCATATCGGCTATACCGCACTTGGACAACACCGCGCTCTGCGCATAGTCCGCGTAGGGTTGGCCGGTGACCTTTTCAATCACCCGACCCAACAGGCAGTAGCCGAAATTGGAATACGCGTAATGCGTGCCGGGTTCGTTTTCCAGCGGCAACTCCCGCAAAGTCCACGTGATAAGCTTCCAATGATCCATCGCCGGTTTATAGAACATGGGATCCACTTGTTTCCCGCTGTTGTCCCACCCACCGCAGGTATGGGTGAGCAGATGGTGCAAAGTAATGCGCCCGACGCGCTCGTGATAGGAGCCGCCGAAATCAAGATAGTCAAATTTCAAAACCCCCTTCTCGCCAAAAATCAAATTATCCAGCGCCAGTCGCCCCTGCTCAACGAGCGTGAAAATGGCCGCCGACGTAATCGCCTTGCTGACACTCGCGATGCGGAACAAATGCGCCGCCGTCACGCCCTCGGCGGTTTCCTTGTTCGCGAACCCGAACCCCTGCCGATAAACAAATTGCCCATGCCGCGCCACAGCCACGGACAGCCCCGGCACGTTGAATTTCCCCATGGTCTGCCGCGCGATTTCCGCGATGGCCGCCCCTTCGGCTTGGGTGGGCGAGTGCTGCATTTCGCCTTCCCCCGCGAAAACCGAAAACGGACGAACCACCCCCGGCAAACCAATGGAAGCGGCTGCCAGCGCGATTCGTTTCAGCCCGGTGCGGCGGGTGATTGGTTTCATCTCAGGACTTTGTTGATTGAAATCTCCGTTCGTTACAACGCTCAAAGCGCCAATTTTCGCACCCGTCCTTTTATAAAGGAAAAGGACCACCGACGACAGTCAAAAGCAAGATTGCCGACCTTGCGAAACTATACGTGCAATCGCAAAGTTTGCTGTCTAAATCAAACGTTGTGCGCGAGGAAGCCACACGGCCTATCCAGAAGCTTTGCCCGTGAGAGGATGCCGCCAGCGCAAGCCAGAAAACCGTTCGTAATTGCGGTCGGTGGTAATCCATTCGCAGTCAGATTCAATGGCCGGCGCGGCAAACCAGACATCGGGAATGAGATTTCCAGTGGCAGAGTGTGCCTGGCAAAGCCCGGCGAAGATTTGCCAGTGTCGATTTTGGTGCAGTGTCGATTTTGGTGTCAACTTCATACATTCAACATTTGAATCCAGAAGGGCCGTGTGAGTGTCTGAAGGTGTCAGAGATTTATTCAAACTAACGCGCCGTCGGCGCATTCGTTTCCTGTAGGCGGACTATCTGGCGCTCCCGCTCTCCATGCGCCGTACATTTATCGATCAAACAGCGAATCCAACGAAAGCGTGAACCCCGCCAAGACCGAACTGGTCAACGTGCCGCCCGGTCCGTGGACGGTTTGTTCCAAGAACCGATCATCCTGAGGCTCCCGATAAACTTCGATCTTTTTCTCCGGACCA
>DATAXU010000037.1:0-26529 GCA_036272955.1 Verrucomicrobiia bacterium
CGCTGCGTGGCTGCCGGCGTCCCGACGGCGCGCTTCGAAGTTTTTTCCGCGCCCGACGCCGCATGGCCGCCCGGCTGGAACCCGCCCGTCGTGCTCAAACCGGTCTGCCAGGGATCCAGCATTGGCCTGCAATTTGTTGACAGAGTTGAGCAATGGAAAACCGCCCTCGCGGAAGCCTTTCGATTCGACACCAGGGTTTTGATGGAGGAAAAAATCGAAGGTCGCGAAACCACCGTCGGCATTTTGGGGGAACGTCCGCTGCCGGTGGTGGAAATTCAGGTCAAGCAAGGCGCCTTCGATTACAAAAATAAATACACGCCGGGCGCATCGCAGCATTTTTGCCCCGCCGATTTCGACGCCGCGACAACCGCCCGCATCCAGTCCGCTGCGCTCGGCGCGTTTCGGGCCGTCGGCGGGCGCGACTATGGGCGTGTCGATGTGATGGTGCGGCGCAATGGCGACCCCGTTGTTTTGGAAGTCAACACCCTGCCGGGGATGACCCAAACCAGCGTGCTGCCGGAAGCGGCCGCCGCCGCCGGAGTCAACTTCGCCCAACTTTGCCAGCGAATGGTCGATATGGCGCTGGAGCGAACGGCCAAAAAGTGATGTTACTCTGGAAAAAACCGAAAAACCGCCGCGCCTCCGAGCGCGAGTTCATGCTGGACGTAAAACTGCGCACCCGGCAGTCCCGCGCGCAACGCATGCGGATCCTGGGCATCGGCCTGAGCGCCATTTTCACGGTGGCGCTGGTCGCGCTGGTTCTCTGGCGTGGCGGATATTGGCTTCTGGACTGTCTGATTTACAAAAACGAGGCGTTTGCCATCCAGCAAATCGACGTGCAGACCGACGGCGTGCTGACGCCTGAGACGATTCGCAAATGGGCCATGGTAAGGCCGGGCGAAAACCTCATGGCGCTGGACTTGATGCGCGTCAAGCGCGACCTGGAATTGCAACCGCCGATTGAATTTGTCGCCGTCGAACGAATCCTTCCCCACACGTTGAAACTCAGCGTCAGCGAGCGCGAACCTATCGCGCAAACCATCGTCACCTCGGGCCGTCCCGGCGGCGGCCTGGCGCAAGCCATTTACGACTTTGACGAGGATGGCTACACCATGAAACCGCTGGACCCCCGCTGGCGCACCGCGCCGCCGCCCGCCGATGAGCGGTTGCCTATTTTAGTCGGCGTCCAGGCCGGCGACGTCCAATTAGGCAGGCCGGTGGATTCCTCGCAAATCCAGGCCGCGCTGAAGCTGCTCGTCGCGTTCTATCATTCGCCCATGGCGGGAATGGTGGAACTCCAGCGCGTCAATGTTTCCGTGCCGGAAGTGCTTCAGGTGACAACAACACAGGGCGCCGAGGTGACATTTTCGCTCAACAATTTCGACCCTCAATTCCGCCGCTGGCGGATCATTTGCGATCAGTATCAAAAATGGGGCAAGGCCATCGCCACGCTCGACCTTTCGATCGATAACAATCTTCCCGTGCGGTGGGTCGCGGCGTCGTCCGTCCCAGCGGTGTTGCCGCACGCGATTAAACCTCCTCGTATCAAAAGGAAACATGTTTGATTCCTCTTCCATCATCGTCGGCCTGGAAATTGGCACGTCGAAAATCTGCGTCGTTACCGGCGAAATCAGCGCCACAAACGCCCTGAACATCATCGGGCTGGGCCAATCGCGCTCGCGGGGCGTGCGCAAGGGGGAGATCGCCGACGCCGGGTTGGTCCAGGAAGACGTTCGCAACGCCATCGTCGAAGCCGAGCAAATGGCCAACGTGGAAATTCGCAGCGTCTATCTCGGCGTCACCGGCAATCACATCCGCGGCTTTAACAATCACGGCGTTCACCCAGTGCCTTCCGCGGACCGCGAAATTACGCAGGAAGACGTGCAGGATGTAATGAAAAACGCCAAGGCGATCAATCTGCCCGCCGACAACACCGTCGTCCACGCGATCCGCCAGCATTTCCAGGTCGATGCCCAGAGCCGCATTCTTAATCCGGTCGGCATGTACGGCGCGCGCGTGGAGGTGGATATGCACGTTGTTCACGGCCACGTCGATCGCCTGAAAAACGGGATTGCGGTCGTCAAAGGCCTGCAATTGGAGGTTGATGAAATCGTCTTTACAGGACTGGCGTCCGCGCTGGCGCTTCTTTCCAACGAACAAAAGGAACTGGGTTCGCTGGTGATCGACATGGGCGGCGGCACGACCGAGTACGTGGTTTATTCCGAGGGAATCATCAAACACACCGGCGTGCTGGCCATTGGAGGAGATCATATTTCCAACGACCTGGCCTACGGCCTCAAAGTCCCCCTCAGTCGCGCCGAACAGTTGAAGCTCGAATCCGGTTCCGCCGTGTTCGATCCGTCTTCAAAAGGACAAACCGTCACCTCAACGGGCCAGCTTGGGCTTCCCGCGAAATCCATCAACCTGGAACATTTGCGCCGCATCATGTCGTTGCGCCTGGAGGAAACCTTCCAGTTGATTGAAACGGAACTGGCGAATTTGGGATTGCTGGATCGCTTGCGCGCGGGAGTGTTTATTTGCGGCGGCGGCGCGCGCATCCCGGGCGTACAAATGCTGGCGGAGAACATCTTTGAGTTGCCCGGATTCGTCGGAAAAACCAATTCCATCAGCGGCCTCAAATCCGCGCTGGACCAGCCCGAGTTCGCCACGGCCATCGGCCTTGTCAAATTCGGCTCATTGCAGCAAAGGCGCAAACCGGCCAATGGTTTTACGGAAGGAATCAAAAAGACGTTCGTTGAAATCTTCAAGAGGTAAACATGAGCACACCCACGGATCAAAACGCCGAGCCTGCGGTCAAAAAGCAAATCACGATCAAAGTGTTTGGCGTCGGCGGCGCCGGCTGCAACGCCCTTGGTTTCGCCGCAGAGTCCGCCCTTGAACACGTCAGCTTTCTGGCCATCAACACCGATGCCCAGGGGCTGGACGCCTGCCCTGCCCCGGTCAAATTCGTGCTCGGCGCCGGTCGCACCCGCGGCCTGGGCGCTGGCGGCGATCCCGAGGTCGGACGCGCCGCCGCCCAGGAGGATTTGGAGAAAATCACCGCCTTTTGTTCCGGCGCCGATATTATTTTCCTCATGGCCGGTCTCGGCGGCGGGACTGGAACCGGCGCGGCGCCCGTCATTGCGCGCGCCGCCCGCGAAAGCGGCGCGCTGGTCCTCGCGCTGGTGACACTTCCCTTCGAATTCGAGGGTGGCCGCCGCCAGCTCCAGGCGCAAGTGGGCCTTCAACAACTCAAAGCCGCCGCCGACGCCGTCATCTCGCTGCCCAATCAGAAATTGTTCAAGTTAATGGACGAAAAAACCAGCGTCCTTGACGGTTTCAAAATCAGCAACGGCCTGATCGCCGAAGGATTGCGCGGCATCTGGCGTTTGGTCACGCGGACCGGTTTGATCAATGTCGATTTCGCCGATCTCTGCTCTGTCACCCGTGGACGGCACGCCTCCAGTTCCTTCGCCATTGCCGAAGCCGCGGGCGAGCGCCGCGCCGAGCAAGTCGCCGAAAAACTGGCCGCGCATCCGCTGCTCGACGGCGGGCAAATTCTCAGCGACGCCGATTCGCTTTTGGTCAGCATCGTTGGCGGACCGGATTTGATGATGAGCGAGATTCAAAAAATCATGGAGCCGCTGAGCCGCCAGTGCGAAAACGCGAACATTATTCTGGGCGCGGCCATCGACGAACAATTTGCGGGCCGCCTCTCCATTACATTGATCGCCTCCAGCCATCGCGAGGAAACGCCTTCCGCATCCGGTCCGCCCGCGCCACCGACCTTGCCCGAACAAACAGTCCCCGCGACCACAGAAGCGGCGCCACTGGAATTTGTCGATCACACCGATACTGTCCGGCCCGCTTCAAGGTTCGTCGCGCCGCCGCCGGCGTTGTCGGATGAAAAGCGGGAGCAACTCCTCAAATCCCGCCCCGGCCAATCGCGCAAGCGGCTTTCACGCCTGCAAAAAGAACTTCCGTTGGAAATCGTCTTCAAAGGCCGCTTCGAAAAAAGCGAGCCGACCATCCGCCACGGCGAAGACCTGGACGTTCCCACGTACATCCGCCGCGGTGTGCCGCTGAACTGACTACGCCTTTAGTATTGGTATTTCCCTCGACCGATCCTCGAAATCGGTGGCTTGATTGCTGGTTGAATCCCGGCAATAATCAGGTATGAAGCGCCGATTTCTTTTGCCGGCCCCCATCGGGGCGATGGCTGCGGTGGCGCTTGCGATATTTCCATGCCTCCCGGCGGCCGCGGCGGTGGAAAGCCCCGGCGCCGCTGAATTCCGCACCGAAATCCGCCCCATCCTGCAAACGTATTGCTTTGATTGCCATGCGGACGGCGTCAACAAGGGCAAAGTGGCGTTCGATGAATTCAAGTCCAACCAGTCCGCCGTTGACGACCGTGAGTTGTGGTGGAAGGCGCTGAAAAACCTTCGCGCCAACCTCATGCCGCCCGCCAAAAAAGCCCGGCCCACTCCCGCCCAGCGCGAATTGATTGCGCATTGGATCAAAGACGACGTCTTTGGCATTGATCCCGCAAATCCAGACCCTGGCCGCGTCACCATTCGCCGCCTCAACCGCGTCGAATATCGCAACACCATTCGCGACCTCGTCGGTGTCGATTTCGACACAGACAGCGAATTCCCGCCGGACGACACCAGCTTCGGCTTCGACACCATTGGCGACGTCCTGACATTGCCGCCGATGTTGCTGGAGAAATATCTCGTGGCCGCCGAAAACGTCATCGGCCGAGCCGTTCCGATCGTGCCGCTGGTCGTCCCGGAACAGACGGTGCCGGGCAAGCGGTTTCGCGCCGGCGACGATTCGGGAGGTGGCTGGGAGGGCGATCCTTTGCCGCTCTCGTATTACAAGGCGGCGGCGGTTTCAAACCGGCTTTCGGGAGAAATCGCGGGCAAGTATCTTTTGATCGTGGATTTGGTTGTCAAAGAAAAATTCGTCGATGGCGTATTCGATTACAACAAATGCGGTCTTACTTTCAAAGTCGATGGGAGGCCAATGATGAGCAATGAGTATGGCTGGCAAAACGGCACGCCGTATCATTACGAAATCGATCAAAACTGGAACGCCGGCGATCACGAGCTTTCCTTTGAACTTCAGCCGCTGACGCCCAACGAACCGCAGACCCGCACCCTCTCCATGCAAATCAAGTCCGTCACAGTCCGCGGGCCGCTGGAAAAAAAATATTGGACGCGCCCGAAAAATTACGACCGCTTTTTCCCAAAGGCAGTCCCCGCCGGCGCTGACGAACGCCGCGAATATGCCTGCCAATTGCTCGGCCGCTTCGCCCGAAAAGCATTCCGCCGCCCGGTCGATGACAGGACCATTGATCGCTTGACCGATCTCGCCGAGTCGGTTTATTCGCAGCCGGGAAAAACCTTCGAGGCCGGCGTCGCGCAGGGGATGGTCGCCGTCCTGGCATCGCCGCGGTTCCTTTTCCGCGAGGAATATTCCGAACCCTCCAATGACAGTGCCGGCTATCCGCTCATAGACGAATACTCCCTGGCCTCGCGCCTCTCCTATTTCCTCTGGTCCTCCATGCCCGACGACGAACTGCTGCGCCTGGCTGCGGAAGGCGATCTGCGGAGCAACCTCTCCGCCCAGGTCGCGCGAATGCTCAAGGATTGGCGTTCGCAGGCCTTCGTTCACAATTTCACCGGCCAATGGCTTCGCGCGCGCGACATCGAGAACGTCGAGATCGACTCCCGCTCCGTGCTGGCGCGAGAGGCGAAATTCGATCCCGAAATGGAGAAAACCCGCAAACGTTTTCACGAGTTGAACCACAAGCCCGATGATGAATTGACCAAAGGGGAAAGGGAGGAATTGGCCACGATGCGCGCCCAGTTTTTCAAGCGCTTCAAACGCCCTCTCCGCGCCGACCTCGGCTACGAACTCCGCCATGCCATGCGGATGGAAACGGAGGACACTTTCGATTACGTCCTGCGCCAGGACCGCAGTTTGCTCGAGTTGCTGGATAGCGACTACACTTTCCTCAATGAAAAGTTGGCGACGCATTACGGCATTACCAATGTTTTCGGGGACGATATGCGCCGCGTCACACTTCCTTCGGACAGCGTTCGCGGCGGAATTTTGACCGACGGCACCGTGCTCGTTGTCACATCAAATCCCACCCGCACTTCGCCGGTCAAACGCGGGTTGTTCATTCTCGACAATGTTTTGGGGATGCCCCCGGCTCCTCCTCCGCCGAATCTGCCGCCACTGGAAGACGCCGCCAAAGACGTGACGAATCACATCCCCACGCTTCGCGAAACTCTGGCCATGCACCGCCACAGTCCCTTGTGCAGTTCCTGTCATAACCGCATGGACCCGTTGGGGTTGGCATTCGAGCATTTCAACGCGTTGGGCATGTGGCGCGCGCAGGAATTCAATGAGCCAATCGACTCCACCGGCCAGTTGATCACAGGGGAAAGTTTTTCCAATGTGAAGGATTTGAAGGCCATTCTCGTCAAAGATCATTACGAAGACTTTTATCGGACCGTGACCGAGAAATTATTGACCTACGCGCTCGGCCGGGGACTGGAAGACTACGATGTTGAGACGGTCGATGAAATTGTGAAGAGGATCGAAAAAGCAAATGGCCGCGCATCCGCGCTTCTGGCGGGCGTGATTGAATCGGCCCCATTTCAAAAGTGCCGCAAACCGTCCACCACGACGGCTTCGCTTCCGTCCGCAAAAACCGTCGCAGATTCAACAACCCATGAAGAATCCCAATAAAGCCACCCAGGGCCTCGAAGCCCAGCGCCGCGCCAATTTCAGCCGCCGACATTTCCTGCGAGGATTGGGCGCGTGCGTCGCCCTGCCGGCATTCGCCTCCCTTTCGCCCACCCGGCTTTTCGCCGCGTCGTCCACGGCAAGTCTCGCGACGACCGCCACCGGCGCCCCCTTGCGCGCCGCTTTTCTTTATTTCCCCAACGGCGCGATTCCAGACGCTTGGTGGCCCAAGGGCGATGAAAAAAGTTTCCAGTTAAGCCGCACTTTGCAACCTCTGGAACCTTGCCTCAAACATGTCCAGATACTCGGCGGATTGGAGGATTTGTCGGCGAATCCCGAAAACGACGGCGGCGGAGATCATGCCCGCGCCGGCGGCACTTTTCTCACCGGTGTCCGCGTCAAGAAAAGCGCCACCGAGATTCACAACGGCGTTTCCATCGACCAGGTGATGGCGCGCGAGGTCGGACATTTGACACGCTTTCCGTCGCTTGAATTGACTTGCGAAACCACCCGCCCCACAGGCAATTGCGATTCCGGCTATTCCTGCGCCTACCAGTTTAACCTTTCCTGGAGTGGTCCGACGACTCCCATGACCGCCGAAGCCAATCCGCGCCAGGCGTTCGAACGGCTTTTCGGCGCCGGACCAGCCGGACAGCGCGAGGAGGATTTGAAACGCCGCCGCCAGGAGCAACGGTCCATCCTCGATTTCGTCCTCGACGACGCCCGCCAGATGCAGCGCCAGCTCAACTCCCGTGACAAGGAGAAGCTGGATCAATACTTGACAGGCGTCCGCGAATTGGAAACCCGCATTGGCCGCGCCGAAAAAATCGGCGATCCTGCCGACCCGATGGTCGCCACACCCTCCGGCATTCCGGCCACCTACGGCGAGCATATGCAATTGATGTTTGAGATCCTGACGCTCGCGTTCCAGACCGATTCCACCCGCGTGGCGACTTTGCTGCTCGCCCACGACGGCAGCAACCGCTCCTTCGCGGAAATTGGCATTCCCGAGGGCCATCACGATCTTTCCCATCACTTCGGCAACGTCGAAAAAATTCAGAAGGTTTCTGAAATCGATCTTTGGTACATCCAGCAACTGACCGCTTTCCTGCAAAAACTGGACGCCACCAAGGACGTGGATGGAAATTCCCTGCTTCACAATTCGATGATCGTCTATGGCAGCGGCAATGCGGACGGAAACCGCCACAGCCACACCGAACTCCCCGTCATCCTCGCCGGCTCGGGCGGCGGCACTTTCAAGACGGGCCGCTACCTCAAAGGCGACGCCACTCCCGCCACCAATCTTTACGTCAGCATGGCCCAGCGCATGGGCTTGGAAAAATTGTCGAGCTTCGGCGATTCCACCGGGCCGATGAGAAATGTTTAAGGCTTGCCTGGCCTGCGCGATTTTAATGGGAACATCCGCGCTGTTCGCGGCGGATTCGGGCGCGCGTAAACCGGGCGATTACAAACTCGGCCCCGACTCCCTGCCGCAGGAAGGTGTCCCGCGCGGAAACCTCGAAGGGCCGTTCCTGTTTCGCAGCCAGGTTTTCACAAACACGGTGCGCGAATATTGGATTTTTGTCCCCGCCCAATACACTCCCGAAAAACCAGCGTGTGTTTTGGTTTTCCAGGACGGCCAGCGCGCCACTCGAACCAACGGCTCCCTGCGCGTCCCGCGGGTGATGGAGAATTTGATCGCCAAAAAGCAGATGCCGGTAACCATCGGCATTTTCATCACTCCCGGCGAACGCGGCGATAGCTATCCCGAAGGCGCCGGCAACCCCAACAATCGCGCCGCCGAATACGATTCCCTGACCGATGCCTACGCCCGTTTCATCTGCGACGAAATGCTCCCCGAAGTCGCCAAAAAGTATAACCTCACCCAGGACCCCGAAGGCCGCGCCATCGGCGGCACCAGCAGCGGCGCGATCTGCGCGTTTACTGTCGCGTGGCACCGGCCCGATCAATTTCGGAAGGTCATCAGTTGCATTGGCAGTTACACGTCCATCGCCTATCGCCCGGCCCATGACGGTCGGCCGATGGTCCCCGGCGGCGAACTCTATCCAACCTTGATCCGCAAAAATCCGATCAAACCCATAAAAATCTTTCTCCAGGACGGCTCCAACGACCTCAGCAACGAGCACGGAAATTGGTTCCTGGCCAACCAGCAAATGCTCTCCGCCCTCGAATGGGTCAACGCCAACGCCGACCGCAAAAACGACACCGGCCCCCGCTACCAAATCAATCATCAATGGGGCGACGGCGCCCATTCAGACGCCCACGGCGGGGCGATACTCCCCGACATCCTGCGCTGGCTCTGGGCCGATTATTCAAAATAAAATCCAATGCCCATGAACAAAAGCCGCATCGCCCTTGCGTTCTCTATCTTATTGACAGGAGTTTCGCTCCTTCAAGCCGCCCCGCCCGAGACGGTGTATTTGTGGCCCAATGGCGCCCCCGGTTTTGAAGATCGCCGCAACGAACCGGAAATCGCCCAAAGCTATTGGATTCGGAACATCAATAACCCCTCCATCACCGTTTTTCTTCCGCCGAAGGAAAAAGCAAACGGCGCGGCCGTCCTCATTTTCCCGGGCGGTGGACATCGTGAATTGGTGTTTAACGCCGAGGGAGTCGAACCCGCTCGCTACCTCACGAATCTTGGCGTCGCCGCCTTCGTGTTAAAGTATCGGCTCGCCCGCGAGACCAATTCCCCCTATTCGCTGAAAATTCACCCGCGCCAGGACGCCCAACGCGGCCTCCGTCTCATTCGCAGCCGCGCCTCGGAATGGAATCTCGACACCAACCGGATCGGCATCATGGGATTTTCCGCCGGTGGAGAAGTCGCCTCCATGGTGGCTTACAGTCCGACCGCCGGCGACCCGTCGAGCGCCGACCCAATCGAACACGAGCAAAGCCTGGCCAATTTCCAAATTGTCATCTACCCCGGCCCTCTCGGCATTCCCGACGACCTCCCTGCCGACGTCCCGCCCGCGTTTTTCGTGATCGCAAACGATGACACCAGTCACATGGGCGCGATACTCTCCCTCGTGAATAAATACCACGAAGCAAAACGACCGATGGAAGTCCACATTTACGAGCATGGCGGCCACGGCTTCGGGATGGGTGCCCGCTCCAAACTGACCTCGATCAATCACTGGCCCCAACGCCTGACCGATTGGTTGACCGACACCGGTATTCTCAAAACCGCGCAGTCCCCTTAAAACATCGGTTTGCCCAGGGAAAACGTTCCGATGCAAAGGATCGGGCTGGTATTGGTCCCCGTTGGAATGGCCGCCCACGACATGGACCCTTGGATGACCGCATTCGTCAATTTATTGGAGACCTTTACGTAATGCTTGTAAGTGAAAGCCGCTCCCACCGAATCGGAATTACTGTAAGTATATTCCGAGTTGTCAAAAGTGTACATCGGATCGATGCGCCGCTCTCCGCTGGTGGGCGTCCCCACCGCCGTGCGTCCCAGCGCGCTATCCGCGCCGAAATAAAGCCCAAATTCTGTCGTCAAATAAGTCCCATTATTCTCGATGATTTCAACAGTGTCCCCCAGGGGATTGCCATTAATGTGATAGACAATCGAGATGGTGTTTAAATTCTGGATATTTCCCTGCACCGCCCGGCTTTTCAGCAATGTTTGTTCCGTGATAGGCCAGGAGACGAGCACCCCCTTCGAATTCGTTTGATAAGCCGTCCCGGAAAACACGAATTTATATTCCGAGTAAGTTTGTCCTTGAGCGATGGCCCCTGTCAGAAGCAGGGCGGCGACTGTTGTGATGGCAAATATTTTCATACCGTGATTACCTCCATTTAAGCCAAAAGAATAGCGGGCCGCCGGCCAACTCTCCATAGGGTCTGTTGCGTAAAACCCTCCCACAGCCACCTTCCGGGAGTTCCCCGGTGCCGCGGCACGCCTTCGGGTCAGTCAGGTTCCTTAAAAGTTAAAAGATTCCCTTTTTCGGATTCAGGGAGGAGGACTCGTGGGTTTGTCATTTGCCGCGAGATACCGCTTGCACCGCATTATCACTCCCTTTCGATACTCGTGAAAGGACGGCTTGGAGCCTTCAATGCTTTCATACGAAAGCAAAACTTCTTTATGAAAGACGCGTTTCAGCTTCGTCTCTCTCCTCCGAAAATGGGTCAAGGGCGTGCGCAAACCTATCATAGAGTTGGGCAAGCCCGGGAATCAGGGGATAGTCTGACTCGTTTAACGATGCATCTCCCCGAGGCGCCGGCATTTGTTCCTAAGATCGAGGATTTGGTTGTAGTACAAATCTGCGCCGCACGCTGGATGCTCCGTATCAAGCTTCGACAATTCGTGAGCGAACCGATCGCACATCCCTTCCATGAATTCCCAGAGCGAAGCCACCTTGTCCAGATTCTCTTCAGATCGCGCACACAAAGCCACCAACTTATATAAGCGCACAAGCTCATCCTGCAACCGCATGGCAGCAACGTTAAAGGCGGAACAAAGTTCAGACGGAATGTTGGCGATGCGCTGCTCAAATTCGGCTACAGCGGACTCGCCTAATTCCATAAGATACTTGTCCTGAACGCAGGTATTCATTCTCAGAACTTATTCCAAAGGGAGTGAATTGTCCATGTGTTTCCATATACGGGTTTCCCAGCGATAATTGCTTAAGACCCAAAATTTTACCATATTCCGACCAGCCAGTGTGAAATAGTCCTTTTGTCTTGTTTCCCAGGTAAATCGAGGCCCGTAAATTGGCTGTCCGACATGGATTCGAACCATGACAAAAGCCTCCAAAGGGCCTTGTGCTACCGTTACACCATCGGACATCCGTGGCTTCCAAGTTACCGTTTCCAACTCCTTTCGCAAACCCAAAAAAAGCATCCCTTCCAACATTATCGTCAGAAAAATATTTCTTGCAAAATGCATGAAAATATGGGACTACCTACAATGATGTATGCAACAGACTATTCCAGAGCGGCCAACCCCTGGCCCAATCAAGCCCAATCAAGCCCGTTTTCCCCTCCTTACCCCCCTCAATCACGGCAAATAAAGGCTAATCAAGGCTAATCAAGCTAGAAAAAGGTTCTTTTTTGCCCATTCCGCCGCTATAACCCTCGAACCATGACAACATCAGAAGCCAAATCAAGGTTGTTAGCGATTCTCAAGCAGAAATCCGTCTCGTATGGAGACTTCACCCTCGCTTCCGGCGCCAAAAGCACCTATTACATCGATTGCCGTCTCACCACCCTCGATCCCGAAGGCGCGTGGCTGGTCGGCCAGGTCATGCATTCGCTCATCCAGTCCGAAGCCGCCCAGCGCGCGGTCAAAATCCAAGCCGTCGGCGGCCTGACCATGGGCGCCGATCCAATCGCCCTTTCGATTGGCATGTATTCCTTTTTGTCCAAAGACGTCCCCCCCCTGCGCAGTTTCGTCGTCCGAAAGGCCCCCAAAGCCCATGGCCAAACCAAATTGATCGAAGGAAACTTCCAGCGCGGCGACCTCGTTGTCGTCCTGGACGATGTCATCACCCGTGGCGATTCCACGATCAGCGCCATCAACGCCGTCGTAAATGAAGGCGGCAAAGTCGCCTTCGTCGCCGTATTGGTCGATCGCCAGCAAGGCGGCCGCGAAAAAATCGAAGCCCTGGGCTGCCCCGTGATTTCCGCCTTCCGCCGCGACGACCTTCTGCAACCTCCCGCCACCGGGTGAAATGCATTCGACCATCAAAATAAAATCTGTTCTGGCCTTCGCCCTTTTCCTGGCGTCGTCACCAGCATGGGCCGCGAATTGGCCCCAATGGCGCGGCCCCGAACTCAACGGCTCCACCTCCGAGACAAATCTCCCCTCCACCTGGAGCAAAACCGAAAATGTCCTCTGGACCGCCCCCCTTCCCGGCCAAAGCCACGCCACCCCGATCATTTGGGATGATTCCGTCTTCGTCAACAGCCCCGATGCCGATGCAAATTTGCTATTGCTCTGCCTTGACCGCCATACCGGCGCAATCCGCTGGCAAAAGCAGATCGGCGAGGGCAATCGCGTCAAGGGCCTCAACAATATGGCCTCCCCGTCCCCCGTCACCGACGGCAAAACAATCTGGACGATGTTCGGCACAGGCGACTTGGCCGCATTCGATTATTCCGGAAAACAACTCTGGACGCGCAATCTCCCCAAAGAATATGGCCGCTTCATAATCAACTGGCTCTACGGCTCAAGCCCCCTGTTTTACAAGGGACGCCTCTACGTGGAAGTCTTGCGCCGCGTTCCGGGTGATTCCTTTCTGCTGTGCATCGACCCGCTAACCGGCTCCAACATTTGGCGCCACGTCCGCCACACCGATGCCATCCAGGAATCGCAGGAAGCGTATTCCACCCCCATGCCCGCCGAATGCGCGGGACACTCCGAAATTATCGTCGTCGGCGGTGATTACGTCACAGGCCATGACGCCGCGACCGGCGAGGAATTATGGCGCGGCGGCGGATTAAGAAATTTCCGGCACAGGGGCGATGCCAGGATCGTGCCGACCCCGGTCGTCGCCGATGGTTTGGTCTTCGTTTGCGGCCCCAAACGCAATCCGTTCCTGGCCTTTCACGATTGCGGAAAAGGCGACATAACCACCACCGGCCTGGCCTGGAGCAATTCGGAATACTCGACCGATTGTGTGACACCGCTCTTCTACCAGGACAAATTATTCATGCTCGATGGCGACAAGCAAGTGATGGTCTGCTTCGACCCAACAACCGGGAAAGTCAATTGGCGCCAGTCCCTCGGAGTCCACGAGATTTTTCGGGCATCGCCCACCGGCGCCGACGGCAAAATCTACTGCTTCAGCGAATACGCCACCGCCGTCGTCCTTTCCGCAACGGACGGGAAAATAGTGTCAATCATAAAAATGAACGAGGGCGACCAGACCGATCAGGGCCTCACCCACTCCACCATCGCCGCCGCCCAGGGTTGTCTTTTCATTCGCTCCGCCTCCCATCTCTATTGCATCGCCCGCAAGCAATGACCCTTCCGTACAAAATCGCCACCCTCCTCTACTGCTTCGACCGCGACGACCGCCCCCTCCTCATGTTGCGCGCCCGCGAGCCAAACCGCGGTTTGTGGAGCCCCTGCGGCGGCAAGCTTCACACCGATGCCGGCGAATCCCCCTACGCCTGCGCCTGCCGCGAAGCGCAGGAGGAAATCGGCCTCGTGCTGTCACCACCCGATTTGCACTTGACAGGCCTTGTCAGCGAGCACGGCTACGAGGGCAGCGCGCATTGGCTCATGTTCCTTTTCGAGGTCAAACCTAAATTGGAAAAACTTCCCCAGCCAAATCAGGAGGGCGAATTTCGTTTTTTTGACCCAGCCGAAATCGCGTCGTTAAACATCCCCCGAACGGACGCCGAACAATTGTGGCCCCTGTTCTGGCGGCATCGCGGTGGTTTCTTCGCCGCCCATTGCCGATGCCTCCTCGACGGCCGCCACCAATGGAACGTCGAGGAAAGTTCAATATCGAAAGCGTAAGCATGGACGAACCCGTTATCGACCTGCTCAGCGACCATTACTTCATGGGCGAAGCATTGCGCCAGGCCGTCCGCGCTTACGATGCCGAAGAGGTCCCCGTCGGCGCGGTAATCGTCCGCGAAGGCCGCATCATCGCCCGTTCCCATAATCAGGTGGAATTGCTCAAAGACGCCACAGCCCACGCCGAAATGCTCGCCGTCACGCAAGCCGAGGAAGTCGCCGGTGACTGGCGGCTGAACGGTTGCACATTATACGTGACAAAAGAGCCATGCCCGATGTGCGCCGGCGCAATCGTCCACGTGCGCTTGACACGCGTCGTTTTCGGCGCCAGCGACCCAAAGGCCGGCGCCGCCGGGAGCGCGCTCAATTTGCTCCAATTCCCCTCGCTCAATCACCGCTGTGAAATCACCGCGGGAGTACGCGAAGCGGAATGCCGCGAATTGCTTCGGGCCTTCTTCGCCGAACAGCGCAACAAATTGCCGCCGCCGCCGGGCGGCTAGCTCACCGCCAGCAGCGAAACCTTTTCATTGGCTTCGTTGCGTGCGATCCCCTGGGCGCGCGGGTCCAGGGTTGGCTTCCCATCCACCAGAAACTGGTAGTGGTGATGCCCATGACCGAGAACAACGTGTGCGGACCAGGACCCATCCACCTGCCGTTTCAGCGGCTGCGCGTCGGGATGCCAGTCGTTGAAGTCACCCACCAGCGTTACCTTTTTGGCGCTGGGTGCGACACACACGAAATGGACCGGTTTGACTGTTTTCTTGACCGAGTGAAGACTCGGGGGACGTGATTGTGATTGCGAACGCAGAACAGACATGTTTGCCATACTTCCTCTAGCTCAAAATAAATTCATGCGGGGAAAAATCAAGCGGGGAGATTTTAAAATTATAAACTCAGATCAACTCAGCTCGCCCCAAGCAACTTCGCCTTGAGGCTTCGCAACGTCCGCGTCGGGTGCCGCACGGTGATGCGCCGAAGCGTCATCGCCGGCGTCGCGGGCGTGTTGATTCCGAAATCCGTCGTGCAAGCCGTCCGATAGCCCGCCTCCGCGACAAGTTCGCGCAGCCCTTCATTCCAATCCCCGTACGGATAGCAGAAATGTTCAATGGGAACCGCGAAAAGGTCCTCGAGCTTTTTCTTGCTGGCGAAAATTTCCTCCCGCGCGTCGCGCACCGTCAACCGCGTCAGTCGCGCGTGCGTTAGCGAATGGGACCCTATCGTGTGGCCCGCCGCAATCCACTCCCGGATTTGCGCCTCGTCCATCAACGGTTCCACCGCCTCCCCGTCGCGCATGTCCCACTCGTTGGTTTTCCCGATGCAATCCGGCACCAGGAATTGAATCGCCGTCTTTTTGAAATCTCCGAGAGGACCCAGCGCGTTCTCGAATACATTTCGAAAACCGTCGTCAAATGTGAGCGTGACACGCGGGCCGGCCACCCCGTTGGAACACGCCTCGGAGGGACCGCACGTGACAAATCCGTCCGCCGCCAGTTCTGTCAATTGGCGAACGAACGTCGCCGGCGTGACGTACAGTCCTTTGAGCCGCACCCGTGCGGGCCGCGCGCCAATCTTATGGTACATGAGGATGGGCACGCCCGTGCTGAAAAATTCGCGGAAGGGCGCCAGCTTATCGTAGTTCTCCGGTAGTGAATCGTGCATCCGATTTCGCCCATACTTTAGGGGCTTTGGCCGGTTTGGCAAGCACGCGACGGCATATCCCAAAAAAGAGGAACCCGCCTGATGCAACCAATCACCAGGCGGGTTCGTTTATCCCCCCAAACAACGATGAAACTGTTGCAGAAAGATTGAATTCCAACAATCGGGCTTTCCCTTACTTTGCCCTAAGTGAAGTTCTGAATCGGAACCGCCCAAATGCTTTCAAGCGTGACTTTGCCCGCCTTTCACCCCACCTTCCAATGTCAAGTGAATCGAAATGCTCCAGTCTCCCGCAGCGGCCGTTTTTCAAACGGCCCAGGCTCTGATGTCGCCCACTTTACCCAATCGGTCTCGTTCGATTGGCGCCTTTGGGAACAGGACATCCTTGGATCGCTCGCCCACGCCGCCATGTTGCAAAAAATCGGCGTGTTGACCAAATCCGAGCTGCTTCAAATCGAAAACGCCCTCAACGAAATTGCCCAGGAAATTTGCGAGGACCGTTTCCCCTGGAAGGAGGAACTCGAAGACGTCCATATGAATATCGAGTTCGAGCTGACCCGCCGCGCCTCCGCCGGCGCCAGGCTTCACACTGCCCGCTCCCGCAATGACCAGATCGCCCTCGACATGCGCATGTGGCTTCGCGACGAAATTGTGGACCTCAACCGCGGCATCCGCCTCTTGCAACGCGAGTTGCTCAATCTCGCCGTCCGCTACGAACACGTCGTTCTCCCCGGTTACACCCATTTGCAGCGCGCCCAGCCCGTTCTCTTTGCCCATCACCTCCTCGCGTATGTGGAAATGCTGGAGCGCGACGACCACCGCTTCTCGGATTGCTTTCACCGCACCAACGTCTGCCCTCTCGGCAGCGGCGCAATCGCCGGTTCCACCCTGGCGCTCGACCGCAAAATGGTTGCCGAACTCCTCGGCTTCGTGGATGAAAATGGAAAAGCCAGGTTGAGCCAGAATTCGATGGATGCCGTCAGCGATCGCGATTTTGTCGTCGAATTCTGCGCCGCCGCCGCCCTGCTCGCCGCGCACCTGTCGCGTCTGGCCGAGGACTGGATTCTTTGGGCCAGCGCCGAATTCGGTTTCATCACCATTGCGGACGCCTACACCACCGGCTCGTCGTTGATGCCGCAAAAGAAAAACCCCGACGTCGCCGAATTGACCCGCGGCAAAACCGCCCGCGTCTTCGGCAACCTGATGGCGATTCTGACGCTGCTCAAGGGCCTGCCCATGACCTACAACCGCGATTTGCAGGAGGACAAGGAAAGATTGTTCGACTCCGCCGACACCGTCCGCGCCACAACCCAACTGATGGCTTCGGTGATCGAAAACACCACCGTCAACGCCGAAAAATGCCGCGCCGCCGCCAGCGACCCCTCCCTCCTGGCCACCGATCTTGCCGATTGGCTCGTCCGCAAAGGGATGCCCTTTCGCCAGGCGCATCAAGTGGTCGGCGCCGCCGTCGCCGCCTGCGAAAAATTGCGCAAACCGCTCAATCGTTTGACCCTGAAACAACTCCGCCAAATCGATCCCCTTTTCGATGCCGACGCCCTGACCGTCTTCGATTTGACCAAAGCGCTCGCCCGTCGCAACCTCGTCGGTGCCCCCGCCCCGCGGCAGGTCGCCTCCCAACTGGCGCGCTGGCGCAAAACACTCTCCACAGGCTGAACCGTCAGCCCGCCCGCCGTGTCCGACGAACTATTGACATCCCTGCTGCGCGATGTGTCCCGCTCGTTTTATCTGACGTTACGCGTGCTCCCCCGCGCCGTCCGCCGCCAGGTTGCAATCGCCTATCTCCTCGCGCGCACCACCGACACCGTCGCGGATACGGAATTGGTCCCCGTCGAATCCCGCCTCGAGGCATTGTCCGCTCTGCGCCGAAGAATCATGGGCGAGGCTGGCGTTGCGCTCCCGTTCTCGCAATGGCGCCACGGTCCGCCCGCCGACCCCGAGCAGGTTTTGCTGACCCGATGCGACGAAAGCCTTCAACTCTTGGAAAGTGTGGAAGAAACCGACCGCTGGCGAATCCGCGACGTTCTAAAAACAATCATCAGCGGCCAGGAACTCGACTTGACGCGCTTTGCCGGCGCAACGGCCCAACGAATCGTCACCCTCGAATCCCCCCCCGACTTGGACGACTACGCCTATCGCGTCGCCGGGTGCGTGGGAGAATTCTGGACGAAGATTTGCCGCGCGCATTTATTTCCGCAAGCCCCCATCGACGACGAGTCTTTATTGGACAAGGGCGTTCGATTCGGCAAAGGCCTGCAATTGGTGAATATCCTCCGCGACCTCCCGCGCGACCTCCGCAATGGCCGTTGCTACATACCGCGACAATCGCTCGTCGCCGCCAATCTCGCCCCCGAGAGTTTGCTGCTCCCCGAAACCGCAGCGCATTTCCGCCCCGTCTATGACCAGTTCCTCGACATCGCCGAACAACACCTCGCCGCCGGCTGGGAATACACGGAAATGCTCCCGCGCGCACAAATGCGCCTCCGCCTCGGTTGCGCATGGCCCCTGCTCATCGGCGCGCGCACGCTGCGCCTCCTGCGAAAAGAGAACATGCTTGACCCCGTGCGGCGCATCAAAGTCAGCCGCCGCGAAGTCCATTTCCTGCGCCTCCGCTCCGTCGTCCTCTACCCGTGGCCCTCCGCATGGAACGGCCAATTCCGAAAAATCCAACCCACGCCATAGATGCGCCGCGCCAATGGTGAAACGCCCAATTTTACCCGCGTGCAAATGGGGTTGATTTCCACCGGCAAATCTTTTAAACCTTAGGTATGATTAACCGAAAGCTTTGCATAATGGTCTGTTGCCTGGGCGTTGGAGTTGCCGTCGCGACTCACGCACAACCCGCCAGCGACTCCGACGACCAAAAGGCTTTGGATGCGTTGCGCCAAGCCGAACAAGCGCATCCGCCCGCCAAAAAAGCGCACCACAAGGCTGCTCCAGTTGCCGCTCCAGCCCCCGCTGCCGTCGCCGAAGACGCCCCCTCCGACGCCGCCGCATTGCAAGCTTTGCGTCAATTTGAAAAAGGACCGGCCCCCGCACAGCCCGCCGCGCCCGTAGCGCCGACGCCCCCCGAGGCCGCGCCCGTCCAGGCTCCGCCTGTCGCAATCACTCCGGCCCCAGCCGCCTCTGAAGCGGCGGACGCCCAGGCCCTCGAAGCCCTGCGTCAAGCCGAAAAAGGCCAGGCCGCTCCCGCCCAACCAGCGCGGGCGCCCGTTCAGGAAACCCCTGTCGCCGCGGCCCCGCCGGCCGTAGCCCCCGCACCCTCCAATCCCGAATCCGACACGCGCGCCTTGGAAGCATTGCGCCAGGCGGAACAAGGCCCAACTCCTCCCGCTGCGGAAGCCATCCAGAAACCCGTCGAAGCCGCCCAACCCCCCGTCCAGGCCGCACCCTCGCCGGAGCAGCAGCAGGCCCACGCCGCTGAAATCTCTGCTGAAGAAAAAGCTCTCGCGGACAGGGCCGCCCAGGACGCAGCCGCCCTTCAACAGCGGCAGCAGGAACAAAAGGGCCTCATCGCCGCCCATCAACAGGAGACCGATGCCACCGCCACCGCCGCCGCTCTCCAACGCGAAAAAGCCCAGGACGAAGTCGCCCTGCGCCTTGAAAAACTGCAAAAGGATATGAAAAACCAGCCAGTTTCCGCCGCCGCTGCTCATGCCCCGGAGGAAGCCGGCGGCACTTCACAATCCAAGGAGCAGCGCCTGGCGGATTTGCTGCGTCGCTACAGGGCCGACGAAATCACTCCGCTCGAATATCACACGGAACGGGCCAAGATCGTCGCGGAGCCTTGATTTTCTCCCAATCCTGATATTGGGCGCGTCGTCATCCTGACTGGAAACGGGAAAAATCCGAATGCATTCATTTTATTACAAGAAGGGCGAGTTATTTTGCGAAAATGCTTCTGTCAAGAAGCTGGCCGCGAAATACGGCACCCCCCTCTACGTTTATTCGCGGGCGACGATCACCCGTCATTTCACCGAACTCGATGCCGCCCTCGGCTCCGTGGATCACCGCGTTTGTTACGCGGTCAAAGCCAATTCCAACCTGGCCATCCTCCGTCTCCTGGCCGGCCTCGGCGCCGCGTTCGACATCGTCAGTGAAGGCGAGTTGCGCCGCGTCCTCGCGGCTGGCGGCGATCCTGCCCGCTGCGTCTTCGCCGGTGTTGGAAAAACCGAGCGCGAGATCGAATTCGCGCTGCGCCGGAAAATCTATTGCTTCAACGCCGAGAGCGAACCTGAACTGGAGCGCATCAACCGCGTGGCCGCCCGCATGAAAAAAACGGCCCCCGTCGCCGTCCGCATCAATCCCAATGTCGATGCCCACACCCACGCGAAGATCACCACGGGCACATACGAGAACAAATTCGGAATTCAGTTCGAGCAGGTGGAGGCGATTTACGCGCGCGCCGCTCGTCTCAAGAATCTTCGCCTGCGCGGCATCCAAATGCACATCGGCTCCCAATTGACCGATGTCACCCCCTTCGAAACCGCCGTCACCAAGGCCCTCCCGCTGGTCAAGGACCTCGCGGCCCGTTACGACCTGGAATTTTTCAGCATCGGCGGCGGCCTGGGCATCGTTTACAAGCCCGCCCTCGCCAGCGGTTCCCCCGCCTGGTGGAAGACTCCCGAAGGCAGCGCGATTATGACACCCGCCACGTATGCGGAGCGTTTGACCCCGTTGCTCAAGTCGCTCGGTTTGAAAATCATGATCGAGCCGGGCCGTTTCATTGTCGGCAACGCCGGCATCCTTGTGACGCGCGTCGAATACGTCAAACGAACCGGTCACAAGAACTTCGTGATTGTCGATGCCGCGATGAACGACCTCATTCGTCCCGCCTTTTACGATTCCTACCACGAAATCGTCCCGCTCGCCCAACGCAACGGTGCGCAAGTGTCATCGGATGTCGTCGGCCCGATCTGCGAATCGAGCGATTATTTTTGCAAAGACCGCCCGATGCCCAAACTCGGCCAGGGCGATTATCTCGCGCTGTTAAGCGCCGGCGCCTATTGCTTCGCCATGGCCGGCAATTACAATACCCGCGCCCTCCCGCCCGAGGTCCTGGTGGATGGCAGCCGTGCCGCCGTCGTACGCCCACGCCAGCGACTGGAAGATGTCTGGGCGACAGAAAGGATTCCCACATGGTTACGTTAAGATTATTCCTGGCTTTGTTTCTTGTCGCACAAGCCGCGCGCGCAGCCACCCCTCGTTTTGCCTCGGAGATAGAAGCGTTCGAAGCCTCCGACAAGGCAAACCCGCCCCCCACCAATGCCATTCTATTTCTTGGCAGCTCCAGCATTCGCAAGTGGAAAACAGTGGCGCGAGACTTTCCCGATCACCAGGTCATCAACCGCGGCTTCGGCGGCTCCGAGATCAGCGACTCCATCAACTATTTTGATCGCATCGTAACCCCGTACCAGCCCCGCATCATCGTTTTCTTCGCCGGATCGAACGACATCAATGGCGGCAAAACTCCCGAACGAGTGTTCGAGGATTTCAAGACCTTCGCCGCCAAAGTCCGGTCAGAATTACCCCGCTCCCGGCTGGATTATATTTCCATCAGCACCAGTCCCTCCCGCTGGGGCCAGCATGAAAAAGTCATCGAAGCCAACCGCCTGATTCGCGATTACATCAGCCACGACAGCCACCTTGCGTTCATCGACGTCTATCCGGCAATGCTCGGCCCCGACGGCAAACCCCGCCGGGACATTTACGTTTTGGACCGCCTCCACATGAACGCCAAAGGCTACGCCATCTGGCAGTCCATCATCGCGCCGTATTTGAATAACTGACCCGAAGAGCGCCTACGCGAAATATCCCAACTCGCGCAGTGAAACGTAGTCCTTCCCTCCCTGCCCGGCGCGCCGGCCAAGGATGACGTGATCGAGCACTTCTATTTTTAAAAGCGCCCCCGCTCGTGTCAGGTCACGCGTCACCGTAATGTCCGCCTGGGACGGTGTCGGATCGCCGCTGGGGTGATTATGCACCAGCACAATCGCCGACGCATTGGCCGCGATGGCCGCCTTGAAAACTTCCCGCGGATGCACCAGCAGCGTGTCCACCAATCCTTGCGAAATCAGTTCCACGCGGATAAGTTTGCGCCGCGTGTTCAGTAGCACGATCTGAAAATGTTCAACCTCATAAGTCCGGTTGTCCTCCCGCAAAAAATCGGCGATGGCGGAGGGGTTGTCCAATGTCGGCGTTTCGCCCTGAAGTTCGCGCGCCATCTTTCGCGCCAGTGTGAACGCGCTTTTGAGGGCAATTGCTTTGTCGAGTCCGATCCCCTTGGTTTCCCGCAATTGGTCCAGGGATGCCTGCGAAAGCGCGCTCAACGTCCCGAACCTTTGGAGCAATTCCTTGCTCGCTTCAATCGCCGAAAATCCTTTCGTGCCCGTCCGCAAAAGAATGGCGATCAGTTCCGATGGGCTTAGGGCGTCCGCGCCCACCTCGACAAGCCTTTCGCGGGGTCGTTCGCTTTTTGGAAGGTCTTTTATCCGGATGCTGGAGGTCATGCACATGCTTTTTAACCGTAAAATGGATTGACAGGCAACGAGATTCCGAGTGACGTGTTTGTGCTTTAGCAGACAATCCAATTATATACCAATATGGCCGCCTACCGTGAATCCCAGTTGCAGGAGATTTCAAAACAATTCCAGATCTACGGCGAAATCCTCCACGCCGAAACCTGCAAAATCGGCCACATTAACGAAACCTATTCCGCCTCCTACGACCAGGGCGGCACGCGTGTCCGCTACATCCACCAAAAGATCAACCGCTCCGTCTTCAAGGACCCCGAGGCCGTCATGCGCAATGTCGTCCGCGTCACCCGCCACCTCCGCCACAAATTGGAGACCCTCAAGGCGCGCGACATCACCCGCCGCTGCCTGACCATTGTTCCCACCCGCGATGGAAAATCGTCGTATCGGGACAGTTCCGGGGAATACTGGCGCACGTTTGTTTTCGTCGAAGGCGTGCAAACTTACGAATCGGTCCATTCCCCCCAGCAAGCGCTGGAAGCCGGCAGGGCCTTCGGTTTTTTCCAGAATCTTCTCGTCGATCTGCCCGGCCCCCGCATGGTGGACACCATTCCGCATTTTCATCACACCCGCAAGCGCTTCCAGGCTTTTCAAAAGGCCGTCGAGCACGACCATTTCAATCGCGCCGCCTCGGCGAAAGCCGAAATTGATTTTGCCCTCAAACAGGAGGGCGATGTGGACATCCTCCTCGACGCTCTCGCTCAGAAAAAAATCCCGGAACGAATCACCCACAACGACACCAAGTTCAACAACGTCATGCTAGATACCGTCACCGGCGAAGCCATGTGCGTGGTCGATCTCGACACCGTCATGCCCGGCTGCGTTCTCTACGACTTTGGCGACATGGTGCGGACCGCCACCTCCCCCACCCTGGAGGACGAATTGGACCTTTCCAAAGTCCGGATGCAAATGCCGATGTTCAAAAAACTCGCCGAAGGATACCTTGAAACCGCCGGCCAATTCCTCACCAAGGCCGAGCGGTCCTATATCGCCTTCGCCGGAAAACTCATCACGCTGACCATCGGACTCCGCTTCCTGACAGATCACCTCGCCGGCGACACCTATTTTCGCATTCACCGCCCGGCGCACAATCTCGACCGTTGCCGCACCCAGTTCAAATTAGTCGAATCCATCCGCCAGCAGGAAGAACCGATGCAGGCGCACGTCGATAAAATTGCCCGGCGCGGGGCTTGAATGCACATTGAACTCGTCAATACCGGCCAGGAACTACTCCTCGGCCGCATCCTCAACACCCATCAGCAATGGATTTGCCGCCGCCTCGCCGACCTCGGCTACGAAGTCAACCGCCAATCCTGCGTTGCCGACGTCGGCGCGCACATCGCCGCTGCCGTCCGCGAGTCCCTTGAACGGTCCGACCTGGTAATCATCACCGGCGGCCTTGGCCCGACTTCCGACGACCTGACCCGCGAACTGATCGCCCAACTTCTCGGCCGCGAATTAGTGCTGGACCCCGCAATACTGGCAGGAATCGAACAATATTTCGCCCGCCGTCACGGCATAATGTCCGCAAGCGCAAAAGTTCAGGCAATGGTCCCGGTTGGAGCGCGGGTCCTCCCCAACCCCAACGGCACAGCCCCCGGCCTGGCGATTGAGGTCAATCCCAATCCCGCCCGCCCCAGTGGCGCCCGAAGCTGGCTGATTTTATTGCCCGGCCCGCCCCGTGAACTGCGCCCGATGTTTCTGGATTTCGTTGTCCCTCTCGTTATGGCGGAATTGCCGCTAATTGCCAAATATTTCAGCCGCACTCTAAAGACAACCGGCCTGGGAGAATCCCTCGTCGAAGAAAAAATCGCCGCCCCATTACGCCCGCTCCTCGACCGCCGTCTGGAATTGGGATATTGCGCGCGCATCGGCGAAGTCGAAGTCCGATTGGCCGCCCGTGGCCCCACCGCCGAACGTCTCGTAGCCGAAGCCGAGACCATCGTGCGCGCCCTGTTGCCGAATCTTGTTTTCGCCGTGGACGACGGCACGCTCGAAGACACCGTCGTAAAACGTCTTACCGAACTGAACAAAACCGTAGCCGTCGCCGAATCCTGCACCGGCGGCCTGATCGCCCATCGCCTGACAAATGTTCCCGGCGCTTCCGCCATCTTGAAATGCGGCCTGGTCACTTACAGCAACGAGGCCAAAATCGAATTCCTCGGCGTCGATGCATCCACCCTCGCCGAACACGGCGCCGTCTCCGAAGCCGTCGCGCGGCAAATGGCCGCAGGCGCCCGCCAACGTTGTAACACGGATTACGCAATCGCCGTAACAGGCATCGCAGGCCCCGGCGGCGGCACTGATCTGAAACCGGTTGGCACAGTCTTCATCGCGCTGGCCGATGAACGTGGAGTGGTCGCGATACGAAAGCTCAATAACTTTGACCGCGAAACTTTCAAAGCCGTTACGTCCCAACAAGCGCTGGATCTGTTGCGTCGGCGGATGAGTGTTGAAGATTCTTCCGAGGGTCCGTCGCGCTGATAATGACGCTCACGGCTTTTTGGTTGAATCCCTTGAAGCCTCCGCGCCGCTGCAAATTCTCCAGGTGACTGCCAATCGCCCCTTCGCGCGCAAACCTTTCGGCTTGTTCACGCGTCACCAAATTGTCGCGCAGCAATTTCTCGACGCGTTCCTTCGCAACAGGCCACCGTTCCCCCTCTGTAAACGCCTGACGCAAAAACTCGAAATTCGAGAACGGTTTCATCGTATGCACCCCTTGCCGCTCCAGTTGGTCCCGCAGTTGTTCGAAGTCGAACCGCGCTTCCAAATGGTGCATCCCCGCTTGCAGAAAACTTTCCCCATGCAATCCCACCCATAAACCGACCGTCCCCAATTTTTCCGCCGCCCCCAGCCGTTTGCTGGAAAAATCGATCTGCGTTTCGTCCGGCATCAAATCGACATCCGCGAAAACCACAATGCCGATATTCGATTGCTCGGAAATCTGCGCGCCCCATCCCGCTTCCGCCCCCGCGTAATACCGCTCCCGTTTATGGAATCCGAGGCGCAGCAAAAAATTGTTAAGATCGACAAAACATTCCCGCGACGAACGAAACGTATGATGATCGTGATTACCCCACCCCAGCCCAAGAACGTCCTGCCGCCGTTTCTGTACTTGGGCGGCGTGATTGCGCCCCTCCCAGTAGCGGCGTTCCTCCGCGAAAAAAAGCTGGCACGCGAAATCCTGCCCCACCAGATCAAGGACTTGATCCAATATTCCCCCCGCAACCGCAAAACCCTCCGATTCACTTGCGCACGAGCGGCGCCGCGTGCGCCACAAATCAGTTGCCTTGATAATCTTCCTCAAACCCTCCGGCGACAACGGCGCGCTGACAAACCCACGATATCCATTGCGTTCCACAGCCGTCAGAAGTGTGCCATTTTCGTCGCTGACAACCACGCTTCGCAATCGTGAGAACGGCTCCCCGTCAATAGGCTGTGGCAAAGAATGGGCCGCTGCAAAATCCGCCACGAATTCCGGCCGCAACGCGATTGCGTGCATTTTCTCCCCGCCGGCCAGGATCACCCGTGGCAGCGTCGCCCGTGGATGCGCAAGGACGGTTTCGCCATGAGAAGTTTTCACCCGGTCGGCGACGTATCCCAGATCGAGCAGCGGTTTTTCATTTTCTTTGGGCAGGACCATGTGATCGATCCACTCAAAGAAATCCGTGCCGGTTTCATCGCGCATCCGTCCCGCCAGGTGGCGCGCAAACCCATTGCGGTCGAGAAAAGCGCCGACGTTTTGCCGCAGAAAGTTCTCCGCTTCAAAAGCCAGCGGCCAATCAAACTTGTCGCTCATAGAAGCACAATAAACTACCCGCCCCGGCCCCGCCAATCAACTTCCTTCTCTTCGCCGGGTCGCGTCGGTATTACTTGACTGTCATTGTAAAGGCCCCCGTCTGAATCTGACCGGCCACCTTGGTTTGCAGCCAGAGACGGTAAACCCCCGCTTTCGGGAACGCGTACGGAAAAGAGAGTTCAGGAAGCGCCGTCGTGCAAAATTGATCCAACGGCTGATTGGTCAGGTAACCGGCCTGTTCGCGTTCCGCAAAAAGCCGTTGCGAAGCC
>DATAXU010000038.1:0-2072 GCA_036272955.1 Verrucomicrobiia bacterium
CGTCGGCTAATGCCGCCCCACGAAACTGCCGCGAACCACACTTTCCCTATGACCACAGCGGCAAGGATCAATCCAATCCCGTTTACGGCAACGGATGTCACGACATCGGGATGATCCCGAACCTCCGCATCTATGGCGTCGCTCCAGATCGCGGCGGCCAGCAGTGCCAACACCGGAACGATCACTTGCGCGCCAAGCGACCCAAAATAGCACGTGTTTTTCCCGGATAGACCCGTCCACAGTCCATTGACCATGAGTCTCCAGGTGAAAACCACTAACGCGCCCGGAATTAATACGATCAATGCCAGCCAGACATGGAGATCGAGTATGCGAAGAAGCTCATCCATCCACCAATACAGCTTCGTAGTGTCCGCCCAGATACCGAGCCAAAGCGCCGTGAAAACGAAAACCAGAATCCACGTAATTGCCACGCTCACGGCAGCCACCTTCATTTTGCTGACGACGATTTCGCCCGAAGACAGAGGACGGACGGCCAGAAATGAAGGCAGCGAAAGGTTCATCGACCAAAATTCGGGTTTAATGAATCCCTTGCCGACGGTGAACGCCAACACAATTGGTGTCGCCAATATTTTCGGAAACGTGTTCATCGTGAATGAAGCGTTATGCCGGAATATCCAGGTGACGGGGCCAAAAATCGCCGCCAGGACAAAAAGCGTGCAAGCCGGCATCAGCAAACCGGTGCGGCGCCATTCAAACCAAAATTGCGCCGCGGCGGGACCCGCAAAATCCTTCGTTCGACGCGGCATGACGTCAGCAAAGCGTTCCCACTGGGTTGCAACCCAGCTTCGCCGCCGTCCTCCTCCATGCCTTTGCCGTTCCACTGCCGCCCAGGCCGCCACAAAGGCGAGAACGCCCAGTCCAACCACGATCGGAATCAGACGCTTCTCCGAAAACCAAACCGAGGGAAATATTTTGCCTAACACAGGTAAACTCGCGACAGCGATGCTGCTCGTTCCGCCAAATCCGAGTACAAGGACGCGCGCGATTCGAAATCCGGCGAAGCTCCAAAGAATAGTCAGATAAAAAACCATATACGCGCCCAACACAACCCCGAACCATTCCGGCGTTGGCAACACGTCGCGGGTCCAGACAAGTTTAATCCAGGCCACATAGACCAATTCCACCCAGGCCACACCAAGAAACATCGGCAGCGTCACCAGTTGCCATGTCCGCACGGGCAACGCGAACAGCCGGTAAGGAAAACCATTCCACTCCTTGCTGCTGTTGAATTCCGTGTAATTAAAAATTCCAAACGTGAAAAGAAACGACATCACCATCAAAAACCCAAAAAGCGTCTCCCCGCCTCGAGCGAAAAATCGTTCCGGTGCAACCACGTTGACCAATGCGCAAAAAGCAATGCACCCCAAAGCGACGCACGCCGAACGACGCCCCCGCCGCCAAATCTCCCACGCCAATGCTGCAAGCGGCGAACTCATAACTCCTCTAGGAAATGACCGACCCCGCATGCGCCACGAAAATCTCGTTGAGCGAGGGCACCCGCTCCTCAATGATCCGCGCCTCCAACTCGGCCGCGATGCGTGGCAATTCCCCTCGCGCCCCGTTGCACATCACCGCCCACTCCTTCCCCGTCCCGGACACGCTCAAGGCCCCCGCAATAACCGGCGGTTTCAATTGCGCCGTTTCAAAATGCAACGTGAAACGCCGATGTCGCGCCTTGATCTCATCCAGCGACCCGCACAAAACAATCCTCCCCTGATGCAACATCGCGATCTGGTCCGACACCCGCTCGATTTCTTCAAGCAAATGCGACGAAAAGAAAACAGTCCGTCCTTCGTCGGCCACCGTGCGGATCACCGCTTCCAGTATGTCGTGGCGCACCATCGGATCGAGGCCCGAACTCGGTTCGTCCAAAAGCAACAGCTTCGGCCGATGCGCCTGGGCCACGAGCAACCCCGCTTTCGCCGTTTGCCCCTTCGAAAGCGTGTTCAACCGTTGCACGGGATCCAGCCCAAACTGCGCGCGCAACGTCTCCGCATAGCCGCCGTCCCAATTCGGATAAAAAGCCTTCGCGTAGCGCATCAATTCATCCA
>DATAXU010000039.1:0-13491 GCA_036272955.1 Verrucomicrobiia bacterium
GGAATTGCCGACGACACCATCAAGACGTTGATAGTTTTTGGTGAAGACGCCACGCAAGCCGGCATCGCCGAGAATTTGCTGGCCAAACTGGAGTTGCTCGTTGTCAGCGATATTTTGCCCAACAAGACCACGGTGCTCGCGCATTATCTGTTGCCCGGGTGCGCTAACGCCGAGAAGCGCGGCAGTTTCGTCAACGTCAAAGGCCGCGTTCAACGCTTCATGCAGAACATCCAGCCCAAGGGCAACGCCAGGCCCGAATGGGAATTCCTTCACGAACTGGTTCACGGCGTGACGGGCCAGAACGGCTTTCTTTCCATCGAAGGGCTGTTCAACCAAATGGCGGCGGACGTGACCGCCTTTAAAGGCTTGACCTGGGCGGCTCTGGGCGATTTGGGAGTTACGGTGCCGCTATGAGTCCTGCGGAACAATTCATACTTTTTAGCGCCATCAAGATCGTCTGCGTCTTCGCGGTGGTGATGGGTGGAGTCTCTTACTCCGTCCTCGCCGAGCGCAAAATCTCCGCGTTCATCCAGGACCGCATCGGCCCCAACCGCGTTGGGCCCTTCGGCGTTCTCCAGCCGATCGCCGACGGCGTGAAGGCATTTCTCAAGGAGGATTTTACTCCGTCCCACGTCCGTAAAGCCTATTTTTGGTTGGCGCCGATGGTGACGATGATCCCCTCCCTCCTCGTCCTGGCGGTGATTCCTTTCGGCTCGCAACTCGGCCATCAAAAGATGGTGATCGCGGACCTCAACGTCGGCATTCTTTATACCTTCGGCATCGTTTCGCTCGGCGTCTATGGAATCGTGCTGGCCGGGTACGCTTCCAATTCCAAGTACCCGTTCCTGGGCGGTATCCGCTCCAGCGCGCAGATGATCTCGTACGAAATCGCCATGGGCATGTCGGTCATCCCCGTTTTTCTCATTGTCGGCGACTTGAACCTCGGCAAGGTCATCGCGTACCAGGCTCACCACGTCTGGCTCATTGTCTTCGCTCCGGTGTCATTTATTATTTTTCTCATCGCCTCCTTTGCCGAAACGAACCGCCTGCCGTTCGACTTGCCGGAATCGGAGCAGGAACTGGTGGCCGGCTACAACACCGAATACAGCTCCATGAAATTCGCGCTTTTCTTCATGGGCGAATACACCAACATGATCGCGGCTTCCGCCATGATGGTCACATTGTTCTGGGGCGGCTGGACGCTGCCGTTTGCGGGCTTGGACAAACCGGCGGACGGTTCCATTGCGATTGGCGTGATTCAAATCATTATCTTCATCGTAAAGGTCGCCTTTTTCATGGGCCTCTTTATTTGGGTGCGTTGGATGTGGCCTCGCTTTCGATACGATCAGTTGATGGATTTGGGCTGGCGGCGTTTTTTGCCTCTGGCGCTCGTGAATATCCTGGTGACGGCCATCGCGCTCTGGCTCCACGCATGATCCTATGATTGTCAAACGAACAAAATTAAATTTCTGGGAACGCCTTTATTTCCCGGCTGTGCTGGAGGGTTTCCGCGTCACCATTAGCCACTTTTTCAAAAAGAAAGTGACGATGCAATATCCGGAGGAGAAATGGACCGTCCCCGAAGGTTATCGCGGCGCCCCTTATCTGGTCAAAGACCCGGAAGGCCGCGTCAAATGCGTTTCGTGCCAGTTATGCGAATTCATTTGCCCCCCAAAAGCCATTCGCATCACCCCGCCCGGACCCAAGGGTTCGCCCGACGCCGGCAATGTCGAAAAAGCTCCCCAGGAATTCAAAATCGACATGTTGCGCTGCATCTTTTGCGGTTTCTGCCAGGAAGTCTGCCCAGAGGAGGCCATTTTCCTGATGAAGGATTATTCCCTCACTGGCCTCTCGCGGCAGGAAATGGTCTATGACAAGACCAAGCTCCTGGAAATGGGCGGCGTCCACAACGACAAGATTTGGAAATGGAAGCATAAATAGATGCAGGAGTTATTCTTTTACATCTTTGCGGTGTTAACGCTGCTGTGCGGGGCGCTCGTCATTGCCAATCCGTTCACTCGAAGCCCCGTCACCAGCGCCATGTTCCTCGTCTTGACAATTGCCTCCATGGCCGGCCTTTTCGTTCTCTTGCACGCCTTTTTTCTGGCGGCGGTGCAGGTGCTGGTCTATGCGGGCGCCGTAATCGTCCTGTTTCTCTTCGTCATCATGCTGCTGGATTTGAAGGAGGAGGAACGGCGCAAAATCAAAGCCTCCATGGCAACGCTCGGCGTGTTTGCAGTGGGAGTGATCGCCGCCGTGATGATTGACACCATGAGGCAGTCGCACCTCGGATTCCAGGCCCGTCCCGCCCTCACGGAAGGCTCCACCATCGCTCTGGGGCAGGACCTCTTCGGCAATTTCGCGCTACCGTTTGAAATCGTCTCCCTGGTCCTTCTCGTGGCGATGATAGGCGCGGTTTTGCTCAGCAAAAAGGACCTGAAATGAACCCGGTGGGACTCCAACATTACCTCGTCGTCAGCGTGCTGCTCTTTGCACTCGGTTTGCTCGGCGTCATCGTCCGCCGCAATGTCCTCGTTATTTATATGGCGCTGGAATTGATGCTCAATGCCGCCAACCTCGCCCTGGTCGCGTTCTCGCGCTACAACGATAATCTTGACGGGCAGGTGATCGTATTCTTCATCATCACGGTCGCCGCGTCGGAAGTGGCGGTGGGACTGGCGCTCATTGTCGCCCTCTACCGCCGCCGCCAAACCACACACGTCGAAGACCTGACGACGATGAAGCTATAACATGAGCAATCCCCTGCCCTGGCTGTTGCTATTGGCGCCGCTGCTGTCGGCGGTGCTGATTACGCTCTTCCTCCAAAAGGACGCGCGGATCAGCGCCTTTGTTTCCGTGGCCGCCGTGCTCGTCTCGCTCCTATTGTCCGTGGATCTCTTCGCCCAATATCTCTCCGGCGCCGCGTTTGATGTCCACGCCGAATGGCTGCGCGTGGGCGGCCTGAACATCGAATTCGGCCTGCACTTTGATTCCTTGACCATGTTGATGCTCCTGGTCGTCACGGGGGTCAGTTCCGCCGTCCACATTTATTCCCTCGGTTACATGAAGGGCGATCCCCACTTCAGCCGCTTCTTTGCGTGCTTGAGCCTTTTCACGTTCTCGATGCTCGGCGTCGTTGTCAGCAATAATTTTTTCCAGATGTTCATTTTCTGGGAATTGGTCGGCGTCTGCAGCTATCTCCTTGTCGGCTTCTGGTATCATCGCCCCGCCGCGGCCGATGCCGCCAAAAAAGCCTTCCTGACCAATCGCGTTGGCGATTTCGGTTTTCTCACCGGCATCATTCTGGTTTGGTCCATCGTCGGCACCCTCAACTTTACCGGCATCAAGGAGCAACTCGTCAAAAACCCGGATGTCTTCGACACCGCCGCCACGGCCGTGGGATTGCTCATTTTCTGCGGGGCCGTCGGCAAATCCGCGCAATTCCCCTTGCACGTCTGGCTTCCTGACGCGATGGAAGGCCCGACCCCCGTGAGCGCCCTCATCCACGCCGCCACAATGGTCGCCGCGGGCGTCTATATGCTTTCGCGCGCGTTTTTCATTTTCAACCCCGTCTCGCTGCATGTCATCGCCTGGATTGGCGGGATCACCGCCCTGATGGCAGGCTTGATCGCCGTCCAGCAGGATGACATCAAGCGCATCCTCGCCTATTCCACGCTCTCGCAATTGGGTTACATGGTTATGGCCGTCGGGCTGGGCAATCCCCCCGCCGCCATGTTTCATCTCACGACCCACGCCTGTTTCAAGGCGCTGCTTTTCCTCGGCGCAGGCTCCGTCATTCACGCGATCAGCGATGAGCAAAACATTTGGAAAATGGGCCGTCTCAAGGACAAAATGCCCATTACCTATTGGACTTTTCTGATCGCAACGCTGGCGTTATGCGGCCTTTGGCCATTGAGCGGCTCATTCAGCAAGGACGCAATTCTGGCCGCCGCCTATCAGCGCAGCATGACGCTCTTTGCAATCGGGGTTTTCGTGGCGTTTCTGACGACGCTTTACATGTTCCGGCTGGTTTTCGTTGTGTTCCTCGGAAAGGCAAAATCCAATTTGACCGCGCACGCCCACGAGGCTCACCCTGTGATGACAGGTCCGCTCATTATCCTGGCGATCGCGTCCCTGGGCGCGGGCTTTTTCGGAATCTCCCAATTCATAACGCCCCAATTGTTACCCCAGGCCGAAGTCGGTCCCGTCTTCGCCCCCTTCGAGCCGTTCCAAAATTCGCCCTGGCCCGCCTTCCTCGGATTGGCAGCCTTTTTCGTCGGCCTTGCCACTGCCTGGGTCCTTTACGCCAATGCGGAATCCGATCCTCTGCCGAAAAGTTTTGGAGAAGTCTGCGTTGTCCTTCGCCGCAAATTCTATTTCGATGAACTTTATGCCGAGTTGATCGCGGTGACCCAGGACGCTTTGGCGCAGGCCGCCGACGGCGTCGATTTTGTCCTCAAGCTCCTGGTGCGCCTCATTCACGGTTCCACCGAATTGACCGGACGCGGCTTGCGCCTTTTCCAGACGGGCAATCTCCAAACGTACGCCCTTTTATTCGCCGCGGGAATTGCCCTCGTGCTCTATCTCATGTTGCAACATTAAGCCATGTCGCCATTGACTTTGATTTTTATTTTGCCGCTGGCCGCCGCGCTGGTGATCCTGCTGATCCCGCGCAACTTCCGGTTCCTCATCCGGTGCGTGGCGCTCGCGGGAACGTTTCTTTCGATGCTGGTCGCAATCAACATGTTTCTCCACTTCAACAGCGCCCCGGCCATCCAGGGCTTTCGATTTGTGGAACAACACATATGGGCACCCGGCCTCGGCATCAGCTATCACGTCGGAGTGGACGGAATCAATCTCGGCCTCATCTTGATGGGCGCGATCGTCGTGTTCGCGGCGACGGCCATTTCGTGGAGCATCAAAACGCGAGAGAAGGAATTCTACATGCTGCTCCTTCTGATGGGCGGCGGCATCTTGGGCGCATTTGCGTCGCTGGACCTGTTTTTCTTTTATTTTTTCCACGAACTCGCGCTCGTCCCCACGTTCATCATGATCGGCGTTTGGGGCAAGGGTGACCAAAAGAATTACGCCACATTCCAAATCACCCTCTATCTCAGTTTGGGCGCGCTGCTGGTATTGCTCGGCTTGATCGGCATTTATCTCCAATTGCCCGCGCCTCAGCGCACGTTCGACATCGTCGGTTTGACGCAATATTTCAAGGCGAACCCGATGCTCCTCGGACCGCAACGCTGGATTTTCCCCACCCTGCTCTTTGGCTTCGGCGTGCTGGTTTCTCTCTGGCCGTTTCACACATGGGCGCCGATTGGATACGGCTCGGCCCCCGCGGGCACGGCGATGATCCACGCCGGCGTGCTCAAAAAATTCGGCTTATACGGCTTGATCCGCATCGCCCTGCCGATGATGCCCGAAGCCGCGCAACACTGGGTCCGCGTCCTTTCCCTCCTCTGCCTTGGCAACATTCTTTATTGCGGGCTGGTGGCGATGCGCCAGCGGAATTTGAACTTGCTCATCGGCAATTCCAGCGTCGCCCACATGGGCTTCGCCTTTCTCGGCATAGCGAGCCTGAGCCTCATCGGCATCACCGGAACAGTCGTCGTAATGGTCGCGCACGGCTTTTTGGCCGCGCTCACCTTTGCCCTCAGCGGTTATTTGCGCGACGAAATCCACACGTTGGAAATTCCCCAAATGGGCGGCCTGCTGCGCCGTCTCCCGTTCATCGGCACGGCGATGATCATCGCCATGCTTGCCGGCTGCGGTTTGCCCGGCTTTGCCAGCTTTCCCGGTGAAGCGCTCGTCCTTTTCGGAAACTGGGACCGTTCCGCGCTCATCACCGGACTGGCGGTCTGGGGCGCGCTCGTCATCGCCGGCGTCTATATGCTCCGCGCCATTCGCAACATCTGGCACGGCGAAAAAGAATGGTCCGAAATCCAGGACGCCCCAACGCTCTGGCGCCGGTTCCCTTACGGCTTGCTCCTCGCCGGTTTGATCCTCTTCGGATGTTTCCCCCGGCTTTTGACGGACAACATTAAAACCAGCGTCGCAAGTGTGGTGCAATCCGTCGGCGTGAATCCCACGGAAAGCGCCGCCCAAATAAGCCGTATCCATTCAGTTGAATCGGTTGTGATTGCGAAGCAGGTTTTTGCGCAAAGCGAGGAGAGAGGAGCGCGCATATCCCTCGCGGATCTGCACGCGACGAACGACGAAGCTCTTGCGCAAAAAAATCAAGCAAGCACGACCGATTCAACTGAATGGACACGGCTAAAGACGGGTTCCCAATGAATCACCTCTCTCTGTTGACGTTGGAACTTGCCGTGATCGCCCTGGCCCTGGCGATCCTGTTGATCGATTTGTGGACGCCCCACCAATTCAAGCATCGCCTCGGCTATGTCGCCGCTGCCGGCCTGATCATCATTTTAGGCGTCAGCTTTTGGGGGATGCACGCCGAAACCCCCACGACGGCTTTTCACGGAATGTTCGTGCTGGACGGCCTTGCCCTCTTTTTCAAACGCCTCTTTTTGATTGGCGCCCTCGTTGCGGTTTTGCTGGGCGTCGAGTTCAGCGGCAGAATTGCATCGGGCATCGGCGAATTTCACGTCGTCACCCTGATCGCCCTTGCCGGGATGATGTTCGCCGCCTCCGCCAACGATTTCGTAATGGTCTTCGTCGCGCTGGAAACCATTTCCGTCAGCTTCTACGTTCTGGTCAGTTTCCAGCGCTCCCGTTCGCAATCCCTGGAAGCGGGCGTCAAGTATTTGATCCTCAGCGCCCTCGCGACGGCGGTGCTTGTGTTCGGCATCGCGTTGATTTTCGGGACCGGCAACGGCACCGGATTTGGCGTCCTCGCAGCCGAAGGCAGCCGCCTGACCGGGAACAAGGTCTTTTTGCTCGGCGTCCTGATGGTGCTCCTGGGTTTGGCGTTCAAGATCTCTTCATTCCCGTTGCAGATGTGGACCCCGGACGTTTACCAGGGCGCCCCGACTCCCGTCACGGCATTTCTGGCAATGGGTTCCAAGGCCGCGGGATTCGTCCTGCTGCTCCGCGTGCTCTTTGCCGCCGCGCCCGTCCTGGCCGCGCATTTGGACAAACTGCTCATCCTCGCCTCGGCCGCCACGATCCTTTACGGAAACCTCTGCGCGATACCCCAGCGGAATTTGAAACGGCTGCTCGGCTATTCCAGCATTTCCCACGCCGGCTATCTCCTCCTCGGAATCGCCGCCCTCAATGCCGACGGCTCCGCCGCGGTCCTCTATTATCTGGCCGGCTACATGTTCACGCTGGCGACCGCCTTCATTGTGATCTGCATCGTCTCGCGCGAAAGCGAGGACATCGGTTCCCTCGCGGGATTGAGCCAGCGCTCCCCGTTGCTGGCCCTCTCCATGACCCTTGCCATGGTGTCGCTCGCGGGGATCCCCCCGCTGGTGGGTTTCCTGGGCAAATTCCTTCTGCTGCGCGCGGTGATCGAAAAGGCCGCCGTGAATGCCGCCTACCTCGCGCTCGCGGCGGTGACGATTATCGGCGTCGTCATTTCCATCTACTATTATTTCGGCGTCATTCGCGCCGTGTATTGGTCGAAGGAGCCTGCGGATCTTTCGCCGATTGCCGTGTCGCTCCCGCTGAAGATTTCCCTCGGCGTCTGCATTACGGGGATGCTCTACCTGGGAATTTTTCCCCAGGGCGTTCTTGCCTGCGCGACCAGGGCCGTCCAGGCCTTGAAGTTCTAGGCTAAAAGACTTGATATTTTTCCGCGCGCGCCGTTAGTATTAACAAAGTAAATTTATGGCTGACATCGCTAACAAATACGCCGACAACGTCGCGGGCAAATACTACGTGGACAATCAATGCATTGATTGCGACCTCTGTCGCGAGACCGCCCCCGCCAATTTTACGCGCAACGAAGACGGCGGCTATTCTTACGTTTACAAACAGCCGTCCAGCCCGGAAGAAGAAGCGCAATGCAAAGAAGCCAAGGAAGGCTGCCCCGTCGAGGCCATCGGCGACAACGGCGACCAGGCGGCCTGACGCCTCCTCAGTCCCAGCGCCAATCGAATCCCCATGGCGCAGCTTTATCGGGAGAGGCGAGCGCCGCGAGCCCCACTTTCCTTTTTCGTGAACTCCGTGGTGACCTCCAATTTCGTTAAGTTAAACCTTGAAATGCGAAACTGGCATTTCAGGTGTCTGGGGAGGCCGTCGTCGTCGCAGTCTGCCTTACGCCTTCACAGAGCAAGACGTTGCCATGCTCTATGGACGAACCAAATGAAGCAAAAGCTCAGGCAGATCCACATTTCCCGCCGCCACAATCCTCCCTTGACCATCAATAACGTAGAACGTTGGAACACCACTCACATGGTAGGCCTTTATAGCCTCAGTTCCAACCCAGACGTTGTGCGTCCGGTCCCAGCCCTTTGCTTTTAAGTGCCGGGTAACCGTGACTTCATCATCGTCCACGCTGGCAGCGATGATAACCACCTTGCCCTTCAACTCAGGATATTTCTCAGGATACTTCTGAAGCTCCGCCACGACCGCCTGGCATGGGGCACACCAAGTGGCCCAGAAATCCAAAACGACGATTTTGCCGGCGTAATCCGACAACCGCTCCGACGTCCCGCTCGTCAGCCCCATCATTTCAATATCCGGCGCTTTCATTCCATTCGTTAGCAACTCCCCATCTCCCCAACGGGCGAGCATTTTAAGTTCCCCACGCACAAAACTCACCACCTGCATCCGGGAGTCCTCTTCTCCGGAAGGAACAATCGTCAGACGAACCGTCGTGCCCTTGGGTCCTCGAATCAAAGGAACAGCTTGTTCGATCCTCCAACCTTGAACTGAGACGGCCGGGTCCTTGTCCTGCGCAACTGCCATGACCCGGTCCCCGACGTGAATACCTCCCTGAGAAGCCGCGGGCGAGTCCGGGAGGATGCGTTTTACAACAAGGTTTTGTCCTTCCCTGCCCAAGGCGATACCGATGCCAGCCGTTTCGCCCCCTGCCCCTTTGGCCGCGCCTGTCGCCAACCACAAAACCAGGGCAAGACATCGAAGAAATCTCATGCTGGAAGGTAAAGCCTCCTCCCCGGAGGGCAACCTTCATTGCGCCGCGCCCAGACCGGCGGTATCCGTTTAACCGCGATTTCTCTTTCAATGTTCCAGTTCTTGTTCCAATCGCTTTTTCTCCTCCGAGTTCCCGCCCCCGGAAGCGTCAAGCTGATCAATTTGGCGCTTCACCAGGATGTCGATTTTTTCATCCAGCGGTTTTGAGGCAAGGATCTTTGGTGAGAAATCAGAACCAGGCGGAACCACACAATAATCTTCAAACTCCCAGTATTCATTGTCCTGGTGTATTGCAAAGAGCAGGTACCGGGAAAAGCCCATGCCTGAAGGATTTCTTCGCGATCTCCGACGGGTAGGCGTCCTCAATCAGGAGCCGGTTGAGGTGAATTAAACCAGTCCCTTGCGGATTAGTTTTTAACAGCGCTCCATGTGTTCAAACGGGTTTGGATGCTCAACTGAAACTATCAGGCCGCTTCGCCTTTCAACATGAGCACAGGACAACTCGCATCGCGCACGATGCGGGCGGCGATGTGCCCGTGAAACCAGTGTTGCAGTCCACGCCACTGGCCAAGGCCCAAGACAATCAAATCGGCGTTTTGCCGGCTGGCAAGTCGGACGATTTCCTGTGGCGGATTACCCTCCCGAACTTCGATATGGACCGTTTGGCTGGGAGGCAGTTCGCGTTGGGCCAGATCATGCAATTGCACCCTGCGGTCATGTTCCTGCCGGCGCTGCTGCTCCGACGCGTCCAAGGTGCGGAAGGACTGCGGTTCATCGACCACATTGAGCAACGTCAGGCGGGCGTGATCCCTCTCCGCCATTGCCGCCGCGTGGCGCAGAGCCCTGACCGAAGATTCGGAAAAGTCAATTGGAACGACGATTGTCTTGAGCACGGACGCGTGGAATTTCACGCACTCCGTTGCCGCCTTTGCCAGCACTGTGAAATTTTCTTTGATTCTCATGCGTGTAAGATAGCGGTACGGCAACGCGACGGATAATTAAAAAGGGAACCGGAAGCGTTAAAATGTTATCAAACACAGCGAGAGGCCCCATCCAGGATACGAGAGCACGGTTTGTCCTGCCGGAAAAATATCAACCAAACCATGCCGGTGTCGGGTGCCGGTGTCGTGCCGGTATCAGTTCTGAATGGCGCTTAGTTAAGGAGTCGGGTTTAGAAGTGTTTCATTGCCAGCAACTTGCGACTCGCTTTTTTTGAAGCCACAAAAGGCCTGGAAAATCCATGGCAGACAGCTTCCTCGGAAACAAATCGGGCCGTCAAGATTCAGGCTTTTCTCCGGCATTCCTATCTACCTGTTTTTCAATGTTTTACGCCTTAACTAAGCGCCATTCAGAACCGACCCCGGAACGCGACACCGGAACGGTGTCAATAAATCACCGACTTTTGGTCGAAATGTTTGTTTCATCCAAAGACACGACAGTTCCATTGGTAAGGAGTTTCAGGTAGAGCGGCGGAAACTTAACAAGATCGGCCGTAAGGCGATCCGTATGTATGTCGTTGGATTTCAGCTTCTCTTTGTCGATATTAACTCTGTAAAGCATCGGCGCAACTTCCAATGTGTATTCTCGGTCCGATGCAATAGGAAACAAGTCACCCAAAGAATATCTGTAAACCTCGATAACGGCGTCGGGTAAAATCAGAAGCCGACGCCACATTCCGAGATCTGAACCTCGATGATTGCGAATGCTGTCGAGAAGGGACGCTACAATCGGATGCGCTGCCACTTGAGAAGCTGCGGCAACCTCGGAGTTACTCGGATGCACCTCCACCCCATTCGTTTCCCAGAGTCGAAGTTGACATCCTATGCGATTGCTAACCACACCAAGCCACCATTCATCCTGCACGGGACCAGCAAAATACACAAATACATTCCAGTTCGTGCCTTTGTCTAAGAGTAAAGACGGACGAACATTGTCTTTAGCATTTCCTTCAATACGTTGTGACAATGACCCAGCCGTTGCGCAAGAACTCCGAGCGACACAAAATAATACAAGTAACGTCGAGGCCAAATAATGGACTCCGTCATGCTTGGTAGTTGCGTACTTAGTGTCAGGTATGTTCATTCGGAGCTTTCTTTAAGCTATTCACTACGTGCCGGTGTCGTGCCGGTGTCGTCGTGCCGGTGTCGTGCCGGTGTCGTGCCGGTGTCGTGCCGGCGGTGCCGGTGTCGTGCCGGTGTCGTGCCGGTGTCGGTTCTCACTATTGACACTTTTCCTTTCTTTGCGCGATCAACAGATTGGAAACGTAAGTCCAACTCCCCATTTCCAACTCTTGCGCGATCCATTTCAAACTCATGGACGTTTCCTTCCTTAAACGCGCTGCCAGACGCACCTTCCCTTTATCTCCCTTGCGCCGGCTCCGCAACTCCTCCTTGGTCCAGCCCATCCGCCCCAGTTCCGCCGTTACCAATCGCCGCGCCCTGCTTTGCTCGCTCTCCTGACGGTCCGCCCCATAGTGGTTGGGTCCCAACTCCTGCCGGCCCGACTCCACCAACTCCTTCTGAAAAGCCTCGCTGCCCACCGACCAAGCCCGCTTGATCTCCTCATAATCCGCAGCGCAATCCTCCTTTCGCCTCAGGCCCATCAACCGGGCGAACTCACCGCGTCCGGCGGCGCTGTCACGTCCAATTCCCTTTTCACCCAACAGCCTGTCCACCCGCAACCAAGGCGGCCGCTGCCGGGACGGCTTGAGATATTGCCCGTAACTGCTCCAGCGGAAACTTTCCAGCCCCTGCCCCGTCTGGATCAACTTGGCCCGCACTGGATTTAAATGAACATAATCGCAAACCGTCCGCAAATACCCGTTACCGCTGCCCTCCACAACCAGGGCCTTGTAACGCCCGGCAAAGAGGTGGCCACAATACCTATGCCGAATGTTGAAGCGCTTGGTATAGACCCCCAGCAGCCATTTCATCCCGACTACCAGGGTGGGACGGGGCGTTTCGATGACCAGGTGAAAATGCGTGCGCATCAGGCAATAGGCATGGATTTGCCACGCCGTTTTTTCGCACGCCTCGGTCAAGGTGGACAAAAAGCAAAGGCGGTCCTCGTCATCCCGAAAAATATTCTGACGCCTGTCCCCGCGATCGATCACATGATAAATGGCTCCAGGATATTCGATACGCAATGGCCGTGGCATAGGATGGAAAAACTAGCCTTCCCCAAGGTTTATGTCAATAGTGAGAACCGACACCGGCACGCGGCGTTTGCGGCAAATACGTGTTGCCGGTAATGGTCACGGTATTAGTCCCAAGAACGGCCTGATTGGTGATTGACGGGTATATCGCGCCCCCGGTGTTATCAACCGCAAGCTTCAGCCGATAATACGAGCCGCTGATGTAGGGGGTCTGGCCATTCAACGTCACTGCCGCGTTGCTGTTAACAGACCCCATCAGATCGACCACCCCAGGAACCGTCCGGTTGGTGTATTGATTGAGCAGGTTCGCTCCGTAACTTGCGCTGGTGAAATTGGCTCCGTTCTGGTCGCCGCCGAAAGCCGCCGTCTGCCGATTACCGATGGAGTCGAAGTTGTAGCCAAACTGCTGTCCGGCCACCAACCCGCCGCCCGGCCAGTTCTTGGCGGCGCCCGTCACTTGTCCCAGCACGTCATACTGGTAAACCCAATACGTCCCGCCCCCGTTGGTCACACTGACCCGCTGGTTGGCGTTGTTGTAGGCATAATTGAAATTAACGGCGGAACTGGAGGACACGCATCTGGCGTGCGTATCATTTAGCATCCTTTGATTTCACCTTAAGACTGTCGATAATCCTGACCATTGTTTTGAATTCGTCTCCTTCCGCTTCGTTTGCGAAAAGACTGATCGCCCCCGTCAAATTGCCATTTAGTTGAATCTCGCCGGTACCCATTACCCTATAATCGTCAGGTTGCAGTCTCTTTCCGACTAATGAGGCATCAGTGAACATGCAATAAAACCCATAGCCGTTTGTTAAAGAAAACTCTTTCAGATTCTCTTTTCTTTCGACAGAACCTTCCACGTATTGCTGTCCAATGCGCAAAACAGTCTGACGGACCGATTCTTTACTTGGAACAGCGTTTGTGGAATAAATTAACGTCAGCATACACTTGGCGCTCGACTCCCCACGCGATCTGATGACGAGATTGTATCCCAGTGGTTTTCCGTTTGGGCTTAAGGCTTCACGACCCCTGATACTCCATCCGTCGGGAGCAGCAACTGAAATCGTACCGTAACTGTGCATTTCGAACTCGGCCCCTAGGCCGAAAAACGGAAGAGACATAGCCACCCAAATACGGGTCTATAGCACTTTTTGTGGGTGATTCTTGGGACATTTCCTGTTTTCGAGAGGCTTCGTCTTGACAGTTTGAGTTGTGTTCGGACCTCGCAGGCGCGCCTATGGGCGGGGGCGGGCGAGTCCGTTACGCGTGGC
>DATAXU010000040.1:0-25457 GCA_036272955.1 Verrucomicrobiia bacterium
GTTGGTGGCTTCGGAATAGGTATCCGTTGCGGCGTCGAAATTGACATGGTCTCCCAGGAAGTATCGCAACGCGGGGGGATTGGCGTGATAATGGTATTGACCGCTTTGGGGTTGGTGCGCGTTGGCGGAGTCAAACGTCACACCTTCGTTCACATACGCGTCGCGGTTCCAATAACCACCGCTGGCGCCTCCCTGGGTGTCCTCAGTTCCGTTCCAATAGAAGGCGTCCCAACTGTTGAACATCGCCACGCCGTCGTCGAAAATGCCAATCGGCCCGCCGCCGTTGAGAGTGTTGGTCCCGCCGGTGGGAGTTCGCGGAATGCGGAAAATCTCCTGCTGATTGACAGGAAAGTTGGGAAACGCCGTCGTATGGGCGGCGTCCTGATACCACGGCCCCATCACGTGCGAGCCTAGACCTGTGCTGTGAACATAGACCCAATTTGAAGACTCATCGACTTCCTGCACGCCGTCGTATGCGGGAAGGGATTGTTCCAGGCTGCCGTTGGTCCAAGTCGTGACGCTGGCGCCGGCGGCTTTGGTGGCATCCGTGGTGTAAATGCGCGCGTACCTGCCAGTGCAGGCCGTAAACCAGGAATCGAGCTGGGGATCGGCTGAGGCGCAGGCCGCTCCGATCACCAGCGCGAGGGTGATAATTGAAAGAACAGGATGGGCTTTATTTTTCATGGCCCCATCCTAACGAAGCGAACCTTAAGAAGACGTGAAGGAGCCGACGGGCAACGCCACTAAAAAAACTGTCCCGCTGCCAGGGGTACTTTCGACGCTGATGGAGCCGCCATGGGCCTCGACAATGGCTTTGCTGATCGCCAATCCCAAGCCCGCCCCGCCCGTGTTCGACGCGCGGCTTTTGTCGGCGCGGTAGAACCGCTCGAACAGGTGCGGGAGCGCCTCGGTGGGGATTCCGACACCGTTGTCGGTCACGCGAAGGAAGCCCTTGTCTTCCCCGCGCTGCACCGTCAAACAAATTTCAACGCCGGCGGAGTTGTGCCGAACGGCATTTTGAAGAAGGTTCACCAATACGTGGCCCAGCTTGACGCCGTCCCCCCGGACCGTCGCCGATTCAATGGAACTGCGCAGGAAGGCCCCTTTTTGGACGGCCAGCGGGGCGACCATATCGAGCGCGGCGGCGGCGACCGTCGCAAGATCGCAATTTTCGAGGTTCAAGTGGAATTCGCCGGAATCGATGCGGGCGAGTTCGAGGAGCGAGTTGACCAAAACGCGCATTCGCTCGGCGGCGCGCTGGCAGATCGCGATCGTTTCACGATACTCCGCGCCCGAGCGCTCGCGCGTCAAAGCCAATTGAACCTGCGTAAGGATGACGGAGACGGGCGTGCGCAATTCATGCGATGCGTCCGCCGTGAACCGAACTTGCTGTTCGAACGCATGGTCCAATTTGTCGAAAGTTCGATTCAGCACCGCCGCCAATTGCCCAAGTTCGCTGCCGGACTCTTCAATGGGGATTCGTTTGGAGCGTTCGCCGCCGGCGATTTGATCCGCAGTCGCGCTGATTTCGCCGATTGGCCGCAGGGCGTGTCCCGCGACGAACCAACCTCCCGCCAGGCCGAATGCAAGCAAAGCCAGCCCGACGACGACCAGCCCGCCCGCCAGGCGATGAAGCTGCGCGGTAAGCGGGGCCGTCGAAACTCCAACCAGCACGCCGGAATCTTCGGGAGTGAACATGGCGAGTTCGCGCAAATCCCCGCGCGTTCGAACCAGGCTACCCGCCCGCCCGGGGCCGGGTTCGGGAACCGGCACGGTGGGCGCAGTCGGGGATTTGGCGACGATGTCGTGTCCCGGCGACCATGCGATGTAATAAAATGGGCCTTTGGCAAATTCAGAAAAATCAGAGGTGTTCCGCGGTCCTTGGTCCGGTTCGCCCGGCGGCGGTCCGTCGAAATCCCGGCCATGAGGCGGGACGAAGCGCGGCAAAAGAGCAGTCGTGAGGGAAGCGAGTTGATCGTCAATCGTTCGGAGGCGCTCGGAGCGTTCATACATGAAAAAGGTCGCAAGCATTCCCGTCATCAGGCAACTGAGCAGCGCGCCGTGCCAAAGCTCGATCCGCCATCGAATGGATTTGTGCAGCATGAGCTACTCCACGACGTAGCCGTGCCCGCGGCGGGTTTGGATGAGGTCTTTGCCGAGCTTCTTGCGCAAATTGCACACGTGAACGTCGAGAAGGTTGGAATAGGATTCGTCCTCCTCGGCAAAAAGATGGTCGTAAAGCTCCGTGCGGCTGACGACCGCGCCGCGCCGGCGCGCGAGATATTCGAGCAGCGCATATTCCCGAGCTGTCAATTCGATTTCCTTGCCATCGACGGCGACCGTCCGGCCCGCTGTGTGGATCGACACCGGGCCAATGGTCAGAAGCGGATTTGGCGCGCCGGACGAACGGCGGATCAAGGCGCGGATGCGGGCCATCAATTCGCCGAGGTCAAAGGGTTTGACGAGGTAATCATCCGCGCCGAGGTCCAAGCCCCGAACACGGTCGCCTAAACCGTCGCGTGCTGTCAATAATAGGACTGGAACGGTCTTTTTTTTGCGGAGGCGGCGCAAGATTTCCAGGCCGTCCAGACCGGGCAGCATGATGTCCAGCACGATGGCGTCGTATTCCCACGTTTCCGCCTTGTAAAGGGCGTCCGCGCCGTCGCCGGCGGCATCGACGGCGTAGCCCTCCTCGCGCAAGGCCTGCTCGAGGCCGCGCCGCAAGTCTTCTTCATCTTCGACGACAAGCAACCGCATTGGATACGGGGGCGAGATTACCACGGATTTCGCTTCCACGACAGCCGATTATGGGCATTGAACCTTAAGCTGCGATGAAGACGCGGGGCGCTACTCGACCGGGAGCGCGTAATAAGTGTCGAGCAATAACTTGAAAAGCGCAGCCGCGGGGATTGCCAGCAGCAGCCCGAGAAGCCCCAGCAATGCTCCGCCGGCAAGAAACGCAAAGATCACAACCACAGGCGGAAGCCGGACGGCGCGACCCAGGACAATTGGGCCGACGATCTGGTCAATCGTTTGCCGCACGCAGAACCAAAATACGCCCAGGGCCACGAGGTTCCAGACGGTTCCGCCACTGAGCGCAAGCGAGCCGAAAACCAGAAAGGCGGCAATCGTCGGTCCCAGGACGGGAAGCAATTCAAGAATACCCGCCGCCATTCCCAAAAGAAAAGCGTGGTTGATGTGAAAGAGAACGCGCATCCCGATTGACACCACCAGAGCCGTAAAAACGACAATGATAAATAATCCCTCGAAGTAACGCGTTAAAATGGGATGGGCTTTTCCCGCAAACGCTCCCACGGTGGGACGATATTCCGGCGGCACCAGGCGCAGAAGACCGCGGGCCAGTTCCGGCCCCTGAACCAGGAAATAGAAAAGCAAAACCAGGAACAGCACGACGGTGAAGCCGGCGCCGACCGCCAGGCCGCCTATCTTCAACGCTTGCGGCTGGGGAAGCCCGCCCTGCAAATAACCGGCGAGTTGGTTCGAGACATGCACGGCGTCAAGTTGAATTCCCAGGACATTCACCCGTTCGCCTCCCAATACACGGACCACGACCAAATGCGTGTTCACGGGGACGTTGGTGGAAAATTTCATGAGCGCGGAATAGAATCGCGGTCCGGTTTTCCATGCGGCGCTGGCGGCGGCCGCGATCAAGAGAAAGTACAGCAGCGCCGCCACCGCGGCTCGCGGGGCGCGCGTCCATTTCTGAACGAAGCGAACAAATGGGTTCAAGATATACACGGCTCCAGCCGCCAATGCGAAGGGCACCAGGATGTCGCGCAAGGCATGAACGAGCAGAAGAATCAACACCAGCAGCAATCCCAATGGCCAGCCAGAGAGTTTGCTTCGTGTTTGGGTCGTCATCAGCGCCCACAAATAAGAACCGATACCGGGCCAAATTGCCAAAATAAAATTGGCCAAATGCATGACTCGGATTAGGTTCCCTCGGCGTTCCCCCCCGCCACCGGAAGATTCAGTTTTGCGTTTTCAAACCAGAGGGTGGTTTCGATGCCGCATACCGGCAACGGTATGTCTGCTGTGTTTTGGCCTCTCGCTCTGGGCTGCGGATAAAAAACCGGCCGTGTTGAGGCTCGGCTTTTTTCCCAATATCACCCACGCCCAGGCTCTCTATGCGCGCGCCACCGGGCTGTTCGAGAAAAAGCTCCCGATTCGGTGGACGGCTTTCAACGCGGGGCCGACGGCCGTCGAGGCGCTTTTTACAGACGACATCGACGCCGCCTTCATCGGCCCAGGCCCGACGATCAACGGGTATGTCAGGTCGCACGGCGAAAAATTTGTGATCGTCGCGGGGGCCGCTTCCGGCGGGGCGGCATTGGTGGTGCGCGGCGATTCGGGGATTGCGACCGATCGCGATTTCAACGGGAAGACCATCGCCACGCCGCAATTGGGCAATACGCAGGATATTTCCGCGCGGACGTGGTTTCGCGAAAAAGGGTATCGCGAAACCGCTTATGGCGGGACGGTCAATTTGATCGCGCTGTCGAATCCGGACCAGTTGACGATGTTTCGGCGAAAGGAGATCGCCGGAGCGTGGACGATTGAACCGTGGGTTTCGCGGCTGGTGCTCGAAGCGGGCGGCAGGATATTCCTGGACGAAAAAGACCTTTGGCCGGAGGGAAAATATGTCACGACGCACCTGGTCGTGAACCGGGCGTTTCTGCGCGATCATCCGGAGGAAATTCGAAATCTTTTGCGCGCGCACGTGCAGGTCACGCGATTGATCGCGGCGGATCCCGCGGCTGCGTTGCCGATTTTGAACGAGCAAATACGCAAGGACACGGGGCGCGCGCTGCCGGCGGAGGTGGTTCGACGCGCGATGCAGCGGGTGCAATTGACGTGGGACCCGGTGGAGGCGTCGCTTTACAAGGATGCGCGCGACGCCCATCAAATTCATTTTTTGCGGACGGAACCGGATTTAACCGGGATCTATGATCTGACGCTGTTAAACGAAGTACTGGCCGAAGACCGGCTGCCGGCGATCACGAACCAAACGCCCGAGTGAAACTCGTCATCGACAACGTCTCCAAGGCTTACGACCGCGGCTCGCAGCCGAATGCGCCGGTGCTTGCATTGTCGCCCGTGAACATCGAGATCAACGAGGGCGAATTTGTGGTTTTCGTGGGGCCGTCGGGTTGCGGAAAAACGACCCTTCTCAATCTCATCGCCGGATTTGCGCGCCCCAGCAGCGGACGAATTCTGCTTGACGGCAAGGAAGTCGAACGGCCGGGTCGTGACCGGTTGATGATGTTTCAGGAGCCGGCCCTTTTTCCATGGCTTAATGTGATTGACAACGTGAGCTATGGGTTGTCGCGGAATTGGCTGCGGCGCTCCGCGCGCAGGGAAAAGGCGCGGACGTTTTTGCGGATGGTCCACCTGGAAAAATTTGAAAAGGCGTCGATCCACGAACTTTCGGGAGGCATGAAACAACGCGTCGCGCTGGCGAGGGCCCTGGCGCCGAACCCGAGCGTGCTGCTGATTGACGAGCCTTTCACGGCGCTCGACGCGATGGTCAAGCTGGAGTTGTACCTGGAATTGCAACGCATTCATCAGGAGACGCACAAGACGATTATTTTTGTGACGCACGAAATGCAGGAGGCGGCGTGCCTGGGCGATCGCGTTCTCGTTTTTTCCGGCAGTCCCGGACGGCTGATGCACGAGATGCGAATTGAACTGCAGCGCCCGCGCGAATTCGACGATCCGCAGGTAAAGACATTTGCCACGGAACTCCTGGAGAAACTCAAACAAACACAGCAGGAACCGGCGCGATGAAATCACAGGACAAAAAATCGGGCCTGCTGTTGATCCCGCTTTTTTATCTTCTGCTGCTGGCGTTGTGGCAGGCGCTGGCGTCATTGCCGCACACGCGCGACTATTTGTTTCCGTCGCCCGTGCAGGTGGCGCGGCGAATGGCGGAACTGGTGCGCGATAATTTGCTGCTGCCGAGCATCCTCGCCACGCTGAAACGGATGAGCATCGGCTTTGTGATGTCGGCCTGTCTTGGCTTGAGCATCGGCGTTGCGATGGGAACTTCCCGCGTCATCAACAAGGCGTTGAAATCCTTGTTCCTCGGATTGCAAACGCTGCCCACCGCGGCGTGGGCGCCGGTGTCCATACTGATTTTTGGATTGAGCGACCGCGGCATTTATTTCGTGGTCGTGATGAGTTCGATGTCGGCGGTGGCGATCGCCACGGCGGATGGCATTCTCAATATTCCGCCGATTTATTTGCGGGCGGCCAGGACGCTCGGCACGCCGCCGTGGGCGATGTACGGACGGGTGATTATTCCCGCGGCGCTGCCGAGCATTGTCACCGGGTTGAAACTGGGCTGGACGCTTGGATGGCACGGCGCCATTTCGGCGGAATTGATCAAATCCAGCGTCGGCCTCGGATTTTTGCTTTACATGGGGCGGGAATTGGACGACGCGGCGCAGGTCATCGGCATCATGTTATTGATGATTGTTTTTGGATTGCTGCTCGACCAATTCCTTTTCGGGCTGGTTGAGCGCAAAATCAGGGCCCGCTGGGGATTGACCGCCGAGCAGGACCTTGAACATTAGGCGGCGGGTGCGGGCGCGGCTGGTTCGGTTCCGTTGCCTTCTTCTTTTTCTTCGCTGATCACGGGGGCGATGCCTTGAAGTTTGTCGGCGCCATCCAGGTCGATGAGTTTGACTCCCTGGGTATTGCGGCCGGCTTCGCGGATGTCGCTGACGCGCGTGCGCACCATCTGGCCGCCGACGGTGATGAGCATGATTTCATCGGCGTCCTTGACGGTGAGCGCGCCGACAACGTTGCCGGTACGGTCGGTCGTTTTCATCGTGATGATTCCCTTGCCACCGCGCGATTGGAGACGATACTCGCCAAAATCCGTCCGCTTGCCGATGCCGTTTTCGCCGGCCACCAGCAGCGTCGCGTCTGGCACGACGACGGCCAGCGCCACCACGGCGTCCGGCGAATCTAGATTGATCCCACGCACCCCCGCGGCGGGACGGCCCATGGCGCGAACATCGTCCTCGGAAAAACGGATGCTCTGGCCCTGGCGCGTGATGAGAATAACCTCGTCGCGGCCACTGGTAAGTTTGACGTCGATGAGGGTGTCGCCGGGATCGATTCCGATGGCGATGATGCCGCCCTGGCGGACATTCGCGAATTCTTCGAGGCTGGTTTTCTTGACAGTGCCCTGTTGCGTCGCGAAGAAAATAAAATCAGGCTGCTTCCACGTTTCGTCCTCTTTGTTCGCGCCCGTTTTGGATACGATGCGAATCAAGGCGGCGATTTTTTCGTCGGCTTTGAGTTCCAGCAAATTGGCGATGCTGCGACCCTTGGCGGCACGGCCCATGTCGGGAACTTCGTGAACGCGTTCGACGTACGCACGCCCCGTGTTGGTGAAGAACATCAAATAATCATGCGTGCTGGCGGTGAAAAGATGTTCGATAAAATCGTCCGTTTCGCCGGGCGCCGCCGAGCCTTCGCGCGTGGCCATGCCGATGACGCCCTTGCCGCCGCGACGCTGCGCGCGGTAGGAACTGACGTTGGTGCGCTTGATCAACCCGGCATGGCTGATTGTGATGATGACGCCCTCATTGGCGATCAAATCTTCAATCGCGATCTCGCCCGCCTCGGGAACCAGTTCGGTCAGACGCGGCGTGGCGTACTTCTCCTTGATCTCCCGCAACTCGGCCTTGATGATGGCCATGACGCGACTTTCCTTGGCCAGGATGTCCAGCAAATCCTTGATGCGCGCGAGCAATTCGGCGTATTCGGCGCGAATTTTATCGACCTCCAGCCCGGTCAATTGGTAGAGGCGCAAATCGAGGATGGCGTTCGCCTGCGCTTCGCTGAAGGAATAGCGCCCGCTGGAAAGGCGGTCTTCGTTGCGAATGACAATGCCGATGTTCTCGACTTGCTGACGCGTGAAATCAAAGGCTAGCAATTTGATTCGCGCCTCTTCGCGATTATTGGATTGGCGGATGATGCGGATGAATTCATCGAGGTTGGCGAGTGCAATGAGGTAACCGTCAAGAATTTCGGCCCGCTCCTCCGCTTTGCGCAATTCATAACGCGTGCGCCGGATGACGACTTCGCGCCGATGTTCGATGTAGCAATTGATCAGCGCCTTGAGGCCGAGGGTCTTGGGCCGTCCGTGGTCGATGGCCAGGGAATTGACGGCAAAACTGCTCTCCAACGCGGTGTGCTCGTAAAGATTGTTGATGACGACTTTGGGCAGGGCATCGCGCTTGATTTCGATTACCACGCGGGTGTTTTCGTCCGATTCGTCCCGCACCGCGGTGATGTCCGTGATGACTTTCTCGTTGACAAGCTCGGCGATGCGCTCCACCAAAAGGGCGCGATTGACGCCGTAAGGAATGGCGGTGACGACGATTTGCTCGCGCCCGCCCTTCAATTCCTCCAAACCCATTTTGCCGCGAATTTTCACGCTGCCGCGGCCGCCGGTGAAATATTCCTTGATGCCGGCCAGCCCGCAAATGGTGCAGCCGGTGGGAAAATCCGGCCCTTTGACGTACTGCATCAACTCTTCGATTGTGATTTCCGGGTTGTCAATCTGCGCGCAAATGCCGTCGATGATTTCGCCCAGGTTGTGCGGGGCCATGTTGGTGGCCATGCCGACGGCGATGCCGGTGCCACCGTTGATCAAGAGATTTGGAAAGGCCGCGGGAAACACGGTCGGTTCCGTCAGACGCTCATCGTAATTGGGGACAAAATCGACGGTGTCTTTGTCCATGTCCTCCATCAGCGCGCCGCCCAAATGGGTCATGCGCGCCTCGGTGTAACGCATGGCGGCGGGCGGGTCGCCTTCAACGGAACCAAAATTTCCCTGCCCATCGATGAGCGGTTCGCGCATCGCCCACGGCTGGACCATATGGACCAGCGTCGGATAAATCACCGCCTCGCCGTGCGGATGGAAATCACCGCTCGTGTCGCCGCAGATTTTTGCGCATTTGTAGTGCTTTCGGCCCGGGTAAAGATTGAGCCGGTGCATCGCAAAGAGGATGCGGCGTTGCGATGGTTTCAATCCATCGCGTGCGTCCGGCAACGCGCGGGAAATAATGACCGACATCGAGTAATCGAGAAAGGAATTCTTGATCTCGTCGGCGACGTTGATCTTCTGGATCGCCTCATTGGCGGCAAAAAGCGGCGTGGCGCCAGCGGGCCGGGGCTGGTTCTCTTCGGGATTTTGCGGAGGCTTTGGATCTTGAGGTTCAGACATGGGGTGGGGATCTAAACGTCCAAATTACGCACGTTGAGCGCGTTGTCCTCGATGAATTGGCGGCGCGGCTCAACTTCGTCGCCCATCAATTTGGTGAACATCTCCTCGGCTTCCACCATGTCGGTCATGTCGATGCGCAGGAGTTTGCGGTTTTCGGGATTCATCGTCGTTTCGAATAATTCCTTGGCGTTCATTTCGCCCAACCCCTTGAACCGCTTGATCTGGATCCCCCGTTTTCCCGCCTCCTTGACACCCGCCAGAATCTCCGCGATTGAAAACAGCGGCTTGGTGGTCGCGCGCTCGCCTTCGCCTTCAATCAATTCATAAAGCGGCTGGTCCTGCGCCGAATAATGTTCCACGTTCAAACCCTTCCGCCCAAGTTGCGCCAGCAATTCCATGATCGACTTGCTCTCGTGCAATTGCACGTGCCGCGCGCGGCGGGTGTTCCCGTTGCGGACGACCTTCTCGCCCCGTTCCAACAGGGACGTGTCGGATTCCTCTCCGAACAATTTCAAATCAACGTTGGCGGCCCCGAATTCGCGCAATTCCTCCTCGGTGTGAAAATAGTGGACCTTCTCATCGTTGCCGTCGCGCACTTTGACGAGGTGACGCGGCAATTCGTGCGTCGTCTTGTCCCGGTGTTCGAGGTAAACGCCAAAATCACCCCCATGCCGGCGCAACGCCTGCACATACTTGTCCAACGATTCCAGCAGTTCGAGGATCTCCGCCAGTTGCTTCTCGGACATCTCGCGGCCACCCGCCAAATCGTGGAGGCGCACGTCCTCGGCTCCCAGTTGAATCAGAATCTTGTTCATCTGCGCGTCGTCATCGACGTATTCAACGCGCTTCTTGCGGGAAATCTGGTAGAGCGGCGGCTGCGCGATATAGACGAAGCCCTGCTTGACCAACTGCGTCATTTGCCGGTAGAAAAATGTCAATAATAGCGTTCGGATGTGTGAGCCGTCCACGTCCGCATCGGTCATGATGATGATCTTGTGATACCGCAATTTCTCCAGGTCGAACGCCCCTTCGCCCTCCCCATTGCCGATGCCCGTGCCAATGGCCGTGATCATCGTGCGGATTTCCGTGTTTTGCAGCACTTTGTCCAGGCGCGCTTTCTCCACGTTGATCAGCTTGCCGCGAATCGGCAGAATCGCCTGAAACTTCCGGTCGCGTCCTTGCTTTGCGGAGCCGCCGGCGGAATCGCCCTCGACAATATACAGCTCCGTGTTGACAGGGTCGCGGTCCGAGCAATCGGCCAGCTTCCCGGGCAGCCCTCCGCCCGTCAGGGCGCTTTTGCGCACAGTTTCGCGGGCCTTACGTGCGGCTTCCCGGGCGCGCGCCGCCATCAGGCTCTTGTCAATCACCTTGCGGGCGATGGACGGAGTGGAATCGAAGAAGTTCATCAAGCCCTCGTACACAATCGACGAAACGATGCCGTCGATCTCCGTATTGACGAGCTTGACCTTGGTCTGCGATTCAAAACGCGGATTGGGCAGCTTGACGCTCAAAACACAAACCAGCCCTTCGCGAACATCGTCGCCGGAAATCGCGGGGTCCTTCTCTTTGATTAAATTGTTGGCCCGGCTGTATTGGTTGATGGCGCGTGTCAGGGCCGAACGAAAACCAGTCAAGTGCGTGCCGCCATCCAGGTTCGGAATGGAATTGGCAAAACAGAGGATTTGGTCCGTGTAGCTCTCATTGTATTGCAGCACGCAGTCAACAAGAACTTCCTCCTTTTGCCGGGCGAGCACGATGGGCTTGGGATGCAGAACGTCCTTGTTGCGGCCCAACTGGCGCACAAATTCCTCAATCCCGTCCCGATACAAAAACCGCTCGTGTTTGTTCTCGACCCGTTCGTCCTTGAGCATGATTTCAATGCCCGGATTCAGAAAGGCAAGTTCCCGCAGGCGATTGGCCAGAAGGTCGAATTTGAATTCCGTGGTGATCGTGAAAATGGTCGGGTCCGGCTTGAAGGTAATGAGGGTCCCCGTATGCTGGGATTTGCCGATGACTTGAAGTTTTTGTGTCGTTACGCCCCGCTCAAACGCCATGTAATAAACCTGCTCGTCGCGGGAAACTTCAACCTTGAACCAATCGGACAAGGCGTTGACGCACTTGGCGCCGACACCGTGAAGGCCGCCCGAATATTTATACGCTCCCTGGCCAAATTTTCCGCCCGCATGGAGATTCGTCAACACCAGTTCCACCGCCGGCATTTTCCATTTCGGATGCATGTCCACCGGGATGCCTCGGCCATCGTCGCGGATGGACACCGAGCCATCGACATGAATGGTGACATAAATGGATTTGCAATAACCGGCCAGATGCTCGTCTATGGAATTATCAAGGACCTCGAAGACACAGTGGTGAAGCCCGCGTTCGTCAGGGTCGCCAATATACATCCCCGGGCGTTTCCGAACCGCTTCCAACCCTTCCAATTTATCGATTTTTGAGGCGTCGTATTTGTTCGACGGCTGACTATTTTGTTCGTCCATTTTGACCTTGAGAATAACTGCCCGGCGAAGGAATTTCCCCTGCCGCGGGCGACTCCAAAAATGTACGAAACAATGCCCCCGGAAACAACTATTAAATGGAGGTTTTTTGAGATAAAAACCACTATTAGTTGTGCGTTTTGGGCTTGCTTTATACCAAGGATTGTAGGCAGACGGCTCAGGGCGGAGTGACAAGTAGAAAGGTCATCAGATCGCGTTGTTGCTGCGAATTGAGGCCCTTCAAAAGACCCTCCGGCATGAGCGAAACCGCTGACGGTTTGGCGCGCACAATTTGGGCCCTGGAAATCTCCACGCTTTGCCCGGTGACCTGGCCAAGAACGAGTTTTTCCACGGTGTTCGAGAGGATGACCCCGGTTTGGACGCTCCCGTCAGTCAATTCGACGTTATACGACAAATGGTCGGGATTGATCTCCGCGCTCGGTTCGACAATGTCTTTGAGCACCGAGGCGTAATCGCGATTGACCAAACTCGACAGATCGGGGCCAATCTTCCCGCCCTGCCCGGCAACTGCATGGCATTTGAAGCACCCCGGTTGTTCGCTGTAAAAAATCTTCTTCCCGCGCTGCCAATTGCCGCCGGCGATCTCAGGAATCTCGCGCGCGGCAGTCGCCGGCGGTTCATCCGTAGGCGGCTTGGCCCATGGCAGCAACACCCTCCGCAGTGGCAGCGCCCGAGGCCGCGCATCTTCATCGGTAAACCAGGTCACGTTCAAATCCGCTTCCGAGCGTCCGGTAGCCAGGGTCAGATCCACCGGAATCCACCGGCCTTCCTTGCCGATAGTCGTGATTCGCAATTCATGGGGTCCCGCGTGTTTTTGGGGAATGCTGGTTTTCAATTTCAGGTTGCCGTGGCTTTCGAAAGTTACGGTGACGGTTTCGGGCGGATACGTGAACGAAAGCTTTTCGCCCGGTTGAACGGCCGGGTGCAACATGGACCAAAGATCAAGCTGGCCTCGCAACCTCAGAGTCCCGCGCTTCGTGAGCAAACCAAACAGCCGCCGGTGTTCCTCGCTTGCCGCGCTAAAGGCCCGCGCCACAGTCAAATCCAAATGCGGCAGCCAGCCCGACCACTGGACTTTTCCATTGGCGTCGCGCCATTCCGCTTCGACACCCGTCAGGTCGCCGAGAACGTCAATATCGCCCAGGGCGGAGCCGACCGTGATTCCGTAATTGACAGCGTCGGTGCATGGTGTTGTTCGTAGCGCGACGCTTCGTCCGTCCGCCGAAATGCCGGCGGAAAGGATCGGCAGTTTATATCGCGGGACAGCCATTTGCCGCTCAACCGCTTTGTACCCAGGATGAAACGCCTCGAAGCGATTGCCCGCGACGACGTATTTCCCCATGTCGATTGCCGCGCCCGCCACCAGGTTGGTGAACTGCATCCGATCCAGCGCCCGGTCAAAAACCACGCGAAATTCCGTGGGGCTGGCCGCGTACGTCAGGGCCGGTCGCGGCGCGGAGGGATCGGTGTAGGAAATGCGGAACAGCTTGCCTTTTCCTTCCGGGCCGGTGCCCCAATCCGGTTTGCCGCTGTGGCATGTCACCAATAAATCGCCTTGGGGCGTCGGCGTGGCGTCGATGGTCAACATTTGCAAACACGCTATCAATTCGTTTTGGGCGACGTAACCCGCGGGGGTTTTGACCAGTTTTGTGCGGAAAAGTTTTCCGCGCGATTCACCGGAAACCAAAGCGTCGCCCCGCCACCAATCCGGCCCGAAAATTCCCTTGCCGCCACCCACAGGCTCGTCGAAGTGCAGCCCGCATGTCGATTGATGCTGCGGGCCGTAATCGAATACGCTCGGTTCGTCGATGACTCCGGGCAGATACTCGGGATGTCGCGGCGGGAATCCGTAATGCCGCCTTGGCTCGATGCAAAGCAATTCGTCGAACGGGTTGCCATTCGCCAGCCACGTCGCCCCCTCTTGGTCGGTGGCGAAAAGGTCGCCTGCCGCGTTGAAGGCCAGCGCCACGGTAAAACGCACTCCGGTGCAGATCGTTTCGCGCGTTTTCCAATCCGCCGACAGCTTCTGAATTGTCCCGCGAGCACTGTGAAGATTGAAGCTGCTGTGGCCATTGGTATCCAGCCGGTAGGGATTGGACCAGGCATCGGCCCCCAGCCCAAAAAAAACATTCCCCGCGTGATCGACAGCCATTCCGACCGCATCGAGCGACGACCCCGCCGCGATGGCCGGCGGGACCCATCCACTGGCGATTCTTTGCAATTCGCCGGTGCCATCGCCTTTATCTCGCAGGCGGAAGATGCATCCCCGGCTGGCGATGTAAAGCCCGCCCGGCCCCCAGGCCATCCCGATACTTGCCGGAATCTGGTCGCGATCATTCCTGAAAAAATACGTCGCCGAATCCTCCACCCCCCCGCCCGTGCTGTCCCGGAGTTGAAACACATTCCCATCGTAACCGAGTGCGAAAATCCGCCCGTCGGGTGCGCAGACCAGGCTATTGATATTGTTCAAGTTCAGCGGCAACTCGCGGGCTGTGAAACCGGGGATCAACATCCGGATGGGCGGCCCTGGCAGCGTGACCAACGTTTCCGGCACCGGCCCAACAGGTTCCGCGCGAACGGCCAGCGCGCCGGCAACAGCGGCCCAGAGGACGAAGGATCGAAGCAATGATTTGTCTTCCATGTGTTCGGAAAGGGTGGCCATTTCGCCAAAGACGGTCAAACTGAATATGATATGCATTTCCGCGCCGCAGTAATCCGTGGCTTGCCAACATGCGCGGGGCCGGGTTTAATTCCCTCGTGCTTCATCAGCAAACTCTCCGGCAGGCGGCGAGTTTCTCCGGTATCGGCCTGCACAGCGGCAACCGGGTGAATATGACCTTCCTGCCCGCGCCGCCGAATTACGGCATCCGCTTTCGCCGTGTGGATTTGGATGGAAGCCCCGAAATTGAGGCGCACGTCGAGTACGTCACCGCCACGAATCGCTCCACCTCCCTCGCCAAGGGAAACGCCAAGATTCACACCGTCGAACATGTCCTGGCCGCCTTTTCCGGGCGCGGAATCGATAACGCGGTCATTGAATTGGACGCCAATGAGCCGCCCATCGCCGACGGCAGCGCGCGCGAGTACGTTAAAATGATCCAAAACGCCGGCGTCGCCCCGCAGGATGAGCCGCGCGAGGTTTTTCGGGTGCAAACGCCCGTTTCCTACCAAAAGGACGATACCAGCATTTCAGTTTTTCCGCACGAGGGCCTCCGGATCACTTGCACCAGCGCGGATTCCAAGGGGCGCTTCACGCAGTTTTTAAGCATTGATGTCACGCCGGAAACCTGGGAACGCGACCTCGCTCACGCCCGGACTTTTTGCTTTTTTGAAGAGATCGAATTCCTCATCAAGAACGGCCTCATCAAAGGCGGCAGCCTTGAAAATGCCGTGGTCATTCGCGATGACGCCATTCTGACCACCGAGCCGCTCCGGTACCAGGAGGAGTTTGTCCGCCACAAAATCCTGGACATCATCGGGGACTTTTCGCTGGTCGGCCAGCCGGTTTTCGGCCATGTCATTGCGGTCAAGCCCAGCCACAACGCCAATTGCGAAGTGGCCCGCCAAATCTGGCAGCAATTGCGCAAGCCCTATATTGCCGCCGAAAGTTTCGCCCCGCCCCCGCCTTTGCCGGGGACGAAACCGGACGCCGAAGCGATGGCGATTCGCGACGGCGAGGAGCTGGACACCGAACGCTTGATGAAGATCCTCCCGCATCGCTATCCGTTTTTGATGGTGGACAAAATCGTCAAGATTGAGGGCAGCAAAATTATTGGCGTCAAGAACGTGACCGCCAACGAGCCGTTTTTCCAGGGGCATTTTCCCGGCCGCCCCATCATGCCAGGGGTGCTCCAATTGGAAGCCATCGCGCAGGTCGCCGGCGTCCTCATGCTCCGCCAGGCCGAGAATTTTGGGAAGCTGGCTTATTTTATGTCCGCCGAAAGCGTCCGCTGGCGCAAGCCGGTCCGGCCCGGCGACACGCTGGTGATCAACGTTGAAATGACCAAGGCCCGCGGGAAAATTGGCAAGGCCAAGGGCATGTGCATGGTCAATGGTGAAACCGTAAGCGAGGCGGAAGTGACGTTTATGCTGATAGATCGTTGAGCGGAAGGGCTGTTGGATCGAATTGTTATGATAGCTCCCACCGCTGTAATTCATCCGAAAGCGCAGATCGGCGCGAATTGTGTCATTGGGCCGTATTGCGTCATCGGGGAACAGGTGACTCTGGGTGCCGGCTGCCGTTTGCATTCCCACGTGGTGATCGATGGCGTTACGGAATTGGGCGAGAACAATGAAATCTTCCCCTTCGCCAGCATCGGATTGAAGACGCAGGATTTAAAGTGGAAAGGCGGCGTCACGCGGACCCTCATCGGCAGCAATAACACGTTCCGCGAATACGTCACCATCCACAGCGCCACCGGCGATGGCGAAGTCACCACGGTAGGCTCGCACAATCACATTCTCGCTTACTCCCACATCGCCCATAACGTGACGCTCGGCAACCATATCATCATGTCCAACGTGGCGACTCTCGGCGGCCACATTTGTGTTGAGGACCGCGCGGTCATTGCCGGTTTGGCTGCCGTGCATCAATTTTGCCGGATTGGCACCATGGCCATGATCGGCGGCTGTTCCAAGGTCGTGCAGGATGTGCCGCCGTATATGCTGGCCGACGGCAACCCCGCAAAAACGCGGACAATCAATAAAGTGGGGCTGGACCGAAACGGAGTTTCGGAGGAAACGCAAGCGGCGCTCAAACATGCGTTCAAAATCCTCTTCCGCGAGGGGCTTACGGTTCCCAACGCGTTGTCAAGAATCGAAACAGAATTGCCCCCACTGCCCGAATTGCGGCATTTGGTCGCATTCGCCCGCGCCAGCGAACGGGGTTTGAGCAAATAATATGATATGAAGCGAGTCGTTCTTCTCGGTTCCACCGGCTCCATCGGCACGAGCACGATAAAAGTGGCGGAGGACTTGCCGGAGCACATCCAGCTCGTCGGCCTTGCGGCGGGCAACAATATGGAATTGCTCCTCAAGCAGACGCTCAAACACCGGCCCGAGGCCATTTCGATTTGCGATCCGCAAAACGCCCGCGAACTGGAGAACACTCTGGGCACCTCCGCGCGCGTCCACTCAGGCGAAGAGGGCTTGCTGGCGCTCGCGACACTGCCGAGCGCCGACATCGTTCTCATTGCCATAGTCGGCACCGCTGGCCTGCAACCGGCGCTGGCCGCCATCCGCGCGGGCAAGGACATCGCTGTCGCTTCAAAGGAAATCCTCGTGATGGCCGGCGAAATTGTCATGCGCGAGGCCCGCAAAAACGGCGTACGGGTGCTCGCCGTCGATAGCGAACATTCCGCCATTTTCCAATGCCTGGACGGCAAACCGCCGGAGTCCGTCCGGGCGTTATGGTTGACAGCTTCCGGCGGGCCTTTCCGCTCTACTCCAAAGGAGGAGTTTGCGGACATCACGGTCGAGCGCGCCCTGCGGCATCCGTCCTGGGTGATGGGCCGGAAAATAACGATCGATTCCGCGACGCTTTTCAACAAGGGCCTGGAAATGATTGAGGCCCGGTGGCTGTTCGATGTCGAAATGGCGCGGGTGCGTGTGGTCGTTCACCCGCAAAGCATCGTGCATTCACTTGTCGAATTCATCGACGGCTCGATGCTTGCGCAACTCTCAACGCCCGACATGTGTCTGCCGATTCAGTATGCGCTAATGTACCCCGATCGCATCGGGAGCGACCGCGTGCAAACGGACCTGGCAAAAGTGGGGCAATTGACTTTCGAGGAACCGGATCGTGAACGCTTCCCCGCGCTCGATCTCGCGCGCAATGCCGGCGACGTGGGCGGAACCATGCCTGCGGTCCTCAACGCCGCCAACGAAATGGCCGTCACTGCTTTTATTGACGGCCGCATTCGCTTTCCAGAAATCAGCGAGATGGTCGCGCGCGTGATGGGCCGTCATGCTGTTGTCAACAAACCGGGTCTGGCTCAAATCCTGGAAGCCGACGCGTGGGCACGCCAGGAAGCTTCGGCGAAATAAATAAAAAGGCGAGGCCGGCGTATGCCGGCCTCGCGTGAATCCTTCGGTTCCTCCGGGTATTTAGTGACGGCTTAGTAATCCATGCCGCCCATGCCGCCGCCATGACCGCCAGGCGCCGGAGCCGGCTTTTCCTTCTCAGGAAGCTCGGTGATCAGGCATTCGGTGGTCAGAAGCAGTCCGGCAATCGACGCCGCGTTCTGCAACGCCGTGCGCGTGACTTTCTTCGGGTCCACCACGCCGGCTTTGACGAGGTCTTCGTAGTCGCCAGTGCTGACGTTGTATCCGTCGTTGCTCTTGCGGCGCTTGACTTCCTGCACAACAATCGAACCTTCGACGCCGGCATTGGTCGCCAGGGCGCGCAACGGCTCTTCAACCGCGCGTTTGACGATATCGACGCCGATTTGTTCGTCGCCTTCGAGCTTGAGGGCTTCGAGCGCGGGCAGGCAGCGCAAAAGCGCCACGCCGCCGCCGGCAACAATGCCTTCCTCAACCGCCGCGCGGGTCGCGTGGAGCGCGTCCTCGACACGGGCTTTCTTTTCCTTCATCTCGGTTTCGGTCGCGGCGCCGACATTGATGACGGCTACGCCGCCGGCCAGCTTGGCCAGGCGTTCCTGCAACTTTTCGCGGTCGTAATCGGAAGTGGTCTCTTCGATCTGACGGCGGATCTGGTTGACACGTCCCTGGATGTCCGAGGGCTTGCCATTGCCTTCGACAATGGTCGTGTTTTCCTTGTCAATCACAATACTCTTGGCGCGGCCCAAATCATCCAACTGGACGTTCTCGAGCTTGATGCCGAGGTCCTCGCTGATGAACTTGGCGCCGGTGAGAATCGCAATGTCTTCGCACATCGCTTTGCGGCGGTCGCCAAAACCGGGGGCTTTGACGGCGCAAACGTTGATCGTCCCGCGCAATTTGTTGACAACGAGGGTCGCCAGCGCTTCGCCTTCGACTTCCTCGGAAATGATCAACAGTGGCTTGCCGACTTTGGCGACCTTCTCCAGCAACGGGAGCAGGTCCTTGAGGCTGCTGATTTTTTTCTCGTAAATAATGATGTAGGCGTCTTCGAGCTTGGCTTCCATCGTCTCCGCGTTCGTGACGAAATACGGAGAGAGATAGCCCTTGTCGAATTGCATGCCTTCAACCACGTCCAGCGTTGTCTCGATCGACTTCGCTTCCTCGACCGTGATGGTGCCGTCCTTGCCGACCTTGTCCATCGCGTCGGCAATGATCTCGCCGATCGTGTTGTCCCAGTTCGCGGACACGGTTGCGACCTGCTTGATCTCTTCCTTGTCTTTGACGCGCTTGGAGTTCTTGGCGAGTTGCTCCACGGCCGCTTCAACGGCCTTGGTGATGCCCCGCTGAATGGAGATCGGGTTGGCGCCCGCGGTGACGAATTTCAGGCCCTGCGAATAAATCGCCTCGGCCAGAACGGTCGCCGTGGTTGTGCCGTCGCCGGCGGCGTCGCTGGTCTTGCTCGCGACTTCGCGGACCATCTGTGCGCCCATGTTTTCATACGGATCTTCCAGTTCGATTTCCTTGGCCACGGTAACGCCGTCCTTGGTAATCGTCGGTGAGCCGAATTTTTTATCAAGCACCACGTTGCGGCCTTTCGGGCCTAGGGTGGCGATGACGGCGCGAGCCAGCTTGTTGACGCCCTTTAGGAGCGCCTGCCGGGCGGCCTCTTCAAATATAAGTTGCTTTGCTGCCATAATGATTTGTCCTTTCGATCAGAGTATTGAGGTTAAAGTCCGCGGTTATTCGATGACCGCCAGAATGTCATCGGCGCTCAGGATTTTGTAATCCTTGTCATTGAGCTTGATTTCTGTGCCGCCATATTTGCTGACCAGCACCCGGTCGCCTTTTTTGACTTCAAACGGAATTTTCTTTCCGCTGTCATCGGTTTTGCCGGTGCCGAGGGCGACGACAATGCCTTCGGTTGGTTTTTCCTTGGCGGAATCGGGAATAATGATGCCGCCTTTTTTAGTTTCCTTTTCTTCGGCGGGTTCGACAAGAATCCGGTCGCCGAGGGGTCTCACGTTAATAGCCATACTATGTTTTTCCTTTTTTGTTCTGTTTTTATTCTTTACGAATTAAAATCCCGCTGCACTCACAAGCGGGAAAAGTTGCTGCTGCCGGCCGCAGGAATCAAGAAGTTACTTTTTCTCATCCACTACTTCAGCGTCAATGATCGGCCCTTCCTGGCTCCCGCTTTTGCCTGCCCCTTCGGGCTGGCCTTCAGTGGGCGGCTTGGGAGGGCTGGCTCCGCGGCCTTTGTTGGCTTCGGTCGCGGCGCGATACATGTCGGCCGAGGCTCCCTGCCAGGCTTCATTCAGCCGTTCCGTCGCGGAGCGAAGCGCAGCCACGTCCGTCCCTTTAAGCGCCTCGCGAACACCCTTGGCCGCCTCTTCAATTTTTTCCTTCTGTTCGGGTGAAATCTTGGCCGCGTTGTCCTTGAGCATCTTTTCGCTGCGATAGACGGCGTTGTCAGCCTCGTTGCGGGCTTCCACCTGCTCGCGCTGCTGTTTGTCGTCCTCCGCGTGGGCTTCGGCGTCTTTGCGCATTTTCTCGATCTCGTCCTTGCTAAGCCCGCTGCTCGCCGTGATCGCGATCTTCTGCTCCTTGCCGGTCCCCAAATCCTTCGCGCTGACATGCAGGATGCCGTTGGCGTCGATGTCAAATGTCACTTCGATCTGCGGCACCCCGCGGGGGGCCGGCGGAATATCGCTCAGGTTAAATTTTCCAATCGTCTTGTTGTCCCGCGAAAATTGCCGCTCGCCCTGCAAAACATGGATCTCCACGCCAGGCTGGCTGTCCGAAGCTGTCGAGAAGATCTCCGACTTGCGGGTCGGAATCGTCGTGTTGCGCTCGATCAATTTGGTAAAGACCCCGCCCAGCGTCTCGATGCCCAACGACAGCGGCGTGACGTCCAAAAGCAGCACGTCCTTGACTTCGCCCTTGAGAACACCGGCTTGAATGGCGGCGCCCACTGCGACGACTTCGTCGGGATTCACGCCTTGATGCGGCGGTTTATTGACAAGCGACCGCGCGGTTTCAACCACACGCGGCATCCGCGTCATTCCGCCGACGAGCACCAATTCATCGATCTTCTCCCCGCTCAACCCCGCGTCCTTCAAACAGTTTTTGACCGGGTTGATGGTGCGTTCGAACAAATCATCCGTGAGCTGCTCCATTTTGGCCCGCGTCAACTTGGTGCTCACGTGTTTGGGTCCGCTCGCGTCGGCAGTGATGAACGGCAGGTTGATCTCATACACCTGCGCGCTCGAAAGTGCGATTTTGGCCTTCTCCGATTCCTCTTTGATGCGCTGAAGGGCGTCCGGCTGCTTGCGAAGGTCCATCCCGTGCTCGCGTTTGAATTCGTCCAGGATCCAATCCATGATACGGTTGTCCCAATCGTCGCCGCCCAGGTGCGTATCGCCATTGGTGGCTTTGACCTCAAAAACCCCGTCGCCAATTTCCAGCACCGAAATATCGAAAGTTCCACCGCCAAGATCGTACACCGCAATCTCCTCGTTTTTCTTCGTATCCAAACCGTAGGCCAGCGATGCCGCCGTCGGCTCATTGATAATGCGCAGCACTTCCAAACCGGCGATGCGTCCGGCGTCCTTGGTGGCTTGCCGTTGCGAATCGTTAAAATAGGCTGGAACGGTGATGACCGCCTGCGTGATCTTCTCGCCCAGACGCATTTCGGCATCCGCCTTGAGCTTGCCGAGGATCATCGCGGAAATTTCCGGCGGACTAAACTGTTTCGGCTTCCCATCGACTTCCACTTCGACCGCCGCGTCGCCGTTAGGCCCCGAGACGACCTTATAAGGCACGCGCTTCAGTTCTTCCTGGACCTCATTAAACTTGCGGCCCATGAAGCGTTTAATGGAATAAACGGTATTGCGGGAATTCGTGACCGCCTGACGCTTTGCGGCGTCGCCGACCAGGCGTTCCCCGGTTTTCGAGAAGGCCACGACGGAAGGAGTAGTGCGTTTGCCTTCAGAATTTTCCAAAACCACCGGTTCGCCGCCTTCCATGACCGCCATGCACGAGTTGGTGGTGCCGAGATCGATTCCAATAACTTTAGCCATAAATTCCATTCTATCCCAGCAATGATGATGCCAGAGATGTAAAACTTTCGCATGAACCTTACAGAAAGCAACTTACAAAAGCACTTCAGCAAACCAAGTGAGACAACTTGGCGCAGTTAGTTGTGTCGCTGTCACACTTGCCCCGCAAAATGGCGCACTTCGAAGATTCTCCTTGCCTCGAACGTCACCCCGGCATACCACGACATTTGCATGATTTACGGAAACCTGCTTCATCCCGACGCCTTTGAGTTTTTGAAGACCAGCCCAACTTGGCGTGATGCGTTTAATTGGCTGAAAACGCTTTCGTCAAACACCCCCGTCGGCGTGACCGAACTCGATGGAGACCGAATCTACGCCTCCGTCCAACGATACGACACATTGCCAGCCGTTCAATGCCGTTACGAAAGCCACCGCCGGTACGTGGATCTACAATATTGTATAGGCGGCGGCGAAATCATCGACTGTTGTTTCTCATCCGAACTGACAACAGACGGCGATTTCAATGAGAAAAAGGATGTTCAGTTTTATCTTCCCAGCCCGAAGGGGATACCCGTGCGAATGTCACCCGGCTGTTTCACCGTTTTCTTCCCCAGCGACGCGCATGCGCCCAAACGTCGTGACGAAGTCAACTCCACCGTTCACAAGGTAGTCCTTAAAATCGACCGCGCAGTGATCCCACCGCAAAACGGTTCCGTCCTCGAAACCTGATAAAAAGTCTCCGGCAAAAATGGCTCATTATTCTGAGTCCCCTTTGTTTTTCAAAGATTGCCGAAACTGCTTGCCACCCTTCTTAATCAGGGCGTAGTATGCTCCTGATGTCGGGGCGTAGCGTAGCTTGGTAGCGCGCTTGGTTCGGGACCAAGAGGTCGTGGGTTCAAATCCCACCGCCCCGACCATTTTTCCCTCGGAAGATGGAAAAATAGGAGCGGACGGCACAAAAACGACCCAGAAATCTCCCGAATCCGGGGCGGATTCACAAAACATGCGTTTCCCCATGCGCATTAAACATCGTGGCCAAGTGCTGGCCACTCATTACAGCAAGTCCAAGGTTTACCCCGCATATCGGCTTGTCTGGCGTGTCAGCGGCACTCGCCGCATCGAGCGATTCCAAACTTATGGCGAAGCGCCGCGCGGACGCACTCATAAAAGACTTAGCATCGGGTTCGCAAGTCACAGCCCTAACGTATGCGGCTGAGCGAGCACGGCCAGTTTCCTGCACTTGGTTAGCGTCTTCTTTCACTATACCAGTCCTGAATACTGCGGAGCACCAGCGGTCCCTTCAGTGATGTGACAACGCTAAGGACTCTGTCGCTCGTCAATAAAACGTATACGCCGGAACTGAGTGTGTATTGGCATTCTTCGTCGTTCCACCGATCAACTTTTGCAGAAACGAGGAGCCCGATCTCCTCCAAACTGTTTTCAAATTCCCGAAGTGTAAGTGAGTGGCGAGGAAGACCAGTAATGGCTAGGTGTTTCGGTATGGTTAAGCCTTTCCCTTCAAAGGCATAATAGAAACCAAGATCAACGACGACGTCGGATTTGAAGCCCACCTGAAGAAATCCGTAGCCCCAGGAACTGGACTCGTGCATTGGCTGTTGTGGAGTTAATACCGCCCACCCGTTACTGAACACCTCCGGCTCGCCGAACTCCTGCAAAACCAGCGAACGAACGGCACCGGGACGAACTGGTCCAAGTGCTCCGGTTTTCAGAAACTCTGAAAAAGAACCAACTTGGCGCATAATCAAACAAGTCTCGACAGCCCTACAATTATTCAATTAACCAGCCGTTTGTATTCTGAAACACGAAAATCCAATGCGCAATATGTTTGATGCGAAGTGCCCGCTTTCGGGTGCGTTGCAAAAAAGTTCGGAAAAGTGATTTCTCCGTGATTTTTTTGACATTGTATATCTAGTAATATAGATATAAGACATGAAATCCGAACTGCGCCGCCAAGAAATCCTCCAGGAAATCAACAGCATCACCCGCATGGAGCGGGGCAAGCTCTGCCTCCAGTCCCGCCGATCCGGCAGCCCGCCCTTTCACAAACTCCAATGCTGGCATCAGGGCAGGAATCAGACCCGGTACGTGCCAGCCGAGGAAGTTTCCTCGATGCAGGAGGCGCTGGCTGGCCATGAGCGCTTTCAGCAATTGGCGGAGGAGTTTGTCGATTTGACCATCGGCCAGACCCGTGCGTCCGACGCGGAACGTAAAAAAAACTTCAAGAAGTCCAAACCGAGCGCTACCAGGAAACCCAAGCCTTCCTGAAACTGTTTGCGCAACGACTCCAAAAGGGGCAGCCGCTTTCCACCCAATGGATCGAGGCGACCTTGCGCACCGCCCTGTTGGAGGACGGGCGGCGTCTGTTGGAGAATTTGCTGGCCCAAGTGCCGGCGCCGGAGCCGACACCCCAGCCCGGCCAAAGGATTTACCGGGAGCGGGCTTGCCAAGTCTTGAGCATTTTAGGTCCGATCCCCTTGCGGCGCGACTACTATCATCCGCCAGGCCCCGCAGGCGGATTTCCTTTGGACACGGCGCTGGGCTTGAGGGATGGCTGCACTCCGGGGGCCCTCCGCATGTTCAGCCGCACGGTGGCCCAGTTGCCGTTTCTGGAGAGCAGTCAACAACTCCAGGAACTGGCCGCTCTGAAGGTGGAGCCTTCGCGCCTGCAGCGTCTGGTGGGAGCGGTGGGGCCGTCAGTCCAAGAACCCTTGCTGGGCCTGCCTGCGCCCCACCGGTCGCCTCCGCCTCAGTTTTACGTCAGCATTGACGGCACCGGGGTGCCGATGGTTCGGCCCGAATTGGAAGGCCGAACCGGACGCGGCCCGGACGGGGAGGCCCGAACGCGCGAGGTGAAGCTGGCGGTCTTTTTCACTCAGGGGGTCACCGACGAGGAAGGCCATCCGATGCGCGACCCAGACAGCACGACTTACCTGGCCAGCTTCGTCTGCTCCGATGAGTTTGGCCCGCTGGCCCCGCGAGCGGCCCTGCAACGCGGGATGGCCCAAGCCGGCCAACTGATCTATCTGGGAGACGGCGCGGCTTGGGTTTGGGAAATTGCCCGCACCTGCTTTGCCTCCGCCCTCCAAACTTTGGACTACTATCACGCCAGTCAGCATGTGATCGCCTTGGCCCAAGCCGTCTATAGCGATGCAGGCTCGGCCCAAAACTGGGGCGTGCGCTGGAAAGCCCTGCTTTACGACAGCGAGTTGGACACGGTTTTGGCCGAGGCGCGACAAGCCAGCGCGAACCCGCTCTCGGCGGAAGTCCAACGAGAAGTCAATTATCTGGAAAACAACCGGGCGCGCATGGACTACCTCAGTTACCGAGCCAAGGGCTGGTTTATCGGTTCAGGCGTCGTCGAGGCCGGTTGTAAGCACGTCATCGGTCAACGCCTCAAACAATCCGGCATGTTCTGGACTGAAGCCGGAGCCACCGCCGTGCTCCATCTGCGGTGCGCCTTGCTCTCGGCGGGCGGCTGGAATCACTTGTGGAGTCAGCCATTGCCGCACGCGGCTTGAAGATCGGTAACTTTTTTGC
>DATAXU010000041.1:0-6415 GCA_036272955.1 Verrucomicrobiia bacterium
TTTTTTTTATTTAAAATTTGTCCTGATTCCGCCCCGCTGTTCGTCCTATTGTGAAACTATATGAGCAAAGTAAGGGTGCTTGTCGGCACAAAAAAGGGCGCGTTCATCCTGACTGCGGATGGCAAGCGCGAGAACTGGGAAGTCAGCGGCCCGCATTTTGCCGGCTGGGAAATGTATCATCTCAAGGGATCGCCCGCGGATCCCGACCGCATTTATGCCTCGCAGAGCAGCGGATGGTTTGGGCAAATCATCCAGCGCTCGGATGATGGCGGAAAAACCTGGAGCACCCCCGGCGGCGGCCCTTCGTCCGACCCCAACGGAATGCCCGGCGGCGAAAGCAATAAATTCGTGTACGAAGGTGAAGTCGGCAAACATCTTTGGTACGACGGCACGCAACATCCCTGGGAGTTCAAACGCGTCTGGCATCTCGAACCTTCGCTGACGGACCCGGACACGGTATATGCCGGCGTGGAAGACGCCGCGATCTTCAAAACGTCCAACGGCGGCAAAACGTGGAGCGAACTTTCCGGATTGCGCGCCGCCAAGGGGCATCTTTGGCAACCCGGCGCCGGCGGCATGGCGGTGCATACGATTCTCCTTGATCGCCAGAATCCGAACCGGATTTTCATCGCCATTTCCGCCGCGGGCGTTTTCCGCACCGACGACGCCGGCAAAACGTGGCGTCCGGCCAACCAGGGCCTCAAATCCCCCTTCGTCCTACCCGATCCCGATGCCGAAGTCGGCCACTGCGTTCACCGCATCGCGATGCATCCGTCCCGTCCCGGCGTCTTGTTCATGCAAAAGCATTGGGACGTCATGCGCAGCGACAACGCGGGGGAATCGTGGACCGAGGTCAGCGGAAATCTTCCCTCCGATTTCGGATTCCCGATCGACGTCCATGCGCACGAACCGGAAACCATTTACGTCGTCCCGATCAAGAGCGATTCCGAGCATTTCCCGCCCGACGGGAAATTACGCGTCTATCGCAGCCGCACGGGTGGAAACGACTGGGAACCGCTGACCAAAGGGCTTCCCCAAAAGGATTGCTACGTCAACGTGCTGCGCGACGCAATGGCCGTGGACACGATGGATTCGTGCGGCGTCTATTTCGGCACGACGGGCGGGCAGGTTTACGTATCAACCAACAGCGGCGACGAATGGACTCCCATCGTTCGCGACCTTCCCGCTGTCCTGTCCGTTGAGGTCCAAACGCTGCCATGATTCGCGTCGTGCTGCCGTATCATTTGCGGACGCTGGCGCGGGTTGAAGGCGAAGTGCAGCTTACGGTGGCGGTGCCGGTGACGCTCGGCGCCGTGCTCGACGCCCTGGAATCGCGCTTCCCGGTCTTGCGCGGGACGATTCGCGACCACATGACCCAACAGCGCCGGCCCTTCGTGAGGTTTTTCGCCTGCAAGGAAGACATCTCGAACGAAGGCCCCGGGACGAAACTGCCCGAGGCCGTTGTCAGCGGCGCAGAGCCGTTGTTGATCATCGGCGCGCTGGCGGGAGGGTAGTGTCCTAATTTGACTGGCGGCGGGGCGGATGTGCTGCGGGTTATCGGTTGCTTTTGCGTGCAGTTATTATAATGACTCATCAGGCAAATTTTTGGCTGATGCACGCAAAGGCAATTGTGAGCAAGAAAGCAGGGAATTCAGGCAAAGCGCCTGTCGGTGGCAGATTTGGTTATCCAAAACCCACAAATCACGTAACGAGAGATGGGGGCGTTGAGATTGTTTTTGTTCAAGCCGACAACGAGGGGAAAACTTTGGGGAGATACAAAATTCCGGGCTGGTTATGGTTGACTCCTTATGGAAGCGAGCGACACTTGATGTTTGAGGGACTTCTGGAATTCGTTGAGACGAAGATCAATCCACGGTGGGTTGCCCATAAAGGATTGCCAACAAAGCCAACCGAGTATCGAGTGATTATTCTCAATCCAAAAAGGATTCTGACAAAACGTAAAGTGATTGAAGTAATTCACTAGAATAGCCGGGTTTTGAAAAGGTAATGCCGCAACGGTTCTCCGCGCAATTTTCTATTTTAATAACCGGATGACCCTGCGGCAGCACCTTAAGTAGTCGGGCTACGACTTGATCTTTGTGGATTGGGTCGAATTGAACTGTAACTGAGATGGGTCGATCGGAATCATCAAGTTCACGCGAAAATGTCGGCGGTCTCATATGGGGAAGCATAATATTTATCTTTTGTGAATCTCAGTTTTTCTTCTTTGAATCCGCGACGATGGATGCTCTTACGGCATCCAGGGCGGATTTGATCGGGGGCAATTCGAGCACGGCAAAGAACCTTTCCTTAGCGCCTTCGCCTTCGGTCCAGCCGTAAGCCGTGGTTGCCTTGGGGTGTCCTGTGAGGGTGAATTCCTCGACATCGCCTTTCCATACGGTTTGACCGCGAAAGACTTCATGGACGGGGATTGTGGCGCAATGATGGGCCTTGCATCGGTGCAGGTGTTCCACCGTTAGCTGGATGCGCTCTATGTGTTCGCGGTTATTCGCCACAACGTTCGACAAGCTCCAGCACCGTCCACCTTTCGCTTTCCACGCCTGCCGCTTGCGCTGGCGTCATTTGGACGGTGATGTGAGTCTTGTAGAAGTTGTAATACGCGAAGTTGAGGGCGACCGCAGCTTTAAAATTTTCCAGTTTCTTGCTAAAAGCATTGGTTAGCCGTGAGAGGCGGCGGCAATGCATTCGCAGCGTATGGTTCTGCTTTTCAACGTGTGAAGTCGTAATCCGACTCCACTTTGGGGAGCCGATGACGGTCGATTTTTTGCATCGCACAACTTCGGCTGGCGAATACCGGCTGGCCGCTTCCTTGAAGTTACCGAGGTTCGTGACTGAGTAGGTTTTTACCAATTGCCCAAAATCCACGTCATCCCCAAAGGCCCCCTTCACCGCTTCAACGTAGGTCTGCAATCCGTCACTGGTAATTTGTGTTCGGTCTTTCAAGCGGTTCGACAGATCATTGATAAACATTTGCGTGTGATATCCATCGCGGGCACCGACTTGCCATGTGGGAATCAGTTTCGTGTCAGCGTCAAGCGCAATAAAAGTCCAAATATCCCCGCGCTCTTTGGTTGAATCTGCGGCGGTCAAGTGTTTGTTCTTCTTGCCTATAAATCCCCAAATTTCATCCACTTCGATGCGCTTGCATTCCAAGTTGCGCATTTTCTCGTCGCAAATCTTTTCGCAGGCTTGGCCGACACGGACGCCAAGGCGCATTATCGTATCGCGATGGATGCCCGTAATCCGTTCAATGGCGCGGATACTGGCGCATTCACAAAGCATTGAGATTGCAGTGTTTTTCTGTTCGCTGGAAAGATTGTTTGCCATAAGATTTTATTTGCTGGACATTGTTGTAATACAAAAACATAATACGGTCAACGATTATTGTTGTATTAGGTAAACTATTTTTATGCCAAAGAAGAAGATCGGCAGACCCAGGACGCCAAGAGACAAAGCCCGCGCTCCGGGCATTTCATTTCGATTAACACCCGGCGAGTCTCACACAATTTCTTCGTATCTAACCCGTTACAATATAAAAAGTAAGAGCGATGCCGCGAGAAAAGCCTTGCTTTACGTCGCGACAAATGACATTCATATTACGTAAATTGCGTGGAGCTAGTGGGGGTCGAACCCTCACTGCTAACACAGTGCCTCTGGCGGTGTAAACCCGCTTTAACAGCGTCCGGCTGAGAGGACTAGCCCCGTGCAATTTTCAACAATTAGTTGAACTGGCTCTGCGGGCCGCTTGATGAGTCCCTCGTAAGAACGTCAAGCGGCCCGGCTCTTTTTTCACTCTTTTATGCCCCTTGCGGGGTTTTGCGCTCCCACCCTTTCAGGCGAAGTGTTTGCGCTGGTTGCGGCCAAGCCATGCCGTCTCGCGCTTTTGATTTACTTTCATGTCAATTACAAATTATCATGTTTACTCGGATTAGCCTTCCAAGCTCGGCAAGTAATCGGGCGATACTTGCCCACGTCAACACATAAAGTAGAGATTGGAGGCAAATTAGGACACTACCGGCGGGAGGTTGACGCAAAATCTCAATTTCTTTCCGCAAAGGTTCAGTGACTTTCCCGCGCTTCTGTGTGCAGATTACAATTCCCTATAAGCGTGAAAACTGAATTGTTGACTGTTCCGGGACGCCGCGTCTCCGCCAGCTTGGTGTTTCTAATGCTGGCCGCGCAATTATTCGCCGCGGAAAATTCCCGCCGCCTCGACGACGGCTGGCAATATCACCAGGGCGCCCTGGGCGGCATCTGGGAAGTCTGGCGCGGAAACAAAGCGAGCGACAACGTCGCCTGGACTCCCGTCCGCCTTCCCCACTGCTTCAATGCGTTCGACGCAGTTGACCCCGACGTTCATTATTATCAGGGACCGGGCTGGTATCGGACGCGCCTTGCCGTGGCGAATCCTTACCCGGACGGGCGCACGCTGCTGCATTTCGAGGGCGCCGGCCAAAAGACCCAGGTCTATGTCGATCTCGAAAAAGTCGGCGGCCTGCATATCGGCGGCTACGACGAGTTTACGGTGGACATCACAGACGCCGCCGCAAGGGCGATGAAGCGCGGCGACAAAGTCCCCGTGGCCGTCCTCTGCGATAACTCGCGCGATCTCGAAATGATCCCGTCCAATTTAAGCGACTTCACTTTGTATGGCGGCCTGTATCGCCACGTCAGCCTGGTCTATGTCCCCGCGATTTCCCTGGAACGCGTCCACGTCGAACCGGCGGCCAATCACGCTTCGGTCAAAGTCCGCGCCCGCCTTTACAATCCCGCCGCGCTGAAGGGCGAAGTGGAAGTCTCGGTCGAAATCCGCGACCCAAACGGAAACGCCATCCACACTTCCACGCGGAAAATTCGGGCGTGGACCGGCGAGAAGGAGATTTTTTCCGGCGCGATTCCCAATGCGCAATTGTGGTCGCCGTCGGACCCGGTTTTGTATCATTGCACAGTGACGCTGAAATCCAGCCACGGCGAACAGGTGGACCAGGAGCCGTTCGGGCTGCGCTCCTATGAATTCGTCGAGCACGGGCCTTTCAAGCTCAATGGCCGGCGGCTCCTTCTTCGTGGCACGCAATACCACCAGGACCACGCCGGCGTGGGGGCCGCCGTCAGCGACGACGACACCCGGCGCGCATTGCGAATGATCAAGGAAATGGGCGCCAATTTCGTCCGCCTTAGTCATTACCAGCAATCGCCGCTGGTGCTGAATTTGTGCGACGAATTGGGATTGCTCGTATGGGAGGAAATCCCCTGGTGCCGCGGCGGGTTGGGCGGCGAGCGTTACCAGAAGCAGGCGCACGACATGCTCGGCGCGATGATCGACCAACATTACAACCACCCCGCCGTCATTCTTTGGGGGTTGGGCAATGAGAACGATTGGCCGGGCGATTTCCCAAAAATCAGCAAGAACGCCATTCGCGCATTTATGTCTGAGTTGAACGCGCAGGCTCACAAATTGGACCCGTCCCGCCTCACGTGCATCCGCCGGTGCGATTTCTGCAAGGACATCCCGGACGTTTATTCGCCGAGTATTTGGGCCGGCTGGTATTCGGGCCGTTACACCGAATATCGCGCGGCGGTGGAGAAGGAAATCAAGGAGGACAAACGTTTCTTCCACGCCGAATGGGGTGGCGACAGCCACGCCGGACGCCATTCCGAGGATCCCGAAAAAATGCTGGGCAAAGTTGCCACCGGCAAGGGCACCGCCGAAACCGGCCTCGCCTACAAGCGCGGCGGCGGCGCGGTGCGCGTCTCCAGCGACGGCGATTGGTCCGAAACCTACATCTGCAACCTCTTCGATTGGTATCTCAAGGAACAGGAAACCATGCCGGATTTGACCGGCAGCGCCCAATGGATTTTCGAGGATTTCGCCACGCCTCTGCGCCCCGAAAATCCGATCCCGCGTGTCAACGAGAAAGGCCTCACCGAGCGCGACCTCACGCCCAAGGAAGGCTACTACGTTTTCCAATCCTACTGGGCGGACAAGCCCATGGTGCATATTTACGGGCACACGTGGCCTGTCCGCTGGGGCGCGGAGGGCGAAAAGAAATGGGTCCGCGTCTATTCCAATTGCGGCGACGTCGAGCTTTTCCTCAATGGCAAATCCGTCGGCGTCAAACACCGCGACAGCCAGGATTTTCCGGGCGCGGGATTGCGTTGGGAAGTCCCTTTCCTGGACGGCGCGAACACCCTCAAGGCCGTCGGGCACAAGGGCAGTGTCGAAGCCGCGGACGAAATTATGTTTGACTACCAACCCGCCAAATGGCGCGCGCCGTCGCAATTGACCCTCCACGAAGTCGCCCGCGATGGCGATGTCGTCACACTGGAAGCCCGCGCGTTCGATGACGCGGGCACTTGGTGTCTCGATGCGACCAACATCGTCCGCTTCGGGCTG
>DATAXU010000042.1:0-9447 GCA_036272955.1 Verrucomicrobiia bacterium
GACTGCACGACCTTCCGCGCGATGTGCGTCGTCATCGGCGAACCGCCCCGATTCACCTCGCGGATGGCGTCCAGCAATTCCGCGCGCGGCGCCCGCTTGAGCAGGTAACCCGTTGCCCCCGCCGCCAGCGCATTGAAAATATTCTCCGTGTCCTCGTAAGCGGTCAGCATCACCGCCGCGATTTGTGGCGCCGCCTGTTTCAGCCGCCTCACGCATTCCACCCCGTTCATTCCCGGCAAATTAATATCCATCAGCACGACCTGCGGTTTGTCCTTCGGCAAGCCTTCCAGCGCCGCTTCCGCCGTCCCGTATTGGCTGATGCACTTGAATCCCTCCGACTTGTTGAGCAGCCGGCACAACGTCCCCCGCAATTGTTCGTTGTCTTCGACAATGGAAATGTTGATCGCCATGGTTCAGCATTTCCCGAACGGCGCCGTCAATCGCACCCGCGTCCCGCCGTGCGCCCCCGGTTCGATCGAAAATTCGCCGCCGACGTCTTCCATTCTTTTGCGCATGTTTCGCATACCGTTTCTTGACTCCGCCGCTTTTTCCTTCACACCGCCGGGACCGCGCCCGTTGTCCTCGATTTCCAGCGTGAATTTTCCCGGTTCCAAGCGCAGGTGGATCCACGCCTCCGTCGCCCGCGCGTGTTTGACAATGTTCGTCACCGCCTCCTTCGCCGCAAGGAAAACATTGTGCCGCGCCTCTGGCGAAATCGACGCCGCGGGCAATTGCGCCGGCACATCCAGCCGGTATCGCAGCCCCGCCACGGAAAGATAATCCTGCGCGTGTTTGCAAATATAATTGACCAATCCCTCCAGCGTGTCGTTCGAGGGATTGACCGTCCACACGATTTCGTCCAGCGCGTGCGTGGTTTCGCGCGCTGTTTGCGAAATCTGCCGCGCATGAACTTCCGCCTCCTCCGGGCTGTCCTTGTCCGCCTCCACCATTTCTCCCAGCAGCGCCAACTGCGTCAGGCTCGCGCCCACCTGGTCGTGAATGTCCCGCGCGATCCGCGCCCGTTCTTTTTCGAGCGCCTGCTGCTGCCGGAACCCCGCCACTTGCCGCTGCAATTTTTCCGTCGCAATAAAATAGACCGTCGCCGCCACAATCGCCAGCAACACTCCAATCTCCGCCGCGCGAAACCACCCCGTCTGCCAGAACAACGGCAGGACCGTCACCGCGAGGGTCGCGCCCGTTTCGTTCCAGATGCCGTCTTCGTTGCACGCGATCACCTGGAACTCGAACGTCCCCGGCGCCAGCGTCGGGTAGCGCGCAAAACGTTGCGTCCCCGCCTCGTGCCATTTCGTTTCGCGCCCCACCAGCCGATACCGAAACCGCGCCCGCTCCGCCCCTCCAAGGTTCAGGCTCGTGTAATGAATTTCCAAATCCTCCTCTCCGGGCGGAACGGTGACCGATTCCGGCGGCGCGGCGTGCGGCCCGTTCGTGGTAATTTCCTGTTCCTCCACCAGCACGGATTCGATGACCACCGGCGGCGGATTGGAGTTGAACGGTATTTGCCCCGGATCCACCGACACAACCCCTGCCACCGTGGGAAACCACAATTTCCCGTCCGACGTCTGGCACGCCGCAGGTTGCGACCCGAATGTGCATTCAGTGGCCGGCAACCCATCGCCTTTATTATACCCGCGGCACGGAACGAAATGCCCCGCCGCCGCGACAAAATCATCCAACTCGGTGAGCTTCGCCCGCATCAACCCGGCGTTCGATCCAATCCACAAAAAGCCCTTCCCGTCCTCGATCAGGTAGTCAATGCTATTTCCGATCAAACCGTCCCGCGTCGTGTAATGCGTCCACTTCCCGTTGCTGAATCGCACAAGCCCATCGCCCAGCGTGCCGATCCATAGCACGTCATTGGTGTCCGCGTAGATCGCCGAAACGTTGTCGCTAGGAAATCCATTCGTCCGCTGAAACGAAGTGAAGTGCCCGTCCTGAAACCGGTCCAACCCGCCTCCTTCCGTCCCGATCCACAAATTCCCCGCGCGATCCTCCGCGATGGCGTGGACGATGTTGGCCGAAAGCCCATCGCTGGTCGTGAACAAACGCCACTGCGTTCCGTTCCATTGCCCAAGCCCGCCGGAAGTCCCGAACCAAAGCGTGCCCGCATGGTCCTGGAAAATTCCGGAAATTTTCGGGCTGCCGGTGGCCGGGCTTCCAATTTCCTGCGGCCGAAAAACCGCGCCGTCCAATGCGAACAGCCCATAACCGTGCGTCGGACGCGTCGCCGCCCAAACCCGTTGCTCGCGATCCACAAAAACCGCCGTCGGATTGAACAGGCTCAACGACCCAAAAAAGGCCTCGTGCGTGCTCCACACCCCGTCCTTCCAATAATGGAAATCCTGGAACTTCGCGCTGATCCACAATCCGCCGCGGGCATCCGGACACAGCGACTGCGCCACGCTTCCGTATGTATTGTCCAGCGTTTGAAAAATCTGCCGCTTGACGCGGTTCAATCCGCCCCCGTCCAATCCCACCCAAAGATTGCCATCCGCATCGGCATCCAGCGAAAGCACGGAATTGTTCGAGAGATGTTCCTTCGTGGAAATGCGCGTCGCGCTTCCATGTTCGTCAAACCAAAAAACGCCTTCACCGGCCGGCCCGCCCGTGCCCACGATCAGGTTCCCATTGCGATCTTCGCACGCGGCCTTGACCTCGTCGCGTTGCGCCCCCGTCCACGGGTACCGCGCGAAAACATCGCCGACGTTGGTGCCCGAACATTTGCGAATCTCTCCATCCGCCAGCCGCCAATAACCGCCCGCGCGGCTGGCCAGCAGCAAATCGATTTGCCCCGTCGGCGGCCCTTTGAACACAGGCAGCGGCGCCTGCGAGCGAACCGCCGCCGGATCGACGCCGAGAATTTGATCGTCCGTGGCGATCCACACCATCCCGCCTTTTTCGGCGATGATCGACCGCGCTCGCCCTTGGTTGAGGTTCCACACATCGACCTCGCCATTGGCGTAACGCGCCACCTGGCAATCCTCCGTCAAGAGCCAGACCGCCCCCAGCGAATCCTCGCAGATCGAGACAAGATGTCCGGCGCGCCGCCCGCGTCCAATGTTCAGCGGATGAACATTCCCGTTCTCGATCAGCGCCGCCCCGGCCGTTTCGGTGCCGACCCACAAGTTGCTGCGGCTGTCTTCGAAAAGCCGGACGATACGCACGCTTTCCAGCTTCGGCGTATTGCTCTCGTCATAAACGGTGAAGTGAAGTCCGTCGAAACGCACCAACCCGTTGAGAGTGCCGAGCCAAAGATAGCCGTCGCGCGTTTGCGTCATCGCAAGCACCGAACTTTGCGGCAGCAGCCCTTCTTCCGTGCCCCAGGTATCGACGGTGAACCGGTCGGGCAAACCGGCGCCGCGAACCGCCATGGTCCCAAGCAAAATCAGCCCCAGTCCAATGAGCAATCCCTGAAGCCCGTGCTGGCGTTTGAGCATCGGTTAGTCCTGTTCCTTGATGTCAGCCAGCTTCCCCCTCGCTGCGTTCCGGTCTGTCACCAGCGCCCGGAATTTCCAGTCCTTGCCAGGTTCAATCACTTGCGTGTAATCCGTCGCCGAACCAATTTTGTCCCCCTCCTTATTCAAAACATCCACATCCACCTTCACGCCGAACCGCTCATGATCGGACGCATTATGCACGGTCCCGACCGCGTACACCAACCGCCCATCCCCCTGTTTCTCCAGCGAAATCGGTCCTCCCTTCAATCCATGCCACGGGTCCGGGGGAGGCACAGGTTTTGGCGCCGGGACAGGCGCGGTAATGGTAACCGGCTGGCCAGTCTGCGGAGGAAGTGGCGATCCCGTCGGCGTCCGGGTCACCCAAAAATACGCCGCCACACCAGCCGCCACCACAAGAACCGAGACCACTTCCAGCGCCAGGAAGATGCGTTTTCGCGCCGCCTTGCCGCCGCCCACTTCAACCGAAGGCCCGTGGCTGGGCGTCAGCACCGTATTCCATTTGCAATGCGGGCAGGGGATTGTTTGCCCGGCTCCTTCCGCCGGAAATTCGATATGGCCGCCGCAATGCTGGCAGACGCCTTTGGAATAACTCACGCTCTATTTGAAAAGCAGAAAACCGCCTCCGCAACAAGGCTTTTCGCCTCGGAACTCGTTCGCAGGAGCAATCCAAACCGGGACGCCAGTCAACGGGTCGGGATTTTCGTCAACAAAACTTCGCTGCGCGTCGTTGCCATGATATAACGAAAAAACATAAGCCGGTGCGCCGGACCAGAGACTCGGATGTGGCCATAGTAAGCCGAGAGCCGGCTACGGGCATACGAAACAAAAAAGGCCAGAAACGTTGCCGTTCCTGGCCTTTGATTGAGCCTACTCCTTACTGCGGCACTGCGCGGTAGAATCGGTGCGGCATCTCCATCGAAGCCGTATCCAGGTATTGCACCACGCCTTCAGGTGTGGCAACTACCGTGGCGATGGTCGTCCAGTGGATCAGGTCGGTGGATGCCTGGATGTTATAGGTCGCGTCCGGCACTCCGCCGAAGGTGATCGTTGCGCCGGTGTGGGTCACGCTTGTGCCCCCAATTGTCAGGGCGTTCGGAGTTAGGAAGTTGACCGTGATCAGGCCAACTGTTTCGCCGCCTCGGCCGTCGCTGACGATATACGCGAAGCGATCCAGCGACAATTGGCCCTCCGGCGGACTATACGTGAGGGAGGTCGAATTGTTGGTCAGCAACCCGCCGTAGGCGGAAACGCTGCTGACGGCGGTGATAGTCAACGTATCCCCATCGGGATCGCTGTCGTTGGTCAGTATCTGGCTGAATTGAAGGGTGAAGGTCGCACCTTCAGTCGCCTGTATCTGAATTGTCGGCGCAACCGGCACCCGGTCGATGCTGACTTCGATCTGCGCTGTTACCACATTGCTCGGATACGTCAGCATGAACTGCGCTACCCGGAAGTTGGTGCTGGGATCGCTGGTTGCGAACGTCAGTTGATCGATCAACGCGGTGATTGATGCCGGCGTGGCATTCGTCGTCAGCGTGAATGATAGCAGGTTCGTGGCGTTCCCCGAGAACGTCGCGATGTTCGTCCCACCGTAGTTCACGGTTGACCCTTGCACACCAATTTGTCCCGCGCCGTTTCCTTGGGAAGCGATGGCCAATTCATCATCAGCCGATCCGTTCGTCACAACCGCGATACCCAGGGTCGCTCCGCCGTAGCTGAGGCTTCCGCCGTCGGCTTCCGCACCGGTCGCGTCCAGTTTCACGGCGCTGTCGCCAATGACGTAGTAGCTTTCGTTCGTGCCGGGGTTCAGGGCCGCGGTAACGTTCAATTCGCCATTGGTGAAGACCAATGTGTAGTTGCTCGCCACGAGGGTGCCGGCATAGATGTTGATGGCATACACGCCAGCGGGGCTGGAGTTCGTCGCGGTCGTGCATAACGACGGGGCGCCCGTCACCACATTCGTTCCGTCCCCATTCAGGAAGCCGGTCAAATGATAGGTGAGCAGGGGATTGGTCGTTCCGTATTCCCGCAGTTGATTGTCGGCCACTACTTCCAGCGGGCTGGCCAGCACGGTCAACATCGCGTTGTTAAAGGCGAACGTATAGTTCGTCGCGCTTAATGTCCCTTGCGCGGTCACAATCGGATAACACCCAGTCGGGCTATTGGTGACAGCGGTCGTGGTCAACAGCGGACTGCCGCTGACAACGTTGGAGGTGTCGCCATTTACGAATCCAGTGATCGTCGCAGTAAACACGGGATTTGTGGCCCCGTAATACCGGCTCGCGCTCTGGGCGGAGACAGTCAGCGTTACCGCCGTGATCGACAGCGTTCCGCTCTCGTATTGGATGCTGTAATTGGGCGATGTTTGGCCGTTGACAACATTGATCGTATAATTGCCCGCGGGCGTATTGATCCCCACCGGGTTGCTCTGCGAATCGACTACGCTATACGTTACTACTCCAGAGAGGCTGGTTGCTGTCTCGCCATTGGCGAAACCGGTGTAGCTGACGCTATAGACGGGGTTCGCCTGGGCATAGGCGCGGTTCGTATTCTGCACCTGGCCGATCAATTGCGCCTGGGTAATCGTCAGGATTCCTCCAATGAGGTTGACGTTATAATTGCCGAGCACGCCATTCGGGTCCGTTAGCTGCACCTCGATGCCGTATTGCCCCGGCGGGTCCGTGATGGTCGCCGCGCTGGACAAGCTGGCGGTGACGACATCGCCGTTCACCAAACCAACAATCGTCGCATCAAAGATGGGATTGGTGCTCCCGTATGGGCGGCTCGTGTTCTGCGCTGTCACGGTCAGGTTCGCCTGAGTAATGGTCAGAGTGCCGTCAACGTAGCTAAACGTGTAATTGCCGGAAACGCCGCCCGCGGGAACGATTGGATACGTACCCACAGAGTAGGTCTGGTCCGCGATACTCGATCCCGTCGGCTTGACGGTGAGTGAGGATGGCCTGTCGCCATTGACAAACCCGGAGTAGGACAAATGGAACCACCAATTTGACTGGCCGTAGGCGCGCGTCTTGTCGTCGGCTGTTACTGTCAATACCGCCGGCACAATGGTCAGCGTTCCGGCGTTGGTTGTCACCGTGTAGTCGCCCAGCTTATTATTCGGGTCCGTGAACACAGGTGTGATTGGATACTCTCCGGTGCCGTTTGTAATGGCGGCCGTGGTGCTATACGACACACTCAAGTCGTCGTCGTTGCGGATGCCATGCACCCTGCCGAGGAAGGTCGGAAATACCTGGCCATAGACATTGGTGTAGCTGCACACGTTCACCGTCAGCGGCGCCGGTGTGATCGTCAAACTTCCCAGGTTGGTTGTTACCGAGTAATTGCCCAGCAAGTCGTTCGTGTCGTCCAATGTCGCTGTAATCGGGTACTCTCCGATCCCGTTGGTGACAGTGGCGATGGTGCTGAAGTCGGCCGTGATCGGGTCATTGTTCTTCAAGCCCATCAGGCAACCGGTCAACACCGGGTTGGTGCAACCGTATTGGCGGCTGGCATCGAAGGTGGTCAATACCAGCGGCGCCGGGTCCACCGTCAATACTGCGTTCGAGAATGCAAACGCATAGTTGGTAGAGGAGAGCGATCCTTGGTGAATGTTGATCGTGTAGGTCCCAACCGGGCTGTTCGTATGGGCATCCACGTGCAAGTGCGGGCAGCCGGTCAACGAATTGGTGTCGTCCCCGTTCAGGAATCCGCTATAGGTGTAGGTCAATGGCGGGTTCGTGCTTCCGTAGAGCCTCTCCTGGTTGTCGGCAATCACCGTCAGGGTGCTCTGTCCCACCGTCAATACACCATTGCTGAAGGCAAAGCTGTAGTTGGTGGAAAACAACGATCCCAGCGAGACGGCGATGCAGTAGTTGCCAACCGCGCTGTCAACCGTCGCGGCGCTCGTGACGTCCGGCGAGCCGATAACCACATTGGTCGGGTCCCCGTTGAGGAACCCGGTGATCGTCGTCGTGAAGACGGGATTGGTCGTTCCATAGAGCCGGCTTTGGTTGTCCGCCGTGACTTGCAGCACGGCTTGCGTGACTATCAATTGCCCTGCTTCGCTTTCAATACTGTAATTAGGAGCGGAAACCCCCGTCGTATTGACCTGGATGTCGTAAGTGCCAACCGGGCTGGTATTCGTCGCCGTCGTGCTTAGCACAGGCCGGCCGGTGATGACATTGGTGGTGTCGCCGTTGACCAGTCCCACGTAATACGCGCAGAGCATCGGGTTGGCCGCGCCGTAGGCCCGCTCAACAGTCGGCCCCACGACGGTCAGCGTCGCCGGAGAGATGGTCAGCGTCCCGCTTTCCTCCGTAACATTGTAATTCCCCAGTACATTGCTCGGATCATTGAAGCTGGCGTTGATCGGATAGCTTGAAGCCGGACTGCCCTCGATTGCCGGCGTGGTGAAATTCACCGTCAATGGATCGTTGTTCTGGACGCCCGTGAGAGTTCCCGTCAATGTCGGTATCGGCTGCCCGTAACCGGTCCCCTGGTTGTCAACGACGACGCTCAGTGGCGCCTGCAGGACCTCCAACACATTGTTGCTGTAACTAATCGAATAGTTGGTCGCACTCAGGCCGCTGCCTACAATCGCGTAGCCGCCAATCGGGCTATTCGTCTGCGCCGACGTGGTCAAGGACAAGACACCTTCCAGCACGTTGCTGGTTTCGTTGTTCACGAAGCCCGTGATCTCCGCCGACAACGGCGGAACCGGCGATCCATAGACCATATTGAGCGGATTGACCGTAACGGTCAAAACCGCCTGCGTGATGGTTAGCATTCCATTGGTATAGATAACGCTGTAATTGCTCGCCGACTGGCCCCCGCTGATATAGATCGGATAGCATCCTACCGTCGTATTGGTGGTCACCGGGTTGCTATTGGTATCCAGTGAAATCAGGGTATAGGAGCCGCTCAACACGTTCGACGTATCGCCGCCCGCAAACCCGCTATAGACAAGGCTGAACGGTTGGTTCGTCTGCCCGTAGCCGCGCGCTTGATTTTGTATGATGCCCAGCAACGTCGCTTGCGTGATGGTCAATGTTCCGGTGCTGAGGAGGACATTGTAATAACCAAGTTTCCCGTGCGGATCGTTCACGTTCAGGTTGATTGTGTAAGTCCCGGGCGGTGTCGTTTGGGTTGCCGGTGTGGATGCAGTCGCGGTGATGTCGTCCGTTCCCACACTGCCCGTCACCGTAACGGTGAATTCTGGATTGGGCTGGCCGTAAGCGCGCGTGGCGTTCGGCACCGATGCGGTCAAGGTTGCTTTTGTCACCGTCAACGTGCCCGTCACATAACTGAGCGTGTAATTAGGCGCTACGCCGCCGGATGCTGTGATCGTGTAGGTGTTCGGACGATTGGTAATTCCGTTGACGATGCTGGCGGCAATCGTCGCCGTGGATTGACTGGTAAGCGCATTTTCAGAATTATCCCCCGGCGCAAACCCGGAATACGAGACTGCAAAGACCGGGGTGGGGTAGCCATAAACATATGTCTCCGGTTGTGCTGTGACAGTAAGCGGGATCGGATTGATCGAGGCGGTCAACCCCGGTTCCACCAAAGTATAGTTGTTCTCGTCTGGCCCGCTGATGGTATAGCCGGAAACCTCAACCAGTATGTTGCTCCCGACTCCCGGCGTCTGAAATCCGCCGACAGGCGAGCCGTTCAGCGTGACCAGGTCTCCGGGGAGTATCCCCGCCAAATCGCCCGTCCCCGTGAAGCTCACGTTGGTTGTCCCATCGTAAGGTTTGCTTGTGGCGAAGACATTTGTGACCCCCGCCGGCGCCGCGTAAATCGTCGCCGTAAGCGACGGCTGCGTCAGCGTGTAATTCGTGCTCGCCGGCCCGAAGAGCGACAATCCGGCGACTGTCACCGGCTTGTTGACGCCCACGTTTTTGTCGGAGAAATACGCCGTCGAACCTTCCGTTACCAGCTCGACGCTGTCCCCGTTGATGACGCCATTCAA
>DATAXU010000043.1:0-32927 GCA_036272955.1 Verrucomicrobiia bacterium
TCTGGGGCGCCGGCGTGGATACCAATATCGAGTTGGCCTCCGTCCGCGCCGTGCTCAGCGCGCTGAATCGCGCAGCGCTGTAACTCCATTCAGTTTGATGAGTTTGCCGCCGCGCAAAATGCGGTAGCGGTCGCCGCGCCAGGTGATTTTATTGCCGAGGAAGGCAGCCGCCCACACCAATGCGTCCAAAAGATCTTTCACGGGCGACATCCACCAATAAACGACGTGACGACGCGATTGCGTCAGTCTGGATTGCTGATGCACAGCGGTGGCGATTCGAAAAATCACGCAGAATGCGGCGGCGCATAAGGCCGGCGGATGCGGGAAGGCACACACCAGCGCCAATGGCCAGACTGTCGAGTTGTTGAGGATGCTGAGAAAAAAAGGGGCGGGCTGACAAACTCTAATCGTGCGCGCCCAACGGGATTGGTGCGCCCAGACTTGCATCCATGTCAGGGGAGGATCGTAACATTCCGCCACAAACGTGGCGAATTCGATGCGCTTTTGCTGCTTTGCGATTTGGCGGCCCAATTGGTAATCGTCGGCCAGGTAATCGGCCAGCACCGCGAATCCGCCGATGGCTTTGAGTTGCGCGGCGGGAATTGTCATGACGGCGCCGAGCGCGAAATCGACCGGGCGCAAACTGCGCGATTGAAGGACTTGGGTCCAAAAATCCGCGTTGATGGCGACTGCTTCCCATTCCATGGCCAGGGTGCTCGGATTGGCCAGGCGATAAAAACAGTTGACAAGGCCGACCGAAATATCCTCCAGGGTCGGCGCGACGTTGAGGGCGAAATCGGGAGGAACTTTTACATCGGCGTCGCTGATCATGATCCAGGGGTGGCGGATGTGCGGCTCCAAATGGCGCAGGGTGGAGACTTTGGCGTTGGCGCCCAGCATTTCTTCGCAAACAATCAAACGCGCATCGGCTTCGGGAAATTCCGCCAGCAATTCGCGCACGACCAGGCGCACCTGGTCGTTTGCATCCGCGACGCCCAATAGAATCTGGATCGGGCCGGGGTATTTTTGGAGGAACCAGCTTCGGAGGCAATTTTTGGTTTCGGCGTCGCATCCTTTAAGGGGTTTGAGGAGGGTCAAGCCAGGCAGGGATATATGCGCGGCGCCAGTGGGGCGATGGAGCGGGAAACGCACGGCGACAATCCATCGCCAGAAGGTCAGCGCAAAGCTGATCGCGCTGAGGACGGCGAGGCAGACGGTGAGCGCAGAACTTGCGAAGTGGCTCACTAGGCTTCTTCCACGGAAATGACCCGCAGAATTTCCTCAAGTGTCGTTTGCCCGCTGAGCACGCGCCGCAAACCGCGGACCCAGAGCGTTTGCATGCCGTGATCGACGGCGACCTGCTGCAAGGCGCGGGTGGGCAGCTTTTCCAGCACCGCATCTCGGAGGGGCTGGGTCACGGTCATCAATTCGCAAACGGAAACGCGTCCGGAAAAACCGGTATCATGGCATTGCTCACACCCTCCGCCGTGGCGAAAGCTGGCGTTTTCCCGCTCGTCGAGGGGAATCATTTTCATCAATGCCGGCTCGGGCTCGTAAGGCTGGGCGCAAAATGAACAGTTGGTGCGGATGAGCCGCATTCCCAGGACGCCGGACAAACTGGAAGAGAGCAAAAACGGCTCAATGTTCATATTGATGAGCCGCGCGAAGACGCCAGCGGTGCTTCCGCTGTGAATCGTGCTGATGACCAGATGCCCGGTCAGGCCCGCCTGCACGGCGATGGCGGCGGTTTCCGGGTCGCGGATTTCGCCCACCATGATGACCTGGGGGTCCTGGCGCATCAAGGAACGCAACGCCCGGGGATAGGTGAATTCCTGGGCGAGGTTCACTTGCGCCTGGGCGACCATCGGCAGGTTAAACTCGACCGGGTCCTCGACGGTGGCAATGCTGATGGCGGGTCCGGAACGCTGCACCAATGTGTAGATTGCAGAGTAGATGGCGGTGGTTTTGCCGGAACCGGTCGGACCGGTCAAGAGGATCAACCCGCTGGGCTTGGTGATGAGCTTGATGAATTGTTGCTGAACGTCCTCATCGAAACCGAGAGAGGCGAGATCGAAACTGCGATGACTGGGATCGAATATGCGGACGACTATTTTCTCGCCCCTGACGGTGGGAAAAACGGAAATACGCTGTTCGCATCCTCCCAACTCGGGATCGGCGGGAGCGTGGCCTTCCTGCGGCAAACCGGTTTGGTAGGTCACCATGTTGCCCAGAACTTTGAAACGGCCTGAAATCTTTTCCATCAGGTCCAGGGGCAAATGGACCAATTCAGTGAGGACGCCATTGAGGCGGAGGCGCACCGCCAGCGTGCTTTCCCATGGCTCGATGTGGATGTCGCTGGCCTTGGCTGCCACGGCATCCATAAGCAAATATTTGACGAGGGTGCCGATTTCAACCCCGGCGGCGGCCGACTCGGATTGCAAGTATCGCAGCGTTTCACTCATGATGGAACTTGAGATACGACTTTTTCGAAGGGACTACAATCTTTTTGCCGTTGGGTTCGCGGCCCCATACATTCCGATGGTGCGATGGTCTCTCTTTGTCTGACATGAGTTCTAAAAATGGCAAGCGCCTTGTAAACAATTCGAGCCTGGCGGCCCTGGGCTTGTCCGCGTTGGGCGTTGTTTTCGGCGATATCGGGACCAGCCCGCTCTACACGTTGAAAACGGTCCTGGCGTTGACCGGCGGGAAACCAGATCGAGCGGTGATCCTCGGAACCCTTTCCCTTGTCATTTGGACCCTGATCATCGTAACCACGATCAAATATGTATCCTTCGCGATGCGGATCGATAATGACGGCGAGGGGGGCATCCTCGCTCTGATGTCGTTGCTCGGCGTCAAACTGAGGCGGCGACCGGTGATCGTCGCGATCGGACTTTTGGGCGCGGCGCTCATCTATGGCGATGGCGCTGTGACACCGGCGATCTCGGTGTTGTCGGCTGTGGAAGGGCTGAATATTGTGGCACCTTCATTGGGGCGGTACGTTCTTCCTTTGGCGGTCGTGATTCTCCTTGCGCTTTTTTTCATTCAATCGCAAGGAACAGCGCGAATAGGAAAAGCATTCGGCCCTATTATGCTGTTGTGGTTTGTGACGATTGCCCTTCTTGGCATTTGGGGGATAGTACGGAATCCGTCGGTATTGCTCGCAATCAACCCGGTCTATGGAATCTCGTTTCTGCTTCGAAACGGGGCGAAAGGATTTTTCGCGCTCGGCGGCATTTTCCTCTGCGTGACGGGCGCCGAAGCGCTTTACGCGGACATGGGGCATTTTGGGGCGCGGCCCATCCGCCTGTCATGGCTGGCACTTGTCTTTCCGAGCCTGGTGCTGAATTACGCGGGGCAAGCCGCGCTTGTCCTTCAAGGCGCGCCGACCTCCGAAAATATTTTCTACCGGCTATGCCCATCGGCAATGCTTGTTCCCCTTGTTATGCTGGCGACAATCGCGACGATTATTGCGAGTCAATCGATCATTACGGGCACGTTTACAATGACGCGCCAGGCGATTCAACTCGGGTGGATGCCGCGGATTAAAGTGACCCAGACGTCCGCCGAGGAGTATGGGCAAATTTATGTCGGACCCGTCAATTGGATGCTCATGATTGCGACGTGCGGCCTGGCGGTGGGATTCCGCAAATCAGACAATCTCGCGGCGGCCTATGGCATTGCTGTTTCCGCGACAATGCTCGCCACTTCGGTGCTCCTTTTTATCGCGATGCGCGAGATTTGGAAGTGGGGTGCTGTTCGGGCGGGCTTGATCGCGGGCATATTCATGGCCGTTGACGGCGCTTTTTTTGCCGCGAATTCGACGAAAATCACCTCCGGCGGCTATGTGCCGTTGATCCTGGCGGGATTTGTCTATGGCATCATGCTGATCTGGCACCGCGGCGCGCGGGCCGTTGCGGAGGAACTTCAAAAGTGGGTCCTACCCATCGGCGAATTCACGAAAGAAATTTCAACGAGAAAAATTCCGCGCGTCCCGGGAACGGCGGTCTATCTCACGCGCACCCGCCACGACGCTTCGCCCGTGATGGTTTGGAACCTGGAGCACAACCGCGCCCTTCACGAACGCTTGTTCGCGCTGACGGTGGACACAGATTCTGTTCCCTGGGTCAGTGAGTCCAGGCGTCTCAAGATGACTAAGGTGGCCCCGCATTTCTGGCGCGCCTCCGCGTTGTATGGATTCATGGAGCGGCCTGATATTCCCGCGTTGCTGAAACAAGCGCACGGGCGCGGCTGCGGGATCGATCTTTCTGACGTCACCTACTATGTGGGTTACGAAAACATTGTGCCGCGCGAAGGCCGCAAAGGTTTGCCGAAATGGGTTGTCGCAAGCTTTGCGGCGATGCAGCGAAATTCGATGCACTTGAGTGATTATTTTCGATTGCCGCGCGAAGCGCTGGTTGAGATAGGAAGGCAAATTGCCATTTAGGTGATGCAAATTGACAGGCGAGTTGCGAAGATCGCAAATCCGGCTTATTAGTATTGGGGACACAATGTTTGCACATAGAGGCGCTTACAATCTCCTGCGGGAAATTTTGTTTTATTTCCAACGGCGTTCTTTTTACCGGAGCCTGCTGTGTCTTTTCATCGCGTCCACCGCGGCTTTCGCCGAGGATGGCAAACCTTCTGTCGGGCCGCCTTCCAAATGGATCGTCCCGTTGCGTCCTGCCGGCCCCTTCAATCTGCTGCCGGCAGACCCGTCGTTTGATTCCCGCTGGGTGCTCGTCGAAAGACAAATCAACGCGCAAAACGATGAACAATTTGTGCGGCGCGTTCGGCAGATTCTGACCACCCATGGGGCGGATAGGGACTCGCGTGTGGTCATCAATTATGATCCCGGCTACCAATCAATCACGCTGCACTGGATCAAGATTTGGCGCGGAACCAATAGCTTTAACCGCCTTGATCCCGGCAAGTTTCAAATCGGACCCCCGGGACCTGAAGCGAGTGATTTCCTTTTCAGCTCCGAAAAATCCGCCGTACTTCTCCTGGACGACCTGCGGCCGGGGGACATTATCGACTACGCCTACAGTCTCGACGGAGGCAACCCGGCGCTCAATGGAATGTTCACCGGGCGGGTGCCGCTGCAGTTTAGTGATCCTGTGGACCGAATGGTCACGCGATTAGTGTGGGCGCCGCCGCGCAAGCTCTACATTCAAAATCACGGAACCTCAATTGTTCCGACGACCGTTTACAGAACTAATCTGGTGGAGTTCACGTGGGATTCCATGAATGTGCAAAGTTTGCGCCTCCAGGCAGGAACGCCGGTCTGGTACAATCCGTATCCGTGGGTGGAATTGAGCGAGTTCCAAACCTGGTCGGATGTCAACAGGTGGGCGGCGGTCTTGTTCAACACCGGCGCGACCAACGCCGGCATTTCGCGGGAACTGATGGCAAAAATAAATGAATGGAAAGCGTTGCCGACTCCGGAGGAACGGGCCGCGGCTGCGTTGCAATTTGTTCAGCGGCAGATTCGTTATCTGGGGCCTGACGCCGGAAGTTCGGATTACCAGCCTTCAACGCCTTCCGCGGTGCTCGCACACCGTTACGGCGATTGCAAGGACAAGACCACCCTGCTCGTCGTCATGTTGCGGGCGCTCAACATCGACGCCTCGCCGGTGTTGGTCAGCACACGAGCGCGGCAAACGCTGGCGGATTTTCATCCTTCCCCCATGTTTTTCGACCACGCGGTCGTTCAGGTGACTGTGAATGGACAGTATTATTATTTGGATCCGACCGCGGCTTACGAATGCGGACCGTTGGCGGGGCGTTCCTGGCCCAACTACGGTTATGGTCTCCCCGTTGTGCCGCAAGTCACGGCGTTGCGGGTGATTCCGCCCTGCCCCGTCCTGCCCAAAACAACGGAGACAGCCTATTTCAACATTGGCGGGTTCGTCCAGGAGACAAGCGTGAACATCGTTACGGTCGCCGAAGGGACCGATGCTGAAGCGCTGCGGGAATATTTCGCGACGACGGCGCTGGATGACATCGAGCGGGAACGCCTGGAAGCGCGCGCAAAGTATTACCCGGACATCCGGTCGGTGGCGCACTTGCAATTCACCGACGACGCGCAGATCAATCGGGTTCAGATCAATGAGTTTTATTCCATCCCAAGAATATGGAACCGACTGCCGGACGAGTCCTATTATCACTGCAGATTCTTCGCCGTCAATCTGGCGGATGTAATGGACAAGCCGATGGATTTGGTCCGCACCCAGCCCCTGGCAATCGCGTACCCGGTGCATCGGATTTCACGCGTCGAGGCCAATTGGGGAATCGGATGGCCGGTCCAGCCGGACAATCAGACGATCAACAACCCGGCTTTTTCCTTTTATCGAACCGTGAACATCATCGGCACCAACCTGGTTGTTGAGCACGAATTCCGGTCGTTAAGCGATGTCGTCACGCCCGATGCGTATCCCGCTTACGTCCAGCAATTGAACGCTGCCAGCGGATTTCTCGGCACGACTGTTATTTCGTATTGAGAATAACGGCGATGACGGCGCGGTCCGGCGTCAAATATTTTCGGGCGACATCCTTGATTTGCTCTAACGTGACCGCCTCGTAATGGACGTCTTCGGTATCGATATTCTGGTAGCCGACTCCGTAAAGCTCGTCCAACGCCACTGTCAGCGCCAGACTGCCCAGGTCCTGGCGGGCGATTTTTTTCTGGCCGATCAATTTGGCTTTGCACCGGGCCAACTCCTCTTCGGTGAAGCCTTCGGTTCGAAGCAATTCAGACTCTTTCAGCAATTCCTGTTCAACCTGCTCCACTTTTTCAGGGGCGGTGCCGGCGTAAAGCGAGAAATAACCCGGAACCAGTCCGGTGAAATGCTGCGCTCCGACGTAATAGGCCAGGCCCAGTTTTTCGCGAACGCGCAAAAACAAACGCGAACCGAGATCGCTACAGCCTTCCTGCAAAAGTTCCAAAGCGTAGCGGTCCGCGTCCTTCACCGTTAAGCCGGGAAAACCAACCACTATGACGGCCTGCTTTTTGTCGCGGGTTTCGACGACACGCTTGATCCGATCCAAAACCGGCGCCGTGAAACGCGGCAGGGCGACTTCGGATTTTGTTTTCCATCGTCCGAAAGCCTTTTGGACCGCGGCTTTCAGATTCGCGGTGTGAACGTCACCAAAAATTGACAAGACACAATTTTGCGGATTTGCCATTTTTTTGTAGAACGCGGCCAAATCCGCAATTTGGAGAGCGCCGACGCTGGTCTCCGTGCCGAGTGGATCCAGGCCGTAGGCCGCTTCGCCGAAAAGCTCCCGGCGCATGGCGCGGCTGCAACTTTGGAGCAACTGGTCCCGTTGGGCGCGAATCAACTCCAATTGAATGTCCCGCTCGCGCTTGAATGGGGCGATTGGAAAGGCGGGGTTTAGCAGGACGTCGGAAAAAATATCAAAGCCGGTTTTGAAATCGCCGCTCAAAACCTCGGCGGTCACTCCGAAACTATTGTTGCCGCCGAAGCTTTCGATGCTTCCGCCGACCGATTCGATTGTGACGGCGATTTGCTCCGCGCTTCGGGTGCGAGTGCCTTGCAGCAGCATTTTCGAAACGAGTTGAGTCAGGCCGTTGTCCTTCGGGGATTCGGCGAGGACTCCGCCTTGAAACACCGCGCGCATTTCCACGAACGGCAAACGGTGATCCTCCTTGACCAGAAGGCGCAGCCCGTTGGGAAACGTGATTTTTTGGATTGTCGATTCAGCAGAAACCTGCGCGGTCTCCGTTGATTTCGGGGCGGCCCCAGGCGGGAGCAATGCATATAAGGTGCGATTGGCCGACGTCAAATAAGTGCGGGCGACCCGTTGCAAACCGGCGGGGGTGACGCGTTGTGCGGCGGCGAGATAACGCTCGGAAAAATTCAGGTCGTTGGCGGCCATCCAATTGGCGCCGATGTCCTGGGCCTGGCCTTGCATTGTTTTGCGCGTGGCGAGCGTGGCGGCGATAAATTGCTTGATGACTTTGGCCAATTCTTTTTCGGGGACGGGGGAGTTTTTTGCGCGTTCAATTTCCAGGAGCATCGCGGCGCGCGCGGGATTGAATTTATCGCCAGTCGTCGCGGCGCTCATTCCGAAAAGTCCCTGTTCGCCCGGGCTGTAAGTCCAGGCGTCGGCGGAAGTGACGAGGCCCTTCTTTTCACGCACTTCGCGGAACAGGCGCGAACTGCGTCCGCTGCCGAGGAGGGCGGCGAGGACATCCAGCGCGGGAGCATCGGGATGCCGGATATCGGGGATGTGCCAGGCGAAATGAAAGTAACCCAATTCGATTGGCGCTTCTTCGATTACCTCGCGGGGAGCGGTCTGGCGGGGTTCGTCGGGGAGGACGAGGGATTCCAACGCTTTCGATTTGTTTTGCGCGAACGCCTTGCTGATTTGGTCGATCACTTCGTCGGACTTCACATCGCCTGTTACGACGAAGAAGAGATTGTTGGGGACGTAGCGTTGTTTGTAATAGGCGATGATGTCGGCGGGCTTGAGGGTGTTAAAAATATCGGGGTAGCCGATGATCGTGAAGCGATAGGGACTTCTGACAAAGGCGCACTCGAAGAGACGGCGACCGGAGCGGCGGCCGGGGTCGTCCTGGTTCATATCCATTTCGCGGCGGATGACGTCGAGTTCCTTGTCCAGTTCCTCCGAGGGAAGAGTGGCGTTCTGCATGATGTCGCAAAGGATGTCGATGGCGACGGGGGCGCCGGTGTTGGGGACGCTGATATGGTACACGGTGCGGTCGAAGGAGGTGTAGGCGTTCATGTAGCCGCCGGCGGACTGGACTTCCTGGTCGATGCGGCTGCCGGGGCGAGTTGTTGTTCCTTTGAAGAGCATGTGTTCCAAGACGTGGGAGAGGCCGGCTCCGAGCCATTTTCCCTCGGTGATGCTTCCGGTCTGGCACCAGGCTTGGGCGGAGACGACGGGGGCGCTGTGGTCTTCGCGGGTGATGATGACCAGGCCGTTGTCAAGAGTGGTGAGGCGGGTGCCGGGAGGGAACGGCGGAATTTCAGGTGTCCGTTTTTTCATTCGTTGGGCGAACTTAAAGAATCAGGGACGAAGACGCAAGAAATGCCGAGCGGATGGCAATAATTGCCAGTGCTGAAGTGATAAATACGTGGAAAATCGTCTAAAAACCCAACGGTTGGATATTTTTGACCACTGGCACATGTGCTGCTAATCCGGTGGAGAGCTTAGAACTATGATTGATGCTCTATTTAGCGATTCATATTACGTAACAGCGAAGAAGATGCTGGATGTCAGCGTTTTACGACACGAAGCGATCGCCAGCAACCTCGCCAACATCGAGACGCCTAACTATAAGCGGATGGATGTGGCTTCTTCGTTCGAAAGCCAGTTGCAGAGCGCCATTGGGAGCGGCAATACGGCGGCGGTCGCCAGCCTGCAACCGCAGTTGGCCGTCGATACCACGGCGGTCTCCGGGCGGGCGGATGGCAATACGGTGCAGTTAGAGAGCGAGATGCTCCGGCTTAACGAAAATACCGTGGAGAACGCAGTTGAGACGGAGTTAGTCAATCAATCACTGGCCAAAATACGCATGGCCGTCACCGGAAAGTCCTGATTTACATTATGATAAGCATACTCACCGGCATCGACAGCACCGCATCCGCCCTGGACGCCGAACGGGTCCGGATGGACGTGATTTCGCAGAATATCGCCAATGTCAACACGACCAAGGGATTGGACGGGAAGCCTTACCAGAGGCAGGAAGTGGTTTTCGAGAATGTTTTGAAGGCACAGCAGACCGGGAGCGACACCGGAGGCGGCGCCGACCTGCCATTGGTGCAAATTGCTCGTATTCAAAGTGATAACCGCCCGCCACGGCTGGTTTACAACCCCGGCAGTCCCGATGCGGACGCGCATGGAATGGTCGCCATGCCGGACATCAATATCCACGAAGAGATGGTTGATATGATTACCTCCTCGCGGTCTTACGAGGCGAATCTCGCGGTGGCAAAAAACGCGCATGCCATTGCGATGCAGGCGCTTTCAATTGGCAAGCATTGATAAATGGACGCCCTTTCCGCATTAAAAATGGTTGTCGGTTCGCAGACCGGAGGCGTTCAGGACGCCGCCGCCGCCAATGCGACCCAGGCCATTCCGGCGGTCGAGTTGCAGCAGGTGACTTCGGATTCCCCGGTGCAATCGACGACGGCGACGGGGGCAGGATTCGAGAATTTTTTGGGGGGCCTGATCAACGATGTCGCGCAAAAGCAGGCGGCGGCCAGCGACGCGGTGAGCGGGTTGATGAGCGGGAAAAACGTGTCGCTGCACCAGGCGATGATTTCGATGGAGGAAGCCAACGTTTCCTTCCAGATGATGGTGGAAGTGCGCAACAAGTTACTGGATTCCTACCAGGAACTGATGCGGATGCAGGTTTGATACTCGTAAAATGTCATGAATAAAAATCTCAGTCAGTTGGGAAATCAATTGCTTGGAATCTGGAAGCAACTCGGGCTTAACCAGCGGATCAGCATCGTCATGGCCACGGGGGTGGTTTTCGTGGGGCTGGGCACGATGGCGTTCTGGTCCAGCCGCCCGGATTACGCGATGCTTTACGGGAAGATCGAAGAAGGCGAAGCCTCGAAGGTCATCGCCGCCCTCGACGAATCCAAGGTCCCCTATCAAGTGCGCGGCGGCGGGTCGATTTTCGTCCCCTCGGACAAGGTCTATCAAGTCCGCATGCAAATGGCCGGCAAGGGCATTCCGCGCGGGGACGGCGTCGGTTTTGAAATTTTTGACAAGGCGAACTTTGGGATTTCCGACTTTGTGCAGCGGGCCAATTACACACGCGCCGTCCAAGGGGAACTGGCGCGGACGATCAGCCAGCTTGACCAGGTGGAATCGGCGCGGGTGATGATCGTGATGCCTGAAAACCGGCTGTTGATCGACAACCAGCGCAAGCCGACGGCTTCGGTGTTCGTGCGGGTGCGCGGCAATGGGCAACTGCCGTCCTCCGCCGTCAACTCGATCCGGTTCCTTGTGGCCAACAGTGTGGAAGGATTGCAGGCCAACAGCGTTTCGGTGGTCGATAACCAAGGCAACGTGCTTTCGGAAAACGACGATGGCGACTCGATGGCGGGTTTATCGAACAACCAGCTTACCGCGCGGCGCAACCTCGAACAATATTTGACGCGCAAGGCGCAAGGGATGTTGGAACAGGTGCTTGGGCAGGGTCAGGCGGTCGTGCGCGTTTCGGCGGACCTGGATTGGGACACGACCACACGCACCGACGAGAAATTTGACCCGGATGGGCAGGTGGTGCGCTCCAGCATCATCAACGACGAAACCACGGAAACGGCCACCGGCAACGCGGCGGGCGGAGCACCGGGATTGTCCGCCAACGCGCCGGTCGGCTCGGACACCAATTCAGCCGCCCCGAGCAACAAGAGCCATACGCAAAAGAAAGTCACCAACAACAGCTACGAAATCAACAAAAGCACCAGCAACACCGTGCAGGCGGCGGGGAGCATCAAACGCCTCTCGACGGCCGTGTTTATCGCGCAACGTTTTGACGGGACCGGGGCGGACCGCAAAGCCGTTCCGCGCACGCCCGAGGAATTGGAAAAGCTGCGGCATATCGTCCAGAGCGCGATCGGCATTCGCGATTCGGGCGACCCCGACCGCAAAGACGAGATCACGCTGGAAGAGATCCCGTTCAACGACCAACCCGCCACAGAGATCACGCAACAACTGGACACGCAGGAAAAGCGCCAATACTGGGTGGGACTGGCGCAAAAGGCGGTTTATCCGGCGCTTGCCGTCGGGGCGCTGCTTCTGTTTTGGACTTTATGGCGCAAGACCGCCAAGGACGAAATCCCGGTCAATATTCCGCTTACCAACGGGCACGGCAATGGCAACGGCAACGGACATTCGCGGGGGAACAACCCGGGAATCGTGACCGTGGAAGTGCTCAATCAATTGATCCGCGAAAACCCGGCCAACATGACGCAGGCGGTGAAAAACTGGCTGGCACGCGGCAAACCTGAAAACTAATTGATATGGAAGCAGAGATAGCGGCAGTGCAAATGGCGCGGATGACACGGCACCAGAAGCTGGCGACGCTTTTGGTGATCCTGGGGCCGGATTCGGCGGCGCAAATGCTCAAAACCCTCGACGAACACGAAGTGGAACTGGTCTCGATGGAGATGGCCAAAATGACCCTCATCACGCAGGAAATGCGGCGGGAAATTTTGCGTGAATTTTCGGAAGTGGCGGTGCAGGCCGGCACCGCGACCCTGGGCGGGGCCGCCTACGCGCGGGCCGTCCTGGAAAAATCGGTGGGGCTGTTTCGGGCGTCGGACATCCTGGGCCGTGTTTCGCCAACGCCGGCGCCGATGGGTGGAATGAGGCAGATCGTGGAAATGGATTTGCGCCAGTTATTTAATTTATTGAAAGAAGAGAAACCGCAGACCGTGGCGCTCATCACCAGCTATTTATCCCCCGAAAAGGCCTCGCAAATGCTGACCCTGTTTACCGACGCCACACGCGACCAGATCATCGAACGCCTTGCGACGCTGGGTCCGACGCCGATTGAAGTGGTCGAAACGATTGTCGAAGTGCTGGGGCAGAAGACGAACATCAAATCGACGCGGGCGTTGAACCAAACCGGCGGTCTGAAAACGGCGGCCGAGCTTCTCAACGCCATGGACAAAAACTTGAGCGACCCGCTGCTGCTCGAACTGGAGCGGCGGAATCCCGAGTTGGGGCAGGCGATACGCCACAAGATGTTCACTTTCGAGGACATGATCACGCTGGACAAAACCGCGCTGCAAAAAGTCATGCGGGAAGTCGATATGCGGGACCTTGCTGTATCGCTCAAAGCGGCCAGCCCGAAACTCAAGGACGCCCTGCTGGGATGCATTTCCAAACGGGCCGCCGACACGGTCAACGAGGAAGCCAGTTTCCTTGGATCCATCAAGAAACGCGACATCGAAGCGGCGCAGCTTCGGATAGTGGATTGTGTGCGCCGGCTGGAAAGCGAAGGCGAAATCGAACTCCGCAGCGCGGCGGGAGCCACCAAAGATGAAGCCCTGGTCTGACACACTCACATTTCCCAAACCGCTGCGCGACGTGCGTCCCCGCAACATGGATGAGGACGGCGACACGAGCGCGGAGGAATTACAGGCCAGCTATGAACGCGGGCGAAGCGACGCCGAAAAAGCGTTGAGCGATCAACTGCTCCAGCAACGGGCGGAAGTACAGGAATTGGTGACGGGCGCGCTCAAGTCCTTGCGTGAATCCGTGCCGCAAATCATGCGCGATACCGAAAGCTCACTGATCGCTCTGGCCCTGTCCATCGCGCAAAAGATGGTGGTGGAACTGCCGATCAGCGCCTCGATGATGGAAGCGGTGGTCCGGGATGCGCTGACGCAGATCGAGGGAACGGCGGAATTCACGGTCCGGCTGAATCCGGCCGACTTGGAATTGCTGCAAAAGTCCGGGTCGGACCTGCTCAAGGCGAAGGACGAAACCAAGGAATTTCGATTCGTTGCGGCGTCCGAAGTCACGCGCGGCGGGTGCCTGGTGCAGACACGGTTCGGAACGGTCGATGCGACCCGCGAAACCAAGTTCGATCTTTTGCAAAGGACACTCCAGGCATGACAAAGATGGCCCCCCATTGCACCTCCAACCGGCTCCAGAATTTACGCCTTCGTGTGGAACAAACGGAGGTCGTTCGCAATCATGGCCGGGTTGTTCAGCTCATCGGGCTGGTCATCGAATCGGAAGGGCCGCTGGCGGCGGTGGGAGAGATCTGCCGCATTGAATCCTCGGGTAACAACAGTTCGACGCTGGCCGAGGTGGTGGGATTTCGCAATCATCACGTCCTGCTGATGCCGCTGGGCGAACTTCATGGCATCCATCCGGGCGCGGAAGTGATCGCCCTGGGGACGACGCTGCGAGTGCCGGTCGGCGATGAACTCAAGGGGCGGGTCATCGATGGGCTTGGACATCCACTGGACGATTTGGGGCCGATTCACGGGAGCGATTCCGTCAGTTTAAATCTGCAACCACCCCACCCTCTTAAGCGGCAGCGGATTCGCGAGTGCTTTCGCACCGGCATCAAAGCCATCGACACTTTTACACCGTGCGGACGCGGACAGCGGCTGGGGATTTTCGCGGGCAGCGGCGTGGGCAAATCGACACTGCTGGGAATGATCGCGAGCCAGGCCGAGGCGGATGTGAACGTGATTGCGCTGATCGGCGAGCGAGGCCGGGAAGTGCGGGAATTTCTGGAAAAAGACCTGGATGAAACGGGCCGGCGCAAATCCGTGGTGGTGGTGGTGACTTCGAACCAGCCGGCCATTGCGCGGCTCAAAGGCGCTTTTGTGGCGATGGCCGTGGCCGAATATTTTCGGGACAAAGGGCAAAACGTTTTATTGATGATGGATTCGGTGACGCGATTCGCCATGGCGCAACGGGAGATTGGGCTGGCCGTGGGCGAACCTCCCGCGACACGCGGATACACGCCGTCGGTCTTTTCACTGCTGCCGCAATTGCTGGAAAGAGCCGGTTCCGGGCAGTCCGGGTCGATCACCGGGCTTTTCACCGTATTGGTCGAAGCCGATGACATGAATGACCCGATCGCCGACGCGGTGCGCTCGATATTGGACGGGCACATCGTGCTCACGCGGGAACTGGCGACGCAGAACCATTACCCGGCGATCGATGTATTGGAGAGCGTGAGCCGGTTGACCCGCGACCTGACAGGCGCCGACCAACAGGCGCTGGCGGGACGCGCGCGGGAATCGATGGCGGCGTATCGCAAAAACCAGGACCTCATCAACATTGGCGCTTATCCCGCCGGGACCAACCCCGCCATCGACCTGAGCATCCATTTGAACGAACCCATCAAAACGTTTTTAAAGCAAGCCATCAACGAGGGCTTCACCACCGAGCAAAGCTGGGCCCTGCTGAACCAAACCATGGCGACACCGATGCCGCCGAAACCAACCCCAACCAAACGATGAAAGCATTTCGATTCACCCTTGAAGCCGTCCGCACCGTCCGCCAACGCCGAGAAAACGAGGCGCTGGAGAAATTCGCGCAGGCGCTGCTGGCGCGGCAAGTGATCGTGGACTTGCTGGAATCCATCGATGAACGCCTTGCGGAAAGCCGCGGGCAAATCCGCAAATTGCTGGCCGAAGGATGCGGGGCGGCGCACGCCACCCATGCCTACGAGAGCCACAGCGCGCTGGAGAAACGCCGTGAGGAATGCGTCGTTTCCCTGGGGCAGGCCGAACGGCGAGTGAACACGGCTTCGCAGGCGATGCTTGCCGCGCGGCAGCAGCGGGAAATCGTGGATGTCTATTGCGAAAAACAAAAGGCCCGTCATGCGAAGCTGGAATCGCGCGAAGAGCAGAAGCTGCTCGATGAATTCGCGTCGCGCCGGCCCAATTTCCTCCATTTAGGCCCACCCATTGCCCATGAGTAAACTGCTGACACATCCCTGGCTCTCCGCGCCCCTGGGCGTGATCCTCTATTTGGCCGCCACCGTATTTTTCTGGCAAAAGCCAACTTTGCCGCGCATTTCGCAGCAGACCATGCTGGCGCCCATCGTGCCTTCGTGGGATTTCAGCAATCCGGAAGCGGACGAACTGATCGCGGAATTGAAGTCCGAGAAAAAATCGCTGGACGCGCGGGAGAAGCAACTCGACGAGCTTGCCACGCGTCTCCAGGCCGAGCGGGCGGAACTGGGCCAGGTAACGCAATCGGTGCGCCAACTGCAAACGGACTTCGACAAATCGGTCGTCCGCGTCAAGGGCGACGAGATCGTGAATTTAAAGAAGCTGGCGAAAACGTACGCGGACATGAGCCCCGAAACGGCCGCGGCCGTCCTCTCGGAACTGGATAACGACGCGGTGGTGCGGATATTCGTATTTCTCAAAGACAACGAGGCGGCGGCAATCCTGGAGGCGCTCGCCAAGACGGGTCCCGACGACGCGCGACGGGCCGCCGCGATTACCGAACTACTGCGACTTTCATCCCACAGCAACACCAAATGACCAACCCAGCACCCGCCCCCAAAGCCAGCAGCGCCGCCGCGTTGCTGGCTTCTCTTCCAACCAATCCGCCGAAGACAGCGCAGCCGGTGACGGCCGATTTTTTATCCATCATTTTGCACGCGCTCGGGACAAAGAACAAAGAGTCGAGCGACCCCACCTCCACCACCGAACCAGGCGCGAACAAGCAGAAGTCAACAACCGACGCAAAAACCGGGACGGATGCGACGGACAGTTCCGGGTTGTTGCTGACCTTGCTGGCGTTGTCCGCGGCGCCGCTGCCGCAATTGCCGAAATTGCCCAAGTTTGTACCACCCAAGGCCGGGACAGCTTCGATAAAAACGACGGAAACGGCGACGCCGAAGGTCGATACCAAGGCAAACGACGCCGCGCCGGAGTCCGAAGACGCTCCGTTGGCGAAGAAACTGGCTCCCGGCTACGAAAAGCCAAAACCGGGGGTTACCCCGGACGCGACCGATGGCACGTCCGCTGCTATCAGTGGACAGAGAATGAATATTGTGGCGCGAAAGAACGAAGTTGCCGGACAAGCGGAGCAAAAATTGCCGCTTGGAGCCGTCAGCTCGGCTTCCGCCGTGACCGGCGTGGAGGCCCCCGCCGCGCCCGGGCAGGACAGCGGCAGAAAGTCGCTGGATTTCTCCTGGAAAGAAGCCTCGCCCGAAACGGTCGCCCTGGTGAACCTGACGGCGAAGGCCGCCGATGCGCCGGCGTCCGAAGCCGCAAGCGCCCCCACCGCCGCCAGCCCGGCTGAGCGTGTGGAACAAATGATTTCGCGTGAAGTTGTCACAATCCGGCAGACAGGAGCCCAAACGCTGGGTGTCTCGCTGAAAGTGGACGATAACACGCAACTTTTCTTGCAGTTGACAACCGAGAACGGGCAGATCCAGGCCTCATTGCGTTTGGAAAAAGGGGATTTCACCGCGTTGAATTCGCAATGGACGCAATTGCAGGAATCGCTGGCGCGGCAAAATGTGCAATTGATGCCGGCGTCCGGAAGCTCGAGTTTTAATTTCCAGCAATCGTCGCAACAGCAACAGCAGCAGCGCCAGCTTCCGCAACCGCGGGAGGATTGGCCGCAGGCGAACCTCGGGGTTCCGCCGGCGCAAACACGCCAACAGAAGAATCCGAACGCCCGCCGCTCCCGGCAAGACTGGGAAACCTGGGCCTGAAAATATGTCTAATTCCGTCGCCTCCACCAGTTCGAGTCTGCCGAGTCAAAGTTTGAGTCAGGCGGACTTTTTGAATTTGCTCGTGACCCAAATGAGTTCCCAGGACCCGCTCAACCCAGAGAGCGACACGGAATTCGCGGCGCAACTGGCGCAATTCAGCGCGTTGCAGGCATCGCAAAACACGTCCTCGACACTTTCGACGATCCAGGCCTCGGGGCTGATCGGACAGACGGTGTCATTGACGGCGACCGGCGGCACCGCAGCCTCTTCGGGCGTTGTCTCCGCCGTGCAAATTTCCTCCGGTGTCCCGGAGGTTGTGGTCAATGGCCAGACGTATCAGCTCAGCCAGATCACGGGAGTTTTACCCACAGTCACCTCCACCACACAAACAAACGATTAATCCACTATGATGACTTCACTCAGTTCGGCCGTCAGCGGTCTGGATGCATTCCAGCAGCAGATGGATATCATTGGCAACAACATTGCCAACATCAACACCACCGGGTTCAAATCCGGAACGGGAAACCTTGTTGACTCGTTCAGCGACACACTGCAAGCGGCGACCGTTTCAACGGCGGGCAGCAGCACCGATTCGATGCAGATTGGCACGGGCGTCGCCACGGGGTCCGTGACCAACAATTGGATGACGGGGACGATCAACCCGATGAACAACAACAACGACCTTGCCATCAATGGCAACGGATTTTTCATGGTCGAGGACCCGAACAACAGCAACACGCCGTATGTGACCCAGGACGGCACCTTCGGCCTGACCTCGAAGGGAAACCTGCAAAACGCCGCCGGGATGAATGTGATGAGCACGACGGGCACGGCCATTGTGATTCCGCAAACCAACGCCGCGGGGGCAGGAATGACCGCGTGGACGGTAACGGGGAGCGGCGCCATAACGGTTTCGTATTCCGACGGGACGACAGCGTCCGCCGGGTCGGTTGCGGTGGAGAATTTTGCGGATCCCGGAGTGCTGGTGAGCGCCGGAGGCAATCTTTATACGAACATGGCGAACGCCGGCCCCAGCGGAGCAGTGGTTCCGGGAACGGCGGGAACGGGCACGATCGTGCAAGGGTCGTTGGAACTTTCCAATGTCGATCTCTCCGCGCAAATGGCGGCATTGATCACCGCGCAACGCGGGTTCGAGGCCAATTCGAAGATCGTCACCACCAGTGACGAAATCCTGCAAGACTCCGTGCAGATGAAACGTTAATTGCTACTTGTATGGCCGACAGAATCACAGAATCCCGCGGCACCCGCCCGGAAGCCACAGCGACCGAAGCGGCGCCCGCAACGGCCGCGGCGGCCCCGGGAGGATTCACCAAGGGTCCGTGGTTCCCACTCATCATCACCATCGTGGCGATGCCGGCACTGGCTTATGCGACGACGCGGTTTGTGCTGGTGCCGGAAATGAAAAAGGCGCTGACGCATACTTCCTCCGCGGCCGCGGAAGAGCCGGCCCACGCCGAGAAGGATTCGAAGGACGGCGGCAGCAGCGCCGCCGCCGCCGGAGTCATCCAAAACAAGTACACCGTGCCGTTGAGCAAAATATTGGTCAACGTCGCGGGCACAATGGGCACGCGCTACCTGATGACGAGCATCACGCTGGTAAGCTCGGACCCGGACTTGAAACAAAAGATCGACGACAACCGCGACCAACTCATGGACCTGGCGACCAGCGCGCTTTGCACCAAGACGATTTCCGACCTTGAAAAACCGGGCGCGCGAAATGTCATCCGCTCGGAACTGATCACCATCTTCAACAACGCGCTGGGCAGCGCCGTCATCAAAGAGATTTACATCACGGAGTTGGCGATCCAATGAGCGACGCCGTAAAACCGATTGATTTCCGGGCGTCCTCCCTGCTATCGCAGCGGCAATTGCGCAAATTGCGGGCGCATGAGGAACAATTCATCACGATGCTGGCGGCGCGCGTCGGGCTTTTTCTGCGGTCGGAAATTCCGCTGAAACTGGCGGGGATCGATATTATTTCCTACCAAAAACTTGTCGAAAGCTGGAAGGGGCCTTCGCATCTTACACTTTTTAAAACCGAGCCGCTGCGCGGGGTGGCGATTTTGGACATCCCGGTATTATTTGGATTGACGATTGTGGACCGGCTGATGGGCGGCCCCGGCAAAGGGGAAGAAACGCCGCGCGAACTCAGCGAGATTGAAACCGCGCTGCTGGGGCAGATCGTGCAAATCACGCTGGAAGAATGGTGCAACAATTGGGCGCGGCTCAAACAGCTCAAGCCGACGCAGCTTGGGTGCGAATCCAACGGACGCTTTCTGCAAACCGCTCCCGCCGACACGAACATGCTGGTGATTTCGATTGACGCGCGCAACGGGGAATCGACGGGGCAACTGCGGCTGGCTTTTCAATATTCCGCGCTGGAAGCGCTGTTGCGGCAACTGGCGCCGGAGGCCGACGGACCTTTGGAGGCCGCGACTCCCGCTCCGCAGGGTGCGCCGAAATGGAATCGGAATTTGGACGACGTGCAACTTCCGATCACGGCGGAATGGCAGGGATTGGATGTGACGGCGCGCGATGTGTTGCATCTTCAGGTGGGCGATGTGCTGCCGGTGGGGCCGCAATCGATCCAGGTATCGCTGCGACTGGGAGAGGTTTCGAAATTTCAGGGACGGCTGGGGACGGCCGGGGGGCATTGGGCAGTCGAATTAACGCGTCCCACGCCGAATTAATTTTATGGATTCCAAAGCAAACCCTCCCGCCAATCTCGAACTGCTGCTGGACGTGCGTGTCAAGCTGACGATTGAGCTTGGCTCCTGCCAGATGCCGTTGCGCGAAGTGCTGCAGCTTGTGCCCGGCTCGGTGGTGAAACTCGACCAGGCGGCGCAGACGCCGGTGAGCCTTTACGCCAATCAGAAACAAATCGCGCGCGGGGAAGTCGTGGTGGTCAACGATTGTTACGGTGTGAAAATCACCGAACTTTTTGGAGCGGCGTGACGAATTTACCGGCCATTTCCAGCGGGATTTCCACCGGCGTGCCGGATATGGGGGCGGCGTTGCTGCGGGTTTTTGGGGCGCTGGGAGTGGTGATTGCATTATTTTTGGCGGGGGTGTGGATGTTTAAGAATTGGCAGCGGCTGGCGCTTCGCAAAGGGGCGTCGCCGAAATTGAACGTGCTGGAAGTGAAATCGCTGGGGCAACGGCAGGCGCTGTATGTGGTGGGTTACGAGCAGCAGCGGATGCTGATTGCGTCGTCGCCGGCGGGGATAGCGCTGGTGAGCCATTTGCCGGAAGCGGGAGCGGGGCCGGCGGAAAGCGCGCCGAGCGTGACGTTCGTGGAGGCGTTTCAACAAGTTCTCAACCGAAAACCATGAAGGCGTTTCTGGTTTTTATCGTGCTCCTGTGCGTGCTGGCGGGAGCGACTCCGGCGCATGCGCAAACGAATACCGGCGGGATGAGCTTGAATATCGGGCTGTCGGGATTGAACCAGCCGATGGATGTCGATGGGGCGATGAAGGTGCTGGCGGTGATGACGTTGCTGACGCTGGCGCCGTCGATCATTTTGTTGATGACGTGCTTTACGCGGATTGTGATCGTGCTGTCGTTTGTGAGATCGGCGCTGTCGTTGCAGGGGGCGCCGTCGAACCAGATTATCATTGGGCTGTCGTTGTTCCTGACGTTTTTCATCATGGCGCCGGTGTGGGAAAGGATCGATCACGACGCGCTGGAGCCGTACCGGGCGAAACAAATTTCGACACAGGAGGCGCTGGACCGGGCGACGGGGCCGATACGGACATTCATGCTGAAACAGGCGCGGCCGAAGGACGTGGAATTGTTTGCGACGCTGGCGCGGCTGGAGCCGACGGCGGTGGACAGGCTGCCGCTGAAGGTGGTGATACCGGGGTTCATCATCAGCGAATTGCGGACGGCGTTTCAGATGGGATTTTTGCTGTTTCTGCCGTTTATTCTTATTGACCTGATTGTCGCGACGGTGCTGATGAGCATGGGGATGATGATGATGCCGCCGATGACGATTTCGCTGCCGTTGAAAATTTTGCTTTTTGTTTTGGTGGATGGCTGGCGGCTGGTCGTCAGTTCCATTATCCAAAGTTTTGCTACTTGACACGATTGACACGATTATGAATCCCGCATTTGCAACCGATTTGTTGAAGACACTGATGCTCCAGGCTGTCACCCTTGCCGCGCCGATATTGATGACGGCGATGGTCATTGGGCTGGCGGTGAGTTTGTTTCAATCCGTGACGTCGATCCAGGACCAGACACTGACGTTCGTGCCGAAGGCGCTGGCGATTGTCACGCTGCTGATCATTCTCATGCCGTGGATGCTGCGGGAACTCATCGAGTTTACCGCGGGGATGATTGGCAAGATGCCGCAAATGACCCAATGACGTCCGGGCATGACCGACCTCACCAATTGGATGATGGTGTTTTTGCGCGCCAGCTCGATGCTGACGGTGTTTCCGGTTTTTTCGGCGCGTAATTTCCCGGTGCAACTTCGCCTGGCCCTGGGGGCGCTCCTGGCCGTGATGGTCGGCGCGACGCTGCCAGCCACTCCGCCCGCGAGCGATACGTGGGGGATGATCGGCGAAATGGCGGCGGAGATCGGCATCGGGCTGATGATTGGTTTTGCGAGCCGGATGATTTTTTTCGCGCTTGAAATCGCAGGCGCTATGATGAGCAGCGAAATTGGGCTGCAAATCCCGCCGGGACTCAATCCCCTTGCAGATACGCAGATGACCGCGCCGGCATCGCTGCTTTATTACTTGGCGGCAATGATCTGGCTCAGCCTGGACCTGCACCATTGGATGCTGGTGGGGTTCCAAAAGACTTACTCATTCCTGCCGATTGGCTCGGCGCATCTTTCGCAGGCGTCGTTGGTCGATATTGTGGAACGCTCCAGCGAGATTTTCGGGATTGCGTTGCAATTGGCGGCCCCGCTGCTCGCGGTTTCTTTCATTATTTCGCTGATTTTTGCAATTTTAGGAAGGGCGGTGCCGCAGATGAATGTTTTCGCGGAAAGCTTTGCGGTGCGTCCGCTCGTGGGTTTGACGGTCTTCGGGTTCTCGCTCGAATTGATGTCCGAACACATTATTAACTACCTTCGCCGATTGCCGGAGGACATGTTGCGGGTTTCGCAACTCTTGCATTCATGAGCGAAGAATCCGGCGGCGAAAAGACAGAGAAGCCGACAGCAAAACGGCTGGAGGAAGCCTTCAATAAAGGCCAGATTGCTCACAGCAAGGAAGTACAGACCGTCTTCGTCCTTGGCGGCGCGCTGCTGGCCCTGGGATTCACCGGAGGGGAAATGTGGCGGATCATGGGCCAGTCGCTGGCGTCGATGCTGGGCCATTTGCACGACACCGCAGTCACGGTGGACGCGATGCAAAGCTATGCCATCACGGGGGCGCTGGTTTTTGGGCATTGCGTGTGGCCGGTGCTGGTGGCGACGATGATCGCCGGCTTGCTGGCAGGCGGACTCCAGACCCGCTTTCGCGTAAGTTCCGAGGCCCTCACAGTCAATTGGGAGCGGCTCAACCCGGTCGAGGGCGTGAAACGGCTTTTCTCAATGCGATCCAGCGTGACGACCGGATTGGGAATTGCGAAGCTCTCAGTGGTCATCGCGCTCTCGTACAGCGTCATAAAAAACATCCTGGCCGACCCGATTTTTCATTCGTCGGTCAACGTGGAAAGGATTGCCGGATTCATGGCACAATCTTCCTTCAAAATCATTATCCAAGTCGCCATGGCGCTGGTTATTTTGGCCGCCACCGACTACGCCTACCAATTTTGGCAGAACAACAAGGACCTGATGATGACCAAAGAGGAGGTCAAAGACGAAACCAAGAACACCGAAGGTAACCCGCAAGTCAAAGCCCAGCAACGCCGTCGCCGGCAATCCATGAGCAAGCGTAAAATGCTTGCGCAAGTCCCTAAAGCTGATGTTGTTATAACAAACCCGACCCATATTGCAATCGCCCTTCGTTACGACCGCAAAACGATGAAAGCCCCCAAAATTGTGGCGAAAGGGATCCGGCTCAACGCCCGGCAAATTCGCGAAATCGCCCAGCAGCACCAGGTGCCGATTGTCGAAAACAAACCTCTGGCCCGCCTGATGTTCAAATACGGCCGGGTGGATGGCGAGATTCCTGCTCAGTTGTATGCGGCTGTGGCCGAAATATTGGCCTGGGTCTATCGCGTCAATGCCTATCGGTATTATCGCGAACAAAGCATGCAGCAATAAAAAATGACTCCGAAACCGGCACAACGCAAAACGGCTTTAGCGCGCCTTTTCAAAAATGGCGACGTGTTCGTCATTGCCGGAATTTTCGGGACGATCCTGCTGATGATCCTCCCTGTCAACCCGCTGCTGCTCGATTGCTTCCTGGCGACCAGCATTGCGTTGTCGCTGCTGATTTTGCTTTCGATTCTTTACGTCAAGGAGCCGGCCGACTTCACGGGGTTCCCCACCCTGCTCTTGTTCATCACCCTTTACCGGCTTTCGCTCAACATCGCTTCCACCCGTTTAATTTTGCTGGACGGTTACGCCGGGCACATCATTGAAACGTTCGGCAATTTCGTCGTTCGCGGGAATTACGTTGTAGGGCTGGTGATCTTTTTGATCCTTGTCCTTATCAATTTCATCGTCATCACAAAGGGCGCGGGGCGCATCGCGGAAGTCGCGGCCCGGTTCACATTGGACGCCATGCCTGGCAAACAAATGGCGATCGACGCCGAACTCAACGCCGGCATCATCAATGAAACCGAAGCCCGCACCCGAAGGCGCAAAGTCGAACAGGAAGCGGACTTCTACGGGGCAATGGACGGCGCGAGCAAATTCGTCCGCGGCGACGCCATCGCGGCCATCCTGATTACGCTGATCAATGTCCTGGGCGGATTTGCCATCGGCATTGCCCAACGCGGGATGACGGTCAACGAATCATTGCAGCGGTTTACATTGCTTTCCATCGGTGACGGCCTGGTTTCGCAAATTCCGGCGCTCATCACCTCCACCGCCGCGGGCATTCTTGTCACGCGGGCGGCCTCGAAGGAGGATTTAGGCAACGAACTGGCCAGGCAGCTTCTGTCGTATCCCAAGGTGATGACGATCCTTACGGGGATGCTCATCGTTTTCGCGCTTGTGCCGGGATTGCCCTTGCTCCCGTTCCTGCTCCTCGCTTCGCTCACGGGCTTTCTCGCCTACAACCTTCGCGGGCACACGCCGGAAACCAAGCCGGGAGAAATCGCTGGAGTTCCCGGCGCTAAGGGAGCCCCGGCGGCCGCCGCCGCGTCGCCGGACAAATTGGAAACTCTGCTGAACCTGGATGCGCTCCAGATCGAATTGGGCTACGGCCTGGTCAACATGGCCGACGCCCGCAAAGGGGGCGATTTGCTGGAACGCGTCACCGGCGTGCGAAAAACCTTTGCGCAGGAAATGGGCGTCATCATCCCGCCGATTCGTTTGCGCGACAACTTGCAATTGGAATCCAACCAATATCGTTTTCTGCTCAAGGGCAATCCCATCATGCAGGGAGAATTGATGCCGGGCCATTGGCTCGCGATGAACGCCTCCAACAGCAAAGTCGTTCTGAAAGGCATGCCGACTGTCGAGCCTGTTTTCAAGCTCCCCGCCACCTGGATTACCGAAGCTGAACGCAAAAACGCCGAAGTCAGCGGATTCACCGTCGTCGATGCTCCGTCGGTCCTGGTCACGCATCTTTCGGAAACGGTCAAGCGCAATTGCCACGAAATTCTCAGCCGGCAGGACGTGCAGAACCTCCTCGACAATCTGAAGCAAAATAATCCAACCGTCGTCACCGAATTGATCCCGGCCCAACTCAACGTTGGCCAGGTCCAGCGCATCCTTCAAAATCTTTTAGCCGAGGGCATCTCGATCCGCAATCTCGCCGGCATCCTCGAAAAAGTCAGCGATTACACGAGCGTGACCAAAAACCCGGACGAATTGTCCGAACACGCCCGGCGCGCATTGGGGTCCCAAATCGTGAAACCGTTTCAAAGCGAAAAGGGAGGCTTGCAGGCGATCACCCTCGACCCGCGCCTCGAACAGCAAATCGCCCAGGGACTGCGCCAGACGCCGTCCGAAATTTCCGTCATGATGGAACCAAAACTCGCCCGGCATATTGTTGATTCGCTGTCCCAGCGCATCCAGCAATTATTGAGCGCAGGGCAGCCGCCGGTGATCATGTGCGCGCCGCAAATCCGCCTCGCTTTCCGCCGTTTTTTCGAGACCACCTTTTCCGAATTGACCGTCCTTTCCTACGCGGAAGTTCCGCCGAGGGTCGATATCCAAAGCGCATCCGTTATCGCGTGCCCGGAATAAAGTGAATGAACTTGACGACTGAAGCACCTGCCGAGTTGGAGCCGATTCCGTTTATTGCGTCTTCCGCCGAGGAAGCCGTGGCCAAAATCCGCGCGCGCCTTGGGTCGGACGCCGTTGTGCTCAACGTTCGTCCCATCAAACCGCCCGGCCTGGCGCGGCTTTGGCAAAAGCCGATGATCGAAGTTGTCGCCTGCCGTCCGCAATTACCCGCTCCGATTGCCGTGCCCTCGGCAGTTGCCGAACCATCAGTTTCCGAAGCGCTGGCCGGATTCCGCCAGGAACTGGACGAAATAAAGCGTCAAACCGAACTCAACGAAAGCGGCTGGCGCGTGGCGCCGCTGCTGCAAAAGACCGGCCTGCTTCCCTTGCACGCCAAACACATTCTCGACGCCGTGAAATCCGCCCACGGCGATACCCCACCCTCCACCCTTGGCGGTGAAATCGCCCTAGTCGCCGCGCAACTTTCGAAGTCATGGCGTTGCCCGCGCGAAGCCGCCCCGCACTCCCTGCATATCCTTGTCGGCCCCGCCGGTTCGGGCAAAACGACCGCCTTATGCAAATGGCTTTCCCAAACCGCGCTTGTCGAAGGCCGCCTGCCTCGCGCCTGGCGGTTGGATGGCCTCACGGCCAACACCGCTGAGACGTTGAGTGTCTATTGCGACATCCTGAACATCCCTTCCGAGCGTTCATGGACCGTCCAATCGCGATGCATTTCCGAAGACATCGGTTTCATTGATTTGCCGGGAGTTGATTGGCGCAGCCCGTCGGCCATCCAGGAATTGACCGCGCAATTAGCGCAATACGGTTCCCCGCACCTGCATCTTGTCTTGAATGGCGCTTACGACATCAGCGTCTTGCTGGCCCAAGCGCGTGCGTTCGCCGCGTTGCCGATCGAAGATTTGCTTATCACGCATTTGGACGAAGAACCGCACTGGGGAAAGCTGTGGAATCTGTCATTAGGGGCGGGCCACCCGATCCGTCATTTAAGCAGCGGCCCAAATATACCCGGTGGTTTTATTCCCGCCACGCCGGAAGCCATTCTTGCGCGGCAATTTCCGGCCTCCTAGTGAAGCGTCCCCGGAAATATCTAGCCATTCAGTGACCTCATAGTCAATGAGCAGCCGACAGTTCACGGCTTTTCGCCTCGTCAAGTATCCAGACGCCGACCCAACTCCTCCAAAGTCGCGAATTCCCCGGCCGGTTTCTCGATTTTCTCGGACAGTTTTCTGCGATAGGCGGCGTCAGTGGAGTCTTCGAGCGCGACTAGTAAAGCCTGCACGCGCCTGCGCTCGTGAGCAGCCAAGGCAGCAAGTTCCTGTTGGAGCGATTCAATGCTCATTCGCCTGAACTATACACGTCCAAGGAGTATCAGAGCAAATCGGAAACCGGCGTTTTTCCCAGACGAAACCGACGCCGCTTAACGCCGGTGGCCAAGAGGCGAACACAAGGTAAAATTCCAAGCCAACTAACGGGGCATCGTGTTTGATATCAACAGCTCAACGAAAAGCGCGAAAAGGAGAAGACATAACAGGTGAGACAAACCGAGTAATGCACCTACCAGTCCTGCCAACAGCTTAGATAACGGCTCCAACCTCGCAAAACGAATCGCATCGACGGAAGCCCAGAAACCAATTATGAGAGATACTGTCCAGGGTATTATCTCGCGTCTGTGGTCGGCTCCTGTACCAGCCTCCGTCAGTTAACCAGAGTAACCAAGCAGAGACCGATCCTCCCAGGGCAATTGCAGAAATTAAGCAGCAGAACCAGGGGGAGGGCAGACGGCGCGCTACGCTTTGACCTCCAGAATTATCCCGCTCGGTAACGCTGTTCATGCTAAGAATCCACTTCGACGGTATTAGCCTCAGACCAAATTGAAAACAGTAAAGTGTTGCGCGTCATCAGACTGGCCACCAAGAGGTGTTGTGACGCTCGGCGCCCTTCCACAAGCAATTCCTAAGCGGCGTGACTTAGTGGAGGGCGGCGCGGTTCCGATATCGCACAGCCGGGGACGGGGGCGCGTGGCGAGATATATCTTCTTGACGGCCTTGGCCTGAGCCATTGGCGACGCCGGAAATCCCGAGGATAGAATTCTTGGCGAAGGTCCGCAAATTGTGTAGGGTTTCTTGCATGAAGACGTTGACGGTGGAAGAGGCCAGTCCGGGCCTGGGCCAGTTGGTGGAAATGGCGCTCGCGGGCGAGCAAATCCAAATCCGCAAAGGAAGCGGTGTCGTGGAATTGCGGCCCGCACAAGCATCAACCCCGACCACGGTCGATGAAGAATTGGCACCGCGCGAAGCGTTGCGGCGACTGCAAGACGACGCCCAGACGACTCCCTCCCGAGCGGAAGGGTATCTGCGGGAATTGCGCGGGGAACGGCAGGCGGCCGAAAGTCGGCGTCCGGCATGATTCCTGATATGAAGAAGGATTTTATGGGAAACATGATTCGCAATGGCCGTTCCAACAGCCAAGGCGAAGTGGTGCGTGAGGCTCTACGTCGGATGCAAGCAATAGAGTCGGACTATCTTAACCCGCCCCCTCTTACGACCGCCCAAGTGGAATGCATTTACGCACGCCATCGAAGTGAAGAGGCTCGAGAGCGACGTTTTGGGCGCGCGGGATTTAACGCCATTCGGCGGGCTTCCCGCAAAGGCGCCCGTCCGTGAACCAATGGGAAATCCCGGACTGCGATCTTGGGTGGGACCACATCCGGTCGTTTTGATATCGCATCCCGCTCGCGCGGCGCGAAAAGATTCTGTGGAAGTTCTGGACTGCGCTTTACAGCGAGCCAGTCGCCCGCCGGGTGAAGCCTTTTGGCGGTAGGTATTCTTGACAGAAAGTGAGTTTTTCAGCAGAAATGATTAAGTACGGCCCCTACAAACCCTTCTCTGAATTCACTTCGCTGGGGAAGGTCTTTTTTTTCGCGAAACCCTCGGTTTCTTGGCGGTGATCGCTTCCAAGAAAACATACTGTGCTTGCTCCAACGCCTTAACCACCTTTAGCCGCTTTGGCTTTTCGAGAAGATATTGCGGAAGACGGTCATACCAACGTTGCGTCTCGCTTTGGTCGCCTCCATAGTCGCCAGAGTAAACGGGAAGTCGACTCGAGGGGTGATGCTCTCGGCGATAATAGTCGAGGCACAGCGCTAACTGGTCAAGGCTGTGAAAGACAAACGTGAAACTACATACTGACACGAGGCATACTTTGTAGTCGTTCAAGGTCGGTGCCTTATAATGGCGGTCCCGTTGCGGGTTGTAGACATTGGACATCGGGTCCGAGTGCCGCAGTTGATTGTAAGTTTCAATCCTTATTCTCGCCATATTCTTAGGGCGTTTGAGCAACTATTAGAGCCGCTTTGGAAGCATGATGTCACGTCCGAACGACCCCAAACGGACACGGAGCTAAAGCGTGTTTGGGCGGGCGACGGTCTGCAACGCCAAAGCAATACTCCGCAAGCAATTCCAAGCGGCGCGACTTGGCGGCCGGCCGACGGCCAAAGTCTGATTGAATCGGACCCCTGCCCTTCACGCTGTGGGCGCCGCCGAAACCCGGAGAATGGGGCTGAATCCAAGTATTTAGAACTTGCATATTCCCCTTAAACGTGGGAATACTTCACGTCATGTTTAGGACAGGCAAGTTTATAAAGGCGACGGCAGCGCGACCGATTCCAAGCCGCCGCCAAACCGCATTGGACTCGGTCAATGCCGCCGATCAAACCAGTCAAACCAGTCAAACCCCCTCAAAACGTGTTCATTGGACCGAGCGCAAGACACAACTAATTACACATCAACATTTTACAACTATAATGACCCAAAAACGGTCACGCTTGGTCAAAACCAGTCAAACCAAATCAAACCTCTCTTCCCCGGTCAAGCCAGGCAATCCGGGTCAGGCCCAAGTCAAACCAATCCAGGTTAATCAAGGTCAATCAAGGTTCGTATCGAATGGCCGTCCGGTATGATCCTCGGTCATGGCTGAGCTTGCTTTCATCACGGGGCGAATTATGATTCTCGACGTGGCAACAATCGCTGAAGTTGAAAAACTTGCGCTGGACTTACCGGAGAGCCAGAGAGCCATTCTGGCAGCGCATCTGTTAGGATCGCTTCCGTCCGTTCTCCACGATGAGGACGAGGGCATCGCCGAGGCGATTCGGCGCGACGTAGAGCTTGACGCAAATCCATCGGTGGGCATCTCGCTGGAGCAGCTTGACCGCGAGGTCGAACGCCGGGGAAGGTGATGCGGCTAATCCTTCACCCGACCAGACGCCGTTGAACGTTCGCCACGCTTATTTTCTCCTCTTTAGAGCTTGCGGCGGGGGCGGCGATTGTTACAGTTTGCCACGCGCGAGCCGTTCCTTTTGATTTTTTTTTAATTTTTTGTGAAGATTTTTTCCGGCACTTCCAATCCGCCGCTGGCCAAAAGCATTGCCGCCTCCATTGGCATGGAGTTGGGCAAATGCACGGTTTCCTCTTTTCCCGATGGGGAAACGTTCGTCAAGATCGAGGAAAATGTGCGGGGCGAAGACGTTTTTATCCTCCAATCCTCCAGCCCGCCGACTAACCATCATTTGATGGAGATGTTCATCATGATGGACGCCGTCCGGCGAGCCAGCGCATCGCGCATCACGGCGGTGCTTCCGTTCTACGGATACGCCCGGCAGGACCGCAAAGACCAGCCGCGCGTGCCGATTACCGCGAAATTGGTGGCCAATCTCCTCGTGGCCGCAGGGGCGAGCCGGGTCCTGACGATGGACCTCCATGCCCAGCAAATTCAGGGGTTTTTTGACATTCCGGTCGATCATCTTTATGCGGCGCCGGTCATGTACGAATATCTCAAGTCCAAAAAGCTGGCCGATTTGGTGGTGGTCAGCCCGGACGTGGGGGGATTAAAAATGGCGCACGCGTATTCGCAGGTGTTGGAAGCGGGACTGGCAATTGTCGCCAAGCGCCGCAAGAGCGCAACGGAAACCGAGGCGATGGCGGTGATCGGCGAAATCCGCGGACGCAATGTGCTTTTGGTCGATGATTTGACGGAAACGGCGGGGACACTCGTCAACGCGGCGACGTTACTGAAGAAAAAGGGGGCCAAAAAGATCCTGGCGTGCGTTTCGCATGCGCTGCTCAATGATTTGGGAATTGAAAGGCTTCGAAAATCGAAGATTGACGAATTAATAACTACTGATACTGTCCTACGCCCCGCAATTGATGGGGTGAAGATCACGACGCTTTCGGTGGCCGCGCTATTGGGCGAGGCGATCAAACGAATTAATTGCAATTCGTCGATCACGTCGCTGTTTGATTTTAACGGCGGACGCACCAGTTGAAGCTGGCAGCATTCGGTGCTGGCAAAATCGGCGGTCTTTGTGTAAAAGGTAAATACGATGAAATCTGTCGCTTTAACCGCGTTTCAGCGGAAATTAGGACGCCGACCCGGCGCGAAGAAATTGCGCGCCTCCGGCCGAGTGCCCGCCGTTATTTACGGCCGCCTGAACCCGCCGCAAAATCTTGAATTTAACCTCATCGACATCAACAACGTCATTCATGGCGCGCATTCGGAAATCGTGCTGCTGGATTTGTCCGTGGAAGGCGATGCCAAGCCGAAACGCCTGGCGCTGATGCAGGACGTTCAGCATCACGTGCTGTCCAATCAGGTGCTGCACGTGGATTTGCACGAGGTGGCGGAGAACGAAAAAGTCACCGTGATGGTGCCCGTTGAAGCCGTGGGCGAGGCCGTGGGAGTGAAAACCGGCGGAGGGACGCTGGAACACGTTTTGTTCAAACTTAAAGTCCGCGCGTTGCCGAAGGATTTGCCAGAGGTGCTGGTGGCGGATGTCAGCCTTTTGGAAATCGGCAAGGCGATTCATATTGGCGAAATGAAAGCGCCGCCGGGAGTCGAGATCCTTGGCGAAAAACATATCCCGGTCCTTTCCGTGGCGGCGCCGATCAGCGAAGCGCAGGAAGCGGCGACGCTGGAATCGGCCACGACTCCGTCGGGCGAAGTGGAAATGCTCAAGGAAAAGAAGGAAGAAGGGGAAGGCGAAGCCGCCAAGCCTGGCGAAAAAGGAGCCGCCAAAGGCGCGGAGAAAGCTCCCGCCAAGGCAGGAGAGAAAGCGGCCGCAGCGGCACCTGCCGAGAAGGCCGGCGAAAAGAAACCGGAAAAGAAGAAATAAGACTTCTTCGCGTGATTGGAGAATTTGCTTCTCATTGCGGGACTGGGCAATCCCGGTTCCGAATACGCAGGGACCCGCCACAACATCGGGTTCGTTTTGGTGGAGCGCTTGGCGGCGAGTTGGGGCGCGGCCTGGGCAACGCAGAAGAAATTTAACGCCCGTCTGGCCAGGCTGGAACGGGCGGGGAAGAAAGTGATTTTGTGCCAGCCACAGACGTTTATGAACGCCAGCGGCGATGCGGTGGCGGCGGCGGCCAGGTTTTATCAATTGCCGCCGGACCGGGTGCTGATCGTCGTGGATGATGCGGACCTGTCGTTGGGGCAGATTCGGTTGAAGCCGTCCGGCAGCAGCGGCGGGCATCACGGGCTGGAGTCGGTCGAACAGCAATTGGGCACGCGGGAGTATCCGCGGTTGCGCCTGGGGATCGGACGCCGGGCTGAGGATGACCGGGAGATCACGGACTATGTGCTGGGCCGGTTTACGGGGATGGAAGCGAGTGTGGTGAAAGAAGTTCTGGATCGTGCGGGCCAGCAGGTGGAATGCTGGTTAAGCGACGGAATTCAGGCGGCAATGAATAAATTTAACGGCGCCGTGACGGCGCCGCCAGACAAAGGAAAAAAGTGAATCGTTACGAAGGATTATTTATATTAAATGCGACCGGCAAAGAGGAGACGATCAAGGACACGATCGACAAAATCTCCGCGGAAATCGCCTCGGCGGGCGGCAAAGTCGAAACGGTGCAGAAAATGGACAAAAAGGCCTTTTCGCGCGTGGCGGACCGGAAGAATACCGCCGGATTCTATGTCAATTTTGTCTTTGAAGGCGCGCCGGCGATTGTCGCCCAGTTGCACCATCGCTTTACAAACAACGAGGATGTTTTTCGGGTTTTGATCACCCACGCGCCAGCGCCGAAGCCTGTCGCCGCATAGAAGGGTATGGCCAGCTTCAACAAAGTTATCCTGGCGGGTAACCTGACGCGTGACCCGGAGTTGCGATATACTCCGAAAGGCACTGCCGTCTGCAAGATTTCGCTGGCCGTCAATCGCACGTGGAAAAGTGAGAGCGGGGAATCCAAGGAGGAAGTCAGCTTTGTGGATGTTGAGGCGTGGGGCCGTCAAGGGGAGGTCATCGCCCAATACATGCGCAAGGGGCGTCCGTTGCTTGTCGAAGGCCGCCTCAAACAAGATACTTGGGAAGATAAAAAC
>DATAXU010000044.1:0-5496 GCA_036272955.1 Verrucomicrobiia bacterium
TCCGCGCTTGGCTTTCCGGCCGGTCGGATAATATATTTTTTAGACATATGAGCGTAGTCATCGGAGAAGATCCAGCACCGGTTCCTCAGCCCGTCCTTGCGCCGCTCACCAGCTCCGCGATTTTCCTCGTCGCCTGCATCAAGCCGGACATCGATAGCTACGCAACCGTGCGCTCATTCGGCGCTGATCTCCCGGGAATCTTTCGCGCGGTCGATTTCCGCGGAACAGAGGCAGGGCTTTCGTGTGTCGCGGCATTCGGCTCTGACGCATGGGACAAGCTCTTCCGAAACCCCCGGCCGGCCGAACTCCATTCCTTTCGTGAGATCCAATCGGGGGAGCGCCACGCCGTTTCAACGCCTGCTGACGTGCTGTTTCACATCCGCGCCAAACGAATGGATATGTGTTTCGAATTGGCCACCCAAATAATGGACCGCATTGGAGGAGCAGTCTCGGTCGTTGATGAGACGCACGGCTTCCGCTATTTCGAGGACCGCGACCTTCTTGGCTTCGTTGACGGCACGGAAAATCCACGGGCCGGGGCCGCTCTTAACGCCGCGCTCGTTGCCGGCGAAGACCCACAGTTTGCGGGCGGAAGCTACGTCATCATTCAGAAGTACCTCCACGACATGACGCGATGGAACGCCCTTTCAACGGAGCAGCAGGAACGGATCATCGGGCGCAAAAAACTTTCTGACATCGAGCTAAGCGATGCGGCAAAGCCTTCTTCAGCCCACAATGCTCTGACGACCATTGTCGAGAACGGAAAAGAGGTCAAGATTCTGAGGGACAACATGCCCTTCGGTAAACCGGGGCAGGGAGAATTCGGAACGTATTTTATCGGTTATAGTCGATCTCCGCGGACGACCGAGCAGATGCTTCAGAACATGTTTATCGGTCGCCCGCCCGGCAACTACGACCGGCTTTTGGATTTCAGCCGCCCCGTCACCGGGAGCCTGTTTTTCGCCCCATCAGCGACCTTTCTCGAAAATCTCGACGACGAGGAACCTCAATAGTTCCCGCCCGTCGCGCTGCCGCAATCCAACCTTCTTTTTAATTTTGAATTCTCTGGCGGTGTCAGATAAATTATGGTTCACTGTCCCATCGTGAGCGATGTCACCCGCGTCCTCGAAGTTCTAAACCAGGGCGACCCCCATGCCGCCGACCAATTGCTTCCTCTGGTTTATGAGGAATTGCGCAAACTCGCCACTTCCAAAATGGCGAATGAGCAACCCGGACACACATTGCAGCCGACCGCCCTGGTGCATGAAGCCTGGTTGAGGCTGGTCGGAAACAAAAACCCCGAATTCGACGGCCGCGCCCATTTCTTCGCCGCCGCCGCCGAGGCGATGCGACGCATTCTTATTGACCGGGCCCGCCGAAAGCGCGCAGTGCGCCATGGCGGTCAACAGCAGCGTGTGGACATCCTGGACGTCGATCCCGCGTCGCCCTCGGCCGACGATCAACTCCTGGCCATTCATGACGCGCTCGATAAACTCGCCGCACAGGACCCGGCCAAAGCGGATATTGTCAAGCTGCGTTATTTCGTGGGGATGACGATTGCGGAAGCCGCTGAAGTCCTTGGCATTTCGGAACCTACGGCAAAGCGGCATTGGGCTTACGCGCGAGCCTGGTTGTACCAGGAAATCGAGTCTCAAGGCCGTTGATTCGAGCCGAATAGCTCGCTTGCGATTGCCGGATGATCCTTTTTCGCCCCTTATTTCGCATTGATAGGTTAGTCATATGAAAACCACCGTGCCATGAGCGATTTTCAACATCACGAAGAGGCCATCTTTGTTGCCGCGCTGCCTTTGTCCGCCGCGCAACGCGCCGCCTATCTTGACCAGGCTTGCGCCGGGAATCCCAGGTTGCGGCGTCGGGTCGAGGGGCTGCTCCAGGCCCACGAGAAGGCCGGCGCTTTCCTCGAAACTCCGCCGGGCGGAGTCCAGCCGTTCCCTCCGGTGCCCGTGCCCACGCCAGCGCCTCCCGTAGCGGGCGCAACTGTCCTTCTCTCTCTGCCGTCCCTGGAAAAGGCCGGCGATAAAATTGGCCGTTACAAAGTGCGGGAGAAGATCGGCGAAGGCGGCTGCGGGGTTGTTTACGTGGCCGAACAGGAGGAACCCGTTCGGCGGCGCGTCGCGCTCAAGGTGATCAAACTCGGCATGGACACAAAGTCCGTCATAGCTCGATTCGAAGCCGAGCGCCAGGCCCTCGCGATGATGGATCATCCGAACATTGCCAAGGTCTTGGACGCCGGCGCCACCGAGGCCGGTCGGCCTTTCTTCGTGATGGAACTGGTTCGCGGCATTCGTATCACGGACTACTGCGACCAGAACAAGCTGACGACCGCTGATCGCCTCGACTTATTCATGAAGGTTTGCCAGGCAGTCCAGCACGCCCACCAGAAGGGGATCATTCACCGCGATCTCAAGCCATCGAATATCCTGGTGACGCTCCACGACGGCGTGCCGGTGCCAAAGATCATCGACTTCGGCATTGCCAAAGCAACCGAAGGGCGGTTGACCGATATGACGGTTTACACCGAACTTCATCAATTCATCGGCACCCCTGCCTACATGAGTCCCGAACAGGCTGAGATGAGCGGCTTGGACATCGACACGCGCTCGGACATTTACAGTCTTGGCGTCCTCCTTTATGAACTGCTCACCGGCAAGACCCCCTTTGACACGAAGACCCTGATGGAAGCCGGACTGGACGAAATTCGCCGCATCATCCGTGAAGACGAACCGCCTCGGCCTTCAACTCGATTGAGCACCATGCTGGACGCGGATCTGACCGCCGTCGCCAAGCGCCAAAGCTCCGAATCCCCGCGGTTGGTCCGTTTGATTCGCGGCGACCTTGACTGGATTGTGATGAGGGCCTTGGAAAAAGACCGGACGCGCCGGTACGAGACAGCAAATGCGCTGGCCGTCGATATCAAACGGCACCTGGACAACGAAGCCATCATCGCCCGCCCGCCGAGCAATCTTTACCGGTTCCAAAAAATGATTCGGCGAAACAAGCTCGCTTTCGTCGCGGCGAGCGCGGTGATCGTCTCGGTGCTCGTCGGCTTGGGCCTTTCCACTTATTCGTTCGTGCGGGAGAAAAAGGCCAATGACGCGGCGCAGAGCGCGGCCAAGAAAAGCCAGCAGGTGGCTGGGTTTTTGCAGGACATGATTAAGGGTATCGGTCCCGAGGTTGCAAAGGGCGAGGATACAAAAATGCTCCGCGCCATTGTTGACAAAACGGCGGATCGAATCGGAACGGAATTGGCCGGCCAGCCGGAGGTTGAAGCGGAACTCCGTTCAACGATCGGTAAGGTTTACTACGATTTGGGCGCGCTTACCAACGCGGCGGAAATGCAAACCGACTTGCTTGGGCTGGTTGAGAAGTGCTACGGAAAGGAAAGCACCAACACCGCCTCCGCCATCCAGCAACTGGCGGCAACCATGCTCGAACTTCACGAATATCCGAAAACCGAGGAGCTTGAATTACGCGCCATCGACATCTGGCGGAAAACCGTCGGAACAAATGACGGGCGCCTCGCTCTGACCCTCAACGACCTTGGTTTGGTCCATGCCTACCGCGGTGAACTCGCGCAAGCCGAAGATTTGCTCCGGCAAGGTATGGCGATTCGTTTGCGCCTGCCCGGAGACAACCGCGAAGATTTGCGGGAGTCTTTTAACAATCTGGGCATGGTTCTCTGTGATCGCGGCAACCTCGCCGAAGCCGCGAACGCGGACCGCAAGGGCCTGGACCTCGAACGGGCGCTCCATCCCGAAGGAACTGTTGACGAGGCGATCCTGTTAAATAACCTCGCCAACATTTTACAAAACCAGGGCGATTTTGCCGGCGCTCAAACCGCCTATCAGGAATCGCTCCTCCTTTTGACGAAATTGATACCGGATGACCAATTGCACCTGGATCTGGTCCGCTCCCATCTGAGCGCGGTGACCCGGCGGCGCGGCGCGGTCGCTGGCGATCCCTCGCTGTTTCGGCAGGCCTTGCAACTGAATCCGGTGGATCCATTCACCGCCGACGCACTGGTATGCTCGATTGCGGATTCGACATTAACTCCGCTGGCGGATGATCCCCGGTCGGCGCCCATTACCTGGCATTATTCCGTTGCTGAGCCCAGTGCGGATTGGGCGGCGCCTGATTTTTCCGATGATACGTGGTCGTCTTCCGCCGAGTTGCTTGGCTCTCTGGCTTATTCATCCCGCTCAGGCCGGGCCGTTCCGGTTTATACCAATCTCTGGCTCCGGCGGGAATTCGAATTGCCCGATCTTCCCGCCGGCAAATTGGTATTGCGCGTCAAACGCGATCAGGATGCCCAGGTTTATTTGAACGGTGTCCAGCTCGCCCCAGTGGTGGATTGGAGTGACGCCAGCGTCATCATCCCGTGTTCTACCGCGGGTCAGGCGGCGCTCAAACGCGGGCGAAACGTTCTCGCATTCCATTGTCAGGATGCCGACGGAGGCGCCCGCCTCGGTGTCGGAATTTATTTGACACAAAATCCAAGGCTGGGGCAGAAGCAGTTGGTGGAATATTTTGGCCAGATGATCAAAAATGAGCCGGCACGGGCCGAACTTTATGCCGGACGCGCCAGCGCCCTGGCCCGCATGGGGCTATGGCATGACGCCACCGCCGACCTCACCAAGTCCATTGAACTGCGGCCCTCGATGGAGATGAATTGGTGCCAGCTTGCGCCCTTGCTGGTGGCGACGGGCGACCTCATGGGTTACCAACGCTATCGCCGGAACGCGCTGGAGCAATTTGCCAAACCTGGCGATCCTAATATCGCCGAGCGAGTCGCCAAACTTTCCCTGCTTCTGCCGGCGGAAGGGGCCGAGATTCAGCAAGCCGAGATTTTGGCGGATGTTTCGGTCAGGGCAAATTACGCGGATTGGAATCTCCCATGGCGGCAATTCACCAAGGGCCTCGCGGAGTATCGTCTGGGTCATTATGCGGGCGCCATCGAGTGGACGGACAAGGCCCTCGCCACGAGCGCCCGGCAGGATCAGCCCGGCTGGAACCACGAACGGGAAAGAAACCGGAACGCCGCCGCTTACCTGGTTCAAGCCATGGCCTATCAACAATTACGGAGCACCGTCAAAGCCCGGGACGCCCTCCTCAGCGCAACGACAATTATAAAAAACCAGTTCCCCAATGCCGAAAGCGGCGATATCGGCCGGGAATGGCAGGACTGGCTCGTGGCCCGCATCCTCTCCGGCGAAGCGCAGGCCATGATAGAGGGGACATCCCCCGCGAGTATTCTTCCGACCTCGGCAGGCCTTTGATCGGGTTTTGTTATCTGATCCTTTTGCCCTCGATATTTCGCATTGTTAGTGATGATTGACTCAATAGGACGGATGCCCGCGCATCCAGGATTCAACCTTTCACCTACCAATGGCAGTCCAACTATGTCAACATCCCCGGCGCCACTAACGCCACCTACACAGGAAGCAACCCCATCGCGGCCGACCAATACGCTTACTT
>DATAXU010000045.1:0-12081 GCA_036272955.1 Verrucomicrobiia bacterium
GAGCCTTTTCTCGGTTTCGAAGTGGATTGCGCTTATAAGGGCGAGGAGGGCCTTGCCCGCGTCCTGCGCGCCCGCGAGGAACGGCGGCCCTACGCTCTCGCCTTTGTCGATATTCGAATGCCCGGCGGCTGGGACGGCATCGAGACAATCGAGCAAATATGGAAAGCGGACCCGGCCATGGAAATGGTCATTTGCACCGCGTTTTCCGATTATTCGCCGCGCGAAATTGCCCGCAAACTCCGGCGAAAAGACCAACTGCTCCTGCTCAAAAAGCCCTTTGACAACATTGAAGTCCTCCAAATCGCCGTCGCGCTGACCGAAAAATGGCGGCTGACCCGCGAACAGCAAGCCTACTTCGCCAACCTTGAGGCCCTGGTCAACGCCCGGACGCTGGAATTGGGCCAGTCGATTTCGCTCATCAAAGCCTCCGAGACCCAGTATCGGCTTCTCTTTGAGAGCAACCCCACTCCCATTTACACCTACGACCAGGACTCCCTCGCTTTCGTCACGGTCAACGAAGCGGCCGTCCTTCATTACGGCTATTCGAAGGACGAATTCTTGTGCATGACCCTCCGCGACCTCGCGCTGCCGGAGGACATCCCCGGCTTCCTCGAGAAACTGAGTAGGTTGACGCCCGGCGCCGGCAACACCGGCGTCTGGCGGCACCGCACCAAGGCCGGAAAATTCACGGCGATGGAAATCACCTCCCACCGCCTCGGCCCGCAGAAGGTCTTTTTGTCGCTGGCGATGGATGTCACCGGTCGCCTCAATCTCGAAGCGCAATTGCGGCAATCGCAAAAAATGGAATCCATCGGCCAGCTCGCAAGCGGCATCGCCCATGATTTCAACAACCTTCTGACCGTCATCAACGGACACGCCAGCCTCCTGCTCGCCGGGGAGAAGCTGGGTCCCAAAGGGGCCGATTCGGTGAAGGAAATCGCCGAAGCCGGCAAGCGGGCCAGCGCCTTGACCCGGCAATTGATGACCTTCAGCCGCAAACACGAATTGCATCCGCAGGTCGTCGATCTCAACGAAGTCGTCAATAACATCATTAAAATGCTCCGGCGCATCCTCGGCGAAGATGTGACGTTGGTCACCGATTTCGCCCCCGGTTTGCCGTCAATCAAGGCGGATTTGGGCATGATTGAGCAGGTATTGCTGAATCTTGCCGTTAATTCCAGGGACGCGATGCCCCGTGGCGGCAAACTCCACATCAAAACCCACGCCCTGACCGTCGCCCCCGACGAGGCCCGCCGAAACCCGGATGCCTCCGCCGGCCAATTCGTCTGCCTGATATTTAGCGACACCGGGAGCGGCATCGCCCCTGAAAATCTCGGCCGGATTTTCGAGCCGTTTTTCACCACCAAGGAATTGGAGCGCGGCACCGGCCTGGGTCTTGCCACCGTGTATGGCATTGTCAAGCAGCACCAGGGCTGGATCAGCGTCCAGAGCGAACTGGGATGCGGGACGACTTTTGAAATATTCCTCCCCGCCTGCTTCGCCCCCAGTGGCGCCGTGCAAATGCCCCCCACCGAGCAAACAGTCATCGGCGGCACGGAAACGATTTTAGTCGTCGAGGACGAAGACCCGTTGCTCAAATTGATGCATCACATCCTGGAAAGCCACGGCTACAAAGTGCTCGACTCCTCCAACGGCCGCCAAGCCCTCGAAGTCTGGGACCAACATAAAAAGCGGATTGATTTGCTGCTGACGGATTTAATTTTGCCCGACGGAATGGCCGGCACCGAACTGGCGAAAATACTTAAAGCCGCCAAACCCTCATTGAAGGTGGTTTTCACCAGTGGCTACAACATTGAGCGTCTCGCCAAGGAATTTCCCGAGGGGACGAAAATCAATCTCATCCAAAAGCCCTTCCACGCACGAAAGTTGGCGGAAATGGTTTACGAGACCTTGAACGCCTAAATCCGGCGTCTCAACAGAGGCAGAGTTTGCCGGAAATCGGCATTTTTCGCCAGAAATCGAGCGCCCGGAGGCCATTTTCAGCGGATTATAACCGTGGCACGCTTATTGATATAGCAAGCTTCAGCGTGAAAAACATACTCGTAATCGACGACAACGACGCCATCCGCAACGTGATTGCCACCGTCCTGGCCGACTATGGTTTCCAACTCCAGGAAGCCGCCGACGGCGAGACTGGCCTCCAAATGATTCGTGACGACATGCCGAGCCTGGTCATTTGCGATATCAACATGCCGGGCATGGACGGCTACGAAGTTCTCAGTCTGGTGCGCCAGTCCTTCACCATGGCGTCCGTTCCATTTATCTTAATGACAGGCCTGATGACCCACGATGGGTTTCGCCGCGGAATGTCCTGCGGCGCGGACGACTACCTGTTCAAGCCATTTGCGACCGCCGAACTGATCGAGGCCGTCATGTCCCGCCTGGCCCGCCAGAGTGACGTCCAACGGGCCGCCGAGACACGCGCGTTGAAACTCCATCAGTACGCCTAGCGCCGAACGTTTCCGGCGTTTCGGGCAACGACAGGAAATTGCGCGCGTTGCTGTAGCAAATATTGCGAATCATCGTCCCCAACAGCGCCTCGTCATTCGGCAATTCGCCGCGCTCAACTTCCCCGCCAATCAGATTGCACAAGACGCGCCGAAAATATTCGTGACGCGGATAAGACATGAACGAGCGCGAATCCGTGATCATCCCAACAAAGCGCGACAGCAATCCAATGTTCGACAGCGCATTTAACTGCCATTCAATGCCTTCTTTTTGGTCCAGGAACCACCAGCCGGATCCAAATTGCAATTTGCCGGCAATCGAACCGTCCTGAAAACTTCCAATCGCCGTTGCGAACGCGTAATTGTCGTTCGGATTATTATTATAGACAATCATCTTCGGCAATTGCCCGTCGCGATCGAGCATGTCCATGTAACTGACCAGCGCCTGCACCTGCGGAAAATCGCCGATGCAATCGAAGCCCGTGTCGGGCCCAAGCTGTCGCAGCAGTCGTGTGTTGTTATTGCGCAGCGCCCCCAAATGCAATTGTTTGACCCACCCTTTCTCCGCGTCCCACCGTCCAAACAACAGCATCAGAAAAGTCGCGAACTGCGCGCGCTCCTCAGGCGAAGCCCCCTGCCCCCGTCGCGCCTTCGCAAATATCCCCGCCGCCGTTTTGTCCGAGCAGGGACTCGCCGGGCAATCCGCAAGCCCGTGATCCGACAGCCGACAGCCCCGCGCGTGAAAAAAATCATGCCGCCGCCGCAACGCCGAAACAAAAGTTTCAAGGCTGCCAATTTCCGTGTCAGCCGCTTCCTCCAGTTGACCGACCCAATTGTTAAAAGCCGTCGGCTGGTCCACCGTCAGCGCTTTGTCCGGCCGGAACGCCGGAAAAACGCGCGTCACCACCCCGTCGCGCTCAATTTTCTCATGGTGCGCCAAATCATCCACCGGATCGTCCGTTGTGCAAAGGTGCGTGACGTTAAATTTTTTCAAAATCCCGCGCGTCGTCAATTCAGGCCGCGCCAATTGTTCGTTGGCCCTTTTCCAGACTCGCGCGGCGCTTTGTTCATCCAGCAATTCGTCGATCCCAAAATAGCGTTTGAGTTCCAGGTGAGTCCAATGATAGAGCGGATTACGAAGAGTGTGTGGCACCGTCGCCGCCCACGCGCGGAATTTCGCTAGCGGCTCGACCTTCCCCGTGCAAAATTCTTCCGCAACTCCATTCGCCCGCATCGCCCGCCATTTGTAATGGTCGCCCTCCAGCCAGATCTCCGCCAGGTTTTTGAACTCCCTGTTCGCCGCAATATCCCGCGGCGGCAGATGGCAATGATAATCAAAAATTGGTTCCTTCTCCGCAAATTGCTGATAAAGCCGCTGGGCCGTCCGGTTGTGCAGAAGAAATTTCTCGTGGATGAATTTCATGTCAATCAAACAGCCGCCAGGTAAAGCGGTTTCACGTGCCGTTCAAAAAGATTCTCCGCGACATTTCGCGTCACGCAAGGTTCGTATTCGTTCAAGGCGTTCAAATACCGCGTTCCCATCTTCGCCGCAATCTTATATCCGACATGCAAAAGTTGGCGCAGATGCGGATTATACTCCCGATTCCCCCGGTCATGCCGCAACGCCGAAACAAATTGTTCCGACGTCCACCCGCCCACCTCCGCCGCCGTCGGCAGCCGGTTTCGGTCGAGGTCCAAAACCGTCGCGTAAGGCGCGCACAATTCATCCGCATGGTCGAGCGCTCCGGCGTAAATTTCCTTCGCCAGCGCCAGCCCGCCGCCCCCCGCCTCAGCCAATCCGATCACCTCCTCCAGCCACGTCGTCCCCGCCGTCTTCACATGAACGCCCGCGTCAAACCGCCGCAGCGCCCGCCGGATCGCGCCGTAAATCGAAAATTTATCGCTCCCCGAATGCACGCTCAACTTCAGGCTCGCCGGCAATCCATATTGCCGAATCGCAAACGCAATCACCGCGAGGTCTTCATTGAATTCCTTTTCGAACTGCGCGACATCCCCCGCGTAATCGATCCCCTTATTAAATCGCCCCGTAAATTTCGGCGCAATCGTCTGCAACGGAATTCCCTCATCGCTGATCGCCGCCAGGATCACCAGCAATTCCACCGGCGTTTGCGGCGCATCCGTTTCATCCATCGAAATCTCCGTCACAAAATTGCCGGCCCCCTTTTCGTTCGCAATGTGCCGGTAAATTTTCCCCGCATCGAGCGTCGCCAGCAAATATTTATTGACCGTCCGCTCAACTCCTTTCCGCGTCGTGCGAAAAGGCCCGTCAATCCCCTCGATGGCAATCTCTCCAATCAACTCCCCATGCCTGTCAATAAAACGACGCATCGCTTCGTCCGGCGCGGGTTTCGCAATCGAATCCGCCACGTCAATTGTAAAAAAATCCGAGTGCGGCAAAAACCGGCCCACCGTCTCCAGCCGGATATGGTCCGCGTCCAAAAAATACGATTTCGTCCATTTCAGAAATTTGACCGCCGCATCGGCCGCCGCGCGACTCTCCGCCGGCTCGGACCCGATGGTGATATGTTCGCGGTTGGATTTATTCCAAACCGGCACGATCTCCGCGCCCTGGCTCGCGGCGCGGATGCACGTTTGAAGTTGGGCTTTGGCCTGTCGGGCAAATCGGTCGCCCATGCCAAACGAGTATTTTCCTATCGGCAAAAATCTATTCATTGCAGCTTGCAGTCAACAAATGTAGCAGTTCCGACGATGGAAGGCACTGGGTTCCGCGCACAATTTTGTGCATTCCGGTGTGAATTTCCTGCATTCCCCGCCGCGGAAAATTTTAAAAACCAACGCGACCGGAATTCTGTTTAAGCCATTCTTCCGCCGCGCGATAATCAGGGCAAGCCTTGGCCACCTCCGCCCAAAAACGCGGCGAATGGTTCAATTCCCGCAAATGCATCAATTCGTGGACGATGATATAATCCCGCACTTGCGCCGGCAATTGGATCAGCCGCCAGTTCAGCGAAATGGTGCCGTTGCAAGAGCACGAACCCCACCGGCTTCGTTGATTCCGCACCACGATCCGCCGCACCCTCGAGGAATGTTTCGCCGCCAATTCCTGCACTCGCCGAACAAGGCAATTGCGCCCCAGGTTCTGCAAATGATGTTCCAGCGCCGGACGCAGGTTCCCTTCCGGATTCGCCAGCGCCGTTCGCTCCGGCCCGAAGCGCAATTCCCACCTCGCCTGCTCCCGCCCAATTTCCAACACCACCGGCAGCCCATGCAAAAGAATTTCCATGCCGGGACGCAACACCAGTGGCGGCACGTTCCGCGTCTTCAATAATCGCCACTGCTTTTCCAGCCAGCTTTTGCGGCTCGCCACAAATTCGCGCGCAAATTTTTTCGTGCCGTGCCGCGGGATGGTCACCATGACCGAGCGGTTGGTGTGCAATCGCATCACATAATTCCGGGCGCGCCCGTGCCTGCGATAATGGATCGGCATCCGTTGCGCTTCGATCTCGATGCTATCCAATTCGCCCACAGGCCCGGCGGGCGAGATCAACCTGAAAAACTCTTGGCTCTTTTTCACAGTAATCACCCAAATCATAATCACTCCAACGCCAAACTAAAGGCCAAAAAAGTTTTATTTGCGTCCCTCAGATCGAAGAACGTTGAACTCCACCTCCGCCGCGTTTACACTTCGCCCCACATGGGCCAAACGTTACAGCCCGATCTCGCCAAACTCGAAAAGTCACCGCGGAACCTTGCCCGCTGGCAAAAGGCTCAACAACAATTGCTCGCCGGCCGCGCCGCACTCGCCCTCCCCGCCTATGAGGATCTCGCGAAGCGATTTCCAACCGTCGTCAATCTCCGGTTCGAGCTGGGCGCCGCCGCCTCCGCCGATTTGCGTTTTGATTTAGCCCGCCAGTCGTTTGACGCCGCCGAAAAAATGGCGAGTGAAGATGCCCCCGTGCTCATTGCGCTCGGCCAGCAATATCATCGCCTCCGCCAGCCCGCCCGCGCGCGCGCCTGTTTCGAACGCGCCGCCGCCGTCGCCCCCGCCTCCAGCCACGCCCGTTTAAGTTGGGCAGCCTGGCTGGAACGCGAACGCCGCCTCGCCGAAGCCTGGGCGCAAACCGAAGCGTGCCTCGCCCTCAATCCCCGCGACATCGCCGCCCTCTACTATCGCGCGTTTCTTCTTCATCGAAAAAACCAGCCCACGGACGCTGAAGCGCTGCTTCGCGAGTTGATTCAGAAAGGCGTCGGCGATCCCGGCGTAAAAATTTCCTCGTTCCATCTTTTGGCCGTTGTCCTCGACGAATTGGGCCAATATTCCGAAGCAATGCAATGCCTGCTCAAAGCCAAAGCCCTGACGCGCCAACACAACAACGTCGCCGCGCTCGAACAAACTTACGACAAGTCCGCGCGCCGCCGAAGGTCCCTGCTCGCGCAATTGACGCCTGAAATGATCCGCCGCTGGCGCGACAATACCGCTCCACCTCTGTCAAAAAAATTGACCCTGCTCGGCGGCCACCCGCGAAGTGGCACCACGCTTTTGGAACAAATCCTCGCCGCCCATCCCTCTGTCGCGGCGTTTGACGAATCCGACGCCTTCGTCGTCGAGATCGGCGACCGTCTTTTTCCCGCGGACCCATTCCCTCCGTTGACCGCCTCCGCCCTCGATGCGCTCGCCCCCACCCGCCTTGAGGAACTTCGTGGCCGCTATTTCAAAAGCCTGTTTCGCGAACTCGATGGCGAATGCGCGGCGGAAGTTTTAATTGACAAAAACCCAACACCGACCGCTTCGCTGCCTTTGTGGCTGCGCCTGTTTCCCGCTTCCAAAATCATCATCGCATTGCGCGACCCGCGCGATGTCATCGTGAGCTGCTTTTTCCAGAATCTTGCGTTGACTCCGTTAAACGTCAATTTCCTCAGCCTCGACCGCGCCGTGCGGCACTATACCGACTTGATGGACGTCTGGCTGCGCTTGCGGGAATTAGGCGGTTTCGATTGGATCGAAACGCGCTACGAAGACATCGTCGCCGGCGCGGAAACCGAAGGCCGGCGCGTGACGGAGTTTCTAGGATTGACATGGCATCCCGCCCAGGCCGATTGCCACGAAGCCGCCCGCGCGCGCTTCGTCTTTTCTCCCACTTACAGCGAAGTCGCCAAGCCCGTCCACAATCGCGCGGTGGGCCGTTGGAAACATTACGCCGCCGCGCTGGAACCGTACCATCAAAATCTCGGCGCTTATCTCCACGCCTTCGGCTACGATGCTACGCCGGCGGCGGTTGGTTAGGGGTGTCTTTAAGCGGCGGATTTCCCATGGCCTTTCGCAACGCCGGGACCTGTTCGATCAGCTTCTCAAATTTTATCCCGGTCAAGCTTTCAATGACCGGCGGAAGCTGCGCCAGAATTTCCGTGATGTCCCCCGTCACTTTGCTGGCGCCCCCGCCACTGCCGCCGCCGCTGTTGATAATGACCATTTTCTCCATCTTCGACAGCGGCTCGCTCACTTTGCCCGCAACCTCCGGCAAAATCCGCACGATCATTTCGATGACCGCGGCCTCGTTGTATTGCTTGAACGACTCCGCCTTGAGCTTCATCGCGGAAGCAGTGGCCGCGCCCTGTGCATCAATAATCGCCGCCTCCGCCAAACCGCGCGCCTTGTTGGCGTCCGCCTCCGCCAAACCAGTCGCTTTAACAACGTCCGCCTCCGCGAATCCTTTGGCCTTGGTTGCGGCGGCATTGCCGGCCGCTTCGGTTTCAAGCTGGAATTTGGTCGCGTTCGCCAGCGTCTCAACGCGATAACGTTCCGCGTCCGCCGGTTTTTGGACGTTGGCCTCCAATTCCCGCTGCTTGCGCAAAATTTCCTGCTGCTGCAATTCGATCTGCTTCTGCTTCTCGACGATGTTGACCTGGATTTCCTCCGCCTTGACCAATTGCCCCGTCTTGAATTTTTGCAGATCATAGGCCAGGTCGGCCTCGGCTTTCTTCTGATTGACCGCCGCCTGGTAGCTGGCGACGTTGGTCTGATAATCGCGTTGCGCTTCGGCGATCCTCGTGTCCGCCACAAATTTCGCCTCCTGCCCCGCCTGCGTCGCTTGCGCGGATCGGATCATCGCGTCGCGGTCCGCCTCGGCCTGCGCGATCGTCGCGTCGCGTTTGACTTGCGAAATCCGCGGCTTCCCCAACGCGTCCAGGTAGCCCTGCGAATCACGAATGTCGCGAATGGTAAAACTGACAATGCCCAACCCCATGTTCGCCATGTCCCCGGCGGCCACTTCCTGGACCTTCGACGCAAACGCATCGCGATTCTGGTAAATATCCTCCACAGTCATCGTGCCGAGAATCGCGCGCAAATGCCCCTCCAACGTCTGGGTCGCCACGCTTTTGATTTCGTCAATCGTCTTGCTCAAGACTTGCTCCGAAGCCGTCGCAATCGAAATGTCGTCGCCTTTGATTTTGATTTGCGCCACGCCATCGACTTTGACGGGAACGCCCTTGCTCGTATAAACCTCCGGCGTTTGAACGTCGATGGTGAGCAATTCCAGGGAAAGCACATCCACCTTTTCGACCACCGGCATGACAAACGTGCCGCCGCCCTTGACGATGCGAAATCCCCGGCTCTGCACCGTGCCATCAGGTTCAATATAGTTGTGCCGCCGCCCGGAAACCACGAGCACCTGGTTCGGGCCGACTTTGGTATAGCGGCTGGCCCAAATGCCGAGGAAAAGAAAAATGACAATTACAATTCCGACGACGCCCGTCACAACCACGCCTGCGGTCGAAATGTCAAACATGGAGAATAATCCTAAGTGCATTGGTTTCCTTTTTGTTGGGGGGTTGCGAGTTGAGCTAGAGAGTGGCGACAAAAAACTGCGATTCCGAAACGCGCATGATTTTCACCGTTTGGCCGTTCCTGATGGCCACGCCGTGTTCCTCGCGGGCCGGCGCGGTATAGCGCGTCCCCGCCTGCACGTAAGCGATTTCTCCCACGCCCGCCGCCGGAATCGGCGTGATCACCGTGGCCGTGCGTCCGATCAATGAGCCAAGCCGCGATTCGCTGGAACTTTGCGTGTGCGAAAAAATCGCCGCAAACATGAAAAAGACCCCCGCCGCAATGATCAAACCGCCCAGCAGTGAAATTGGCATGCTCACCCAAACATTGCTCGTCGCATCAATGTGGGAAAAGATCATTCCAAACCCGCCAAACGCCGTGATAAAAGAGCAGATAATAGTGGGACTAAAAGCCGAAACTCCCGGCATCCCCGAATGCTCATAACCCGCCTCCGCATGCCCCCCGGTCCCGACATCCGCATGCCCGTCGTGCAGACCGACGTGCCCAAAAAAGAAACTCACCACGGTGAAAAGAAGACCGAGAAGAAAGCAGGCCAGATAAACGTACTGTTCCATAGGTTCAATTCTCTTCAGCGCCGGGCAATTGCCCTGCGTTGCAACAGAAATAGCAGAACCCCCGCCCCGAGTCACTTACAAAGTCGCAGGCGTATTATAACAGGACATGTCGAGTCAGCCTAAACTTCTTTGTTTTCAACTTTTCTTTTCTGCCCTTCGTGATCTCTGTGATCTTCGTGGTGTCAATCCCCATTAGACTCAGGACAGTTCACGCCCTCGGGTGCGCCTTGTCATACGTCCGCTTCAATCGCTCCGTGGTAATGTGCGTATAAACCTGTGTAGTGACCAGATGCGCATGACCAAGCAATTCCTGAACGCTCCTCAAATCCGCCCCCGCATCGAGTAAGTGCGTCGCAAAACTGTGCCGCAATTTGTGTGGCGAAAGCTTCGGGTCCAACCCCGCCGAGCGAAGATATTTTTTCAATCGCACCTGGACATTACGCGGCGACAAGCGCGCGTGCCGTTTTCCATGCCCAAAAAAAACCGGCATTTCCGGTTCCGGCGAATAATGGACATGCTTCCAGTAAGCCTCAATGCCGTCCAGCGCCGGGAGTCCGATCGGAACCAGCCGCTCCTTTTTGCCTTTGCCGTGAACTCGGACCAACTCCTCGCTCGAATCCAAATCGCCTGCATTAAGACGGCAAAGCTCACTGACGCGCAACCCGCACGAATACGTAACCTCCAGCATCGCCGCATCGCGAATAAAAACCGACGCATCGACTTTTTTATTTTTGCTCGCCGTTTGCAATTCCTTCAACGGAGCTTTTGCCAGCGCCTCAAACTGCTGCACCGTCAAAAACCGCGGCACCCGCTTCTCCAGCTTCGGCAGCGAAATATTGCGAATGGGCGAGGCGCTGAGGAGCCCTTCGCGCACGAGAAATTTGTAAAACGACCGCAGCGCGGAAAACCGAAGACGCACCCCCGCGCGGCTGAGTTGGTTTCGTCCAAGCGCCCTTAAAAAATCGCGAAAATCGTCACGACCCAGCGCGACCCAATCCGGCCAAACTCCGCGCCGCTCCTTCGACCAAGCGGCAAACTCCCGAAGCGCCTGCCGGTAATTGCGCTCCGTGTAAGGAGACCCGCCCTTGGAGGCCAGATATTGCAGAAACTTATCCGCAAGCGCGTCGGGGCGTTGTTCCGTCTCCGAATATTCCGGCATGCCCAAAGAATAAACGCCCCAAAACGAAAACTCCAACAATCTTCTCGGCGCATCGGGGTGAATCGTCTTTTAATTATTTCGCCGCAGCCCGTTAGTCTCTTAATTCAGTCTTCGTGCTCTTCGTGCTCTTCGTGGTGATTTTCCCCATCCCTTCGTGGTGAACGTTCCCAATCAATCTCAGAGCGGAGTCATGGCTCTTCGAATCTCAGAGCGGAGTCAAATCTCAGAGCGGAGTCACATCTTAACTTTTAACAATTCAACCTCTTTCCGTTCATCCGGCCCCGGGTCATCGGGGTCGGGTCATCGCGGGTCATCGGGGTCAACTTCATACATTCAACATTTGGCCGGTTTTATCTTAGACTGGTTGTTTTCAAGTTTTCTCTTCCCTGATCTTCGTGACCTTCGTGAGCTTCGTGGTGATTTTCCCCATCACTTCGTGGTGAAAGACCCGCCCTTGGAGGCCAGATATTGCGGAAACTTATCCGCAAGCGCGTCGGAGCGTTGTTCCGTCTCCGAATGTTCCGGCATGGCCAAGGATTAAACGGCCCAAAATGAAAACTCCAACAATCTTCTTGGCGCATCGGGGTGAATGGTCTTTTAATTGGCCCCGACATGCGGCCCATTCGCTCGCTGCTGATTTACTTCGCGGTCGTTTTCCTGGGAGGCTCATTGCTTGCGCCCTGGCTGTACTGGTTCACTCATTGGGCCGCTATGTCCGCGCTGGCGGCAACCCCCTTCCACCGTTATCTCGCGCGCGCATTGGAGATCATTGCTTTGCTCAGCCTTGTTCCGCTCCTGAGCCGTTGCGAAATGTTGCGATGGCGCGCGCTCGGCCTGGGCAAACAAGGTCGCCCTGCCGTTGATCTCCTGCAAGGATTTTGCCTGGGGTTCGCGTCACTGGCGTGCGTCGCTTTGCTCGCTCTCGCCGCACACGGTCGCGTTTTGGCCCACGCCCAATCCCCAATGCAACTCATCAATAGTTTGCTCATCACGGCGCTGGTCGCGGTGATTGTCGCGGTGATCGAAGAGATTCTCTTTCGTGGCGCCCTCTTCGGCATCTTGCGCCAGGCA